>CALYBN010000024.1 GCA_944414825.1 uncultured Rikenellaceae bacterium
GAGAAGGGGATTCTGGGAAACTCCTCCGAGGGAGGCCTGACGGTTTTCCTGCCGGCCGAGGCACAGGCAACGGGACAGGCCGTTGTGGTGTGCCCGGGAGGCGGCTATTCAATCCTTTCGATGAAGAATGAGGGGTATGACGTTGCTCAGTGGCTGAATGAGCGGGGGATTGCTGCTGTCGTGTTGAAGTATCGTATGCCCAACGGTCATCATGCGATTCCGCTCTTCGATGTGCAGACCGCGATCCGGACTACCCGTGCGCATGCGGCGGAGTGGGGGATCGATCCGACTCAGGTTGGCGTGATGGGTTTTTCTGCTGGAGGGCATCTGGCCTCTACGGCGGCGACACATCTGACCGGGGTTGACGACCGGCCCGATTTTGCGGTGCTGATCTATCCTGTGATCACAATGCAGGAGAAGTTCACACATAAGGGTTCGCGGCGGAATCTGATCGGCGGGAACACCAATGCCGAGTTGGTTCGCCTCTATTCCAATGAGTTGCAGGTGACGGAACATACGCCTCCGACCTTTCTGGCTTTGAGCGACGATGACAAGGGGGTCAATCCACGCAACAGTACGGCGTTCTACGATGCTCTTCACGCACAAGGCATCCCGGCCGAACTGCATATCTATCCGACGGGCGGTCACGGATGGGGCTTCTCCAATCCGTTCGATTACCGCGACGAGTTTTCAGTTTCGCTTTCCCGCTGGCTGAAGGAACAACGGAAGCGTTAGCGTCTTTTTTGACTCTCCTTAGGGCAATATATCCGTCGCAGGATCGAGTCGACGGAGTATTTTCCGGCGCCGGTGATCAGCAGAATGACATACACGGCCAGATACAGCAGAGGAAGTTCCGATGCGGCCAGACTGAATGCAGGCGGGGCGAAAAATGCCGCTACACACATGGCTATGACCAGTGCGAGCGCTGCAATGCGCGTCAGCAGTCCGAGGATAATGAGTACCGAAGCTCCGATCTCTACGGAGGTGATGAGCAGCAGCGTGAACCAACTGCCCAGCCCGAGCGGATTGGGAAAGGTCGTACTGAGTGCGGAGAAGTTTTCGGCTTTGTCCAGGCCGTGCATGAGCATCATGATGCCGAAAAATACGCGCAGCAGCAGAAGGGCGAACTCTTGTCCCCGGCTGGCAAGAAGCATACAGGCACGCTTTTCGCGCCGGTTGCGGCGTTGATCCTCTTTCGCTTTTTGCCGTTCAGCCTCTGCCGGAGATTGTGTTTGTGTCGTTTCTGGGTTTTGTACGGTCTCCTGAACCGTATCTTGTGAGTTGGTATGATTGCTGTTCTGTTCCATGACGATGATGTTTATTTGAAATGTCCTGTCAATTTGCGCGCCATTCTGTGTGGAAAGATCGATTCTGCGGTGAAGATACTATTTTTCGCGAGAGATTGTCCCGATTGCCGTTCCGTTTTTTTTGAGTAGCTTTGTGTGGCTAAAAACATGCAATGTATGGTCTGTTATCTCCAGGTGGAAAACCTCTCCAAATCGTTCGGAGATCTGGTTCTGTTTGATAATCTTTCGTTCGGTATCGGGGAAGGAGAACGTGTAGCGCTCGTGGCCCGGAATGGGGCAGGGAAGAGTACGCTGCTCAACATTCTGGCCGGGCGTTCGGAGTGTGACGCCGGTCAGGTGGTCCTGCGGCGCGACCTGCGGGTGGCGTACTTGGAGCAGAATCCGCAGTTTCCCTCCGGGATGACCGTTCTGGAGGCTTGTTTCCACTCCGACACGCCGGCTCTCGGGGCTATTGCGGCCTACGAACGGGCTATCGCCGATCCTTCGGGCGAAGGACTGGAGGAGGCAATGGCCCGTATGGATGCCCTCCAGGCGTGGGACTACGAACAACGGGCCAAGACGATCCTCTCTCGTCTGAATATCCGCGATTTCGGACAACCCGTGGCGCAACTCTCCGGCGGGCAGCTCAAACGCGTGGCACTGGCCAATGTGCTGATCAGCGAGTCGGACCTGCTCATTCTGGATGAGCCGACCAACCACCTGGATACCGATATGGTGGACTGGCTGGGAGAGTACCTCTCGGAGAGCGGCCGCACGCTGCTGATGGTGACGCACGACCGCTGGTTTCTGGATCGGGTCTGCAGCGATATCCTCGAACTGGACGACCGTCGGATCTATGCCTATAAGGGGAATTACTCCTACTATTTGGAAAAGAAACAGGAGCGGGCCGCTGTGGCGGCCGCCCGGCGGGAGAGCGAGTTGAACCTCTACCGACGAGAACTGGAGTGGATGCGCCGCCAGCCGCAGGCACGCGGTACGAAGGCACGCTCCCGCATCGAATCGTTCGAGGTGCTCGAGCAGCGGCTCCGTACGACCCGTACGCAGGCTACGGTGCGGCTCGATGTCCAGGCGACGCGCGTGGGAACGAAGATCTTCGAGGCGAAACACCTGTCGAAGAGCTTCGGCTCGTTGCGCATTCTGGAGGATTTCAACTATAATTTCGCTCGTTACGAGAAGATGGGCATCGTGGGAAACAACGGTTGCGGCAAATCTACCTTCCTGAAGCTGTTGATGGGACTGGAGCAGCCCGACAACGGGACGATCGAGGTGGGCGAGAGCGTCCGCTTCGGATATTACAGCCAGCAGGGCCTGACCTTCGACGAGGGGATGAAGGTGATCGACGTGGTGACGGCCATCGCTGAACAGGTACACCTGGGCGATGGGCGGAAGATGAGTGCTTCGCAGTTCTTGCAATATTTTCTGTTTACGCCCCAGACGCAGCAGTTCTTCGTGTCGCGGCTGAGCGGTGGTGAGCGGCGGCGGTTATACCTTTGTACGATCTTGATGCAGAGTCCCAATTTCCTGGTGCTCGACGAGCCGACCAACGATCTGGATATTGTGACCCTTGGTGTGCTGGAGGAGTATCTTCAATCGTTCAAGGGGTGTCTGATCG
This sequence comes from uncultured Rikenellaceae bacterium, assembly GCA_944414825.1. GTDB lineage: Bacteria > Bacteroidota > Bacteroidia > Bacteroidales > Rikenellaceae > CALYBN01. The sequence goes on from CALYBN010000024.1 coordinate 2,920, forward strand.
TCGTGTCGCATGACCGTTACTTCATGGATAAGGTGGTCGACCATCTGTTGGTATTTTGCGGTGACGGGCAGGTGAAGGATTTCCCGGGCAATTATTCCGAATATATCGAGTGGAAACGTGACTATGAGGCGGCGCGTCGGATTGCGGAGGCACAGGCGCGCCCCAAGCCTCAGCCACAGGAGAATCGCCGCTCGTCTTCGGCCCGCAAGTTGACCTTCAGTGAGAAGCGCGAGATGGAGGCCCTGGAGCAGGAGATCCCCCAACTGGAGGCCGAGAAGGCGGCGCTGGAGACGGAACTCTCCTCAGGGACCCTTGCCTTGGCTGATCTTACGGCTAAATCGGAGCGTGTGGCAGAATTGATCGAGTTGATCGACCGGAAGAGTATGCGGTGGCTGGAGCTGAGTGAGATCTGAGCGGGGCGCCCTCTCTGGCCCTACCTGTTGCTGGCGATATATAAAAGCCCGGACCATGAAGGTGGTCCGGGCTTTTATTGTGCGAATCTCCAGTCGGAGGGCTACATCCACTCCTCTACGCGCAGGTCGAGATACGGATCGCGACGGCGGATCAACTCCTCTTCCACCTTGTAGAAATTCGTACCGTCCTGATAGATGTAGGAGAGTTCGAAGCGAGCCTGCTGACTGGTCTCGTAGACATCGAACGGGGCGTTGTAGAACTTTCCTGTACCGTTGGTGATGGGCACTGAACTTGCATCGTCGCCCGTGGTTACGGTCACATCATAGTCGTAATTGGCCCCTTCAGCTGCAGGGGTCATCGTCAGCGTAGCCCGGTATTTTGCACTTCCGGCCAATTCGGCTACACCGCCGCGCCGTACCTGGGTCAGTCCGAGTGAGGTGAAATCGCGTGTCAGGTTCTGCGAGATGTCCTGATCGTAATATTCTGTAACTGCACCGTCGGTCAGCGGAGTTCCGTTCGCGTCGGCTACCTGGGTCTTTGTGCCGCGGACGTAATAGGTCCCGCTGAACGAGCTGACGTATTTTACGCATACCAGTGAGTAGTCTTTCCCTTCGGGGATTGTGTCGCACGAAGAGCCGGTCAGCCGGAACGGAATGACATACGTCTCGGTCAGCGATAACGGATCTGCATAGAATGCATCCGTGAAGGAGATTTTGACGTCAGCAACCGGCATGTTGGCCTTGCGTACCCGCATGGTCGAGGGGTCGCCCAAAGTGTAATAGTTTGCCGGCATCAACTGCTTGCCGGAGACGCCATTGAGCAGCGATTCGTCGATCACAAAAGTGGCCCAGTCGTTCATGTCTACCTCTCGTTTTCCGCCGATGGAAACACCTACGTAGATGTCGGTGTATTCTCCCCGGTCGGGGACGACGGTCCGCAACGGCTGTTGCAGGATGAACTGGGTGGTGGAGTATTCAAAATCGTCTACATATCCCTCGTAGCAGGATCCGAAGCCGATGCCTGCCAGAAGAATGAGTGCCGTTTTCAATAGGTTTTTCATAGAGATACTTGTTTTGTGGGATTAACGGTTAGTTCCACCCCATATTGTTCTTTAAATTAGGATTCTTTTGGAGTTCGCTCTCGGGAAGCGGAAGGTAATAGTACTTAACCTCTGACATCGGGCGGGTTTCGACCGTGAAGGTTTCGTAGTTATATCCGCCGCCCTCGGCATTGGTAATACGGATGCCCAGCACCGGTTCGTCCAAGCGGAGCAGACAACGGCGCATATCGAAAAAACGGTGGTTCTCGAAAGCGAATTCCAGCCGGCGTTCGTTCTGGATCAGTTGGCGCATCTTGGCCTGGTCGCCGCTGCACTCGGTCAGGTAGTCGTCGGTCGTGATTCCGGCTTTGCTGCGGATATCAGCCATTTGGGCCTGAGCAGAAATGTCCAACGCTACGCCATAGTCGGTGCTGGTTCCGGTTCCGGTTGGGCCGTACAGTTCGTTCATAGCCTCGGCGTAGTTGAAGAATGCTTCGGAGCGTCTCAGGTAGGGATTATACCGCTGGCTGGGGTTGCCCGGATTGGCATAGTCTGTGACGATGTTCGGGAGAATAAACTTCTTCAGGTAATATCCCGTGACGGTGGCATTCGAACTGTAAACTGGGGTGTCGATATTGCCGTATGCCAGGTTGAAATAGTTTGCCACAGAGTTTAAGCCCGCGTTGTTGTAACTGCCGTAAGCGCTTCCATGATGGTAGAGCAGGTTTACGGCTCGGCTGTCCAGGGGCAGACTGTACGGATCGTTTGCGTCGAATCCGGAACGGGGGTCGTTAAGCGGATAGCCTCCGTCCGCTACGGCGCATGCCATGTAAAGGTTGTGCGAAGGCTGCGTCAAAGCCTGGCCATAGTTCGAAGGAGGGCAGTGGCGGTTTTCGAGATTCCGGTTGCCATAGGTGCGGCAGCGGAAGACGAACTCACTGTTCTCGTTGTTGGGGTTGGAGGCGAATTTAGGGGCATTCTGGAAAGTGTAGTTTCCGAATCCGCTCAGATTCATTGCCTGCTTGGCCATGACAGCGGCCCGTTCCCATTTCTTTTTGTAGGCTGTTTCATCGAGTACGGTAAATTGCCCCATGCCGTCGATACGGACCACCGAAGCATCCTGATAGGCGGGCGATGCGGCGTAGAGAGCTACCCGCGATTTGAGCAGGTATGCGGCCATGCCCGATGCCCGACCGATATTACTTTCGCCGACGATGTCGTCCGTACTGCCAGAGGTCCAGTAGACGGGCAACTTTTTGAATGCCGTGTCACAGTCGGCCAGAATCTGCTGTACGCACTCCTCATACGTATTACGAACGAAAAGTTTCGGATCGTTGATGTTCTCCTGGTCGATGAACTCCGTGACAATCGGATAGCCGTAAGCCTTTCCGTCGTCAGCCCGGCCGCCGAAGCGCTGGAGTAGTTGGAAACCCCACCAAGCTCGCAGAAAATAGGCTTCACCTTCGAGCCGTTCTTTCATCTGGGCATCTTTGTCGGGGTCGTTGCGGTAGTAGAGAACGTCGTCATTGAGCCCTTTGCGCAGAAATTCGTGGATGTATTGGAACATGTTGTAGCAAACATCCCAGTTTCCGATAACGGGGTTTGTTTTGGTGATGCCGCCGTTTCCGGCCAGCCAGGCCGATGAGGACTGGTTACGGGCAATGGCGTTATCTGTGGCGGCATCCAGAAATGCTTCGCCAAAGGAGTCGGGAAGGTTTGAATTACCCGAATAGGCCTTGTTGAGTACACCCCGGGCTGCGTCGGCGATTCCCCATGTGTAGTAATCCTCCCACGTTGCGTCTTTTTTCAGTCCGAGCAGATCGTCGCACGCGCTGAAGATCGCTCCGAGTAAAATGATCGGTAAGAATATGCTTATCTTTTTCATGTCTTAGATCGGTTTAAAAGGTAATGGTCACTCCGCCGGTGAATGCCCGGTACATGGGATAGTTGTCCAGACCGGCCAAAAGACGTTCGGGATCGGCGTCTTTCATGGGCGATAGGACGAACAGGTTGGTGCCCCGTACGAATACTTTCAGATAGCTGAAGAACGTTGCCGCTTTCGTATCCTTGAACGTATAGCTCAACTCGACGTTCTTGAGCCGGAAGAAACTGCAGTTGCGATACCAGAACTCCGAATTCCGCCAGTTGTTGCCCGTGTCGGTGATGGTCGACAGACGGGGTTGTGTGCCGTTCGGGTTCCGCACCGGATGATATGCGTCGCGGGCCAGAACCGAGTAGCTGTTTTCTCCGTAGTTCTGGAAATAGTTGTTGTTGACCAGTTTCTGGACGCCGGTTTCGGCCGTACCCAACAGATAGAGACCGAATCCTTTGTAGTTGAGGTTGACGTCAATGCCCCATACGGTCAGCGGGAACGATTGTCCGATCATCTCCTGGTCGCGGCCGTCAATGATATTATCGCCGTTTAGGTCTACATAGGCCAGGTCGCCCTCCTGTACGGGTCCGAAGCTTTGGAACGGATGCGAATCCAGATCTACATCCTTGCCGAACAAACCGGCATAGCGCAGCGTGATATTGGCCGAGGTGGGTTTGCCGATCTGCCTGCGGTTTTCCTCTACATCGCCTTCGTCGGTTCTGTCGATACGGTTCTTGGAATAGGTAAAGTTCACACCTACGCCATAGGCGAAGTCCGAACCCACGCGGTCGTTCCACCGGACGTAGGCATCGACGCCCTGATTGGTCACGTCGGCCACGTTGTCATACCAGAAGAAGTTGCCCAATGCACTCGAGTACAGCGTGTTCTGTTTGACGATGTCGGTCCGCTTTCCCAGGAAGTAGTTCACTTCGGTGGTCAGTCTGTTCGAAATCATCATGGCCTCGACCCCGACGTTGAACTCCGTCTGTTTTTCCCATTTCAGGTCGGGATTGCTCAGTGTGGAGGCCTTGAGAACCCGAGCAGCCGTACCGTTGGCCGAACCAAAGGTCCATGTGCCGTCGTCCATCCAGCTGAAGGCATAGGCCACGGGAGAGATTCCTATGTCTGATCCCATCATACCGGCGCTGGCCTTGATTTTCAGGTAGTCCAGCCAGGAGACATTTTTCAAGAAATTCTCCTTGGATATGATCCAGGCCAAACCTGCTGTCGGAGCCAGCATATACTGTTCTGCTCCGTAATATGCGTTTGACCCCATGTATCCGAGGGCTACTTCGGCGAAGTATTTTTTGGCATAGTCATAGTTTAGTCGCAGCGAGAGGTTGAGGTTTTTCAGGTCCTGCGTAACGCCCTGATACTCCTCCTTGAAGTAGCGAGCCGCCAGGACGGCACCCAGACTGTGCTGATTCAGTTCTTTGTGGTAGGCGATGTTTGCCCGGGCACCCATAACGCGTCCGATGGTACTGCTCGAGATGGTCTGGTCGGTCGAGACGCTGACTTTCTTGAGCGGCGTAATTTCGACTTGAGAGTTTCCTTCCGTATCGAAGTACTCTCTCAGACTGTAGGTCGGATAGGTGACTTCATGGTGCTGTGTCAGAGAGTTATAGTTGTCGAACGTGAAATAGGCTTCGGCCGAAAGACCTTTGACCAGTTTGTCCATATTAAAATCAAGTCCGACATTCATTTGGCTGAAAGCGTCTCGTTGTTTGTTGCTGCCGCTGTAGGCCAGATCGGCGTACAGGTTGTCGACTACTCTCATGCTGCCTCCGAAGTAGGGGACCCCCTCTTCCTGACTTTCGTTGCCGAAGAATGATGGGTCGATCGTTAGGGCATATTCGTTAGGTTTATTTGTGCTCAGGGCCAACATAATATTATTCTGATTACGTCTTCCCCAGCCGCTTGTGAAGAGTCGTCCGGCCACGTCGGCTTTGAAGGTGACCGATGGACTGATCTTGATATCGAGGTTTCCGCGAACGTTGATCTGGTTCTGTGACGTGCGCTTGCCGATTTTCTCGAGACCCTGGCCGCTCATGTATCCGGCCACCAGCGCATATTTTACGTTGCGGTTTCCGCCGCTGAACTCGACTGAAGCCTTCGTGAAGGTACTCTGATTGTAAAGGAACGTGTCATACCAGTCAACGTCGGGATACAGGGCGTCGTTTGCACCTTTTGAATTTTTGTAGCCTTCCAACTGGCTGGCTGTATAGCGGGGCAGAAGACCGTCGTTCAGACAGGCCTCGTTGTACAGTGTGGCATATTCATAGGCTCCGAGAAATTTCGGTACTCGGGTGTTTTGCATGACACCGTATTCGGCTGATGCCCGGACGACTTTCTGACCTTCCTGTCCGCGTTTGGTGGTGATCAGCACCACGCCATTGGCTGCGGCAGGGCCATAGAGCATTTTGGCCGTTATGTCTTTGAGCACTTCTACCGATTCAATCTCTTCGGCAATCAGGTTGTCAATATCGCGCTGTACACCGTCAACGATGATCATCGCGCCATTTTCTCCGGTGGTGTGTTGACCGCGCACGTACAGCGAGGAGGTGTTTTTCCCGAAACCACCGTTCCCGGCCCGGACAATAAGACCGGCGGCCTGTCCCTGCATGGCGTTGGAGAGCGAAAGATCGGGATAGGCCTTAAGATTTTCCACGTTCATGGTGCTGATGGCACTCACCACGTCTCGGCTGTACATGTTTTCGCCGTCACCGCGGTTGATGATGTCATTGGACGAGGCAAAGGGTTCTGCCTTCAGGAGTACGACCTTCGAAGGGATTCCTTCGTCAGCCAGATAGATAATCTTGGGCTCATACCCTTCGAGGGTATAGACCAGCGGTGAGGTTGGCTTCGTCTTGATGGAGTAATTTCCCTCCGTATTCGTATATACTGTCAATGCGCCTTCGCCGGCTGTGATGGCGACATTCTCGAGAGGCTCTTCAGCTTCATTGACCACAGTTCCCGATACGGTCAGCGTTGCAGCCTGTTTCTTCTTCTGGGACTGACCTTGGGCGGGGCCTGTAATCAATGCCACACTCAGAAAGAGAAGAAATATCTTCAATATTTGTTCTTTTTTCATATGAATCACGATTTTATTTTACCATCCTGGGTTCTGTTTGAGGTTCGTTTGGGATGCTATCTCCAGACTGGGGAAGGGATACCAATAGTTACGCATCTCGAAATTCCGGATCACGTTAGTCATCGGATAGGGCGTATAAGTAAATTTATCCCAGGTAATATCTGTCGGTTTGGCTATGCTGAATCCCGCTTTGAGCTCGGTCCGCATACCCCAGATCGGGCTGGTGCCGCTGAACTGGCTGTTGTCGACTCCGTAGATCGGACCGGTCGGATTGAAAAGCTCGTGGGCGATCATCCAGCGCCGGATGTCGAACCAACGATGGTTCTCCATGAAGAGTTCCACGGCTCTTTCACGCCGATATGCTTCGCGGAATGCTTCCGGATCGTTCACGATATCGGAGGCTAACGGCGTCAGATCCCAGCGAGCCCGGAGGATGTTGATCGCCTCTTCTGCCGACAGTTTGCAGTTTTCAATCTTGGCCGTGGCACTTCCCGTTGCTTCAAAAGAGGCTTCGGCAAAGTCGAGATAGATTTGTGCAACACGGATAAAAATCGTGCGATGATAGTAGTTGTTGTTTCGCATACCGCCTCCGGATTTCTCGCTGGCATCTTCCCAGTGGAATTTCTTGTGCATGAAACTGGTCTGCATCGTGCTCTGGATATTGGTATACTGATTGGTGAGGAATTTCTGGTAGTCGTATCCTCCGACGAACGTTGTGGCGTAGTAGGGACTGTTTGCCGCAACATTATAGCCAGGAGCATAGGAGTTGTTTGCCTTAACGGCAACGGCATATAGACCGTACGGCTCTGCCCCGGGATACAAAATAAACTGGTAGAAACGCGGGTCGCGATCCTTGTAGGGATTCTCCAGCGTATAGCCCGAGCGGCTGTCGACGATCGGATAGTAAATGCCGTCCTCTCCCTTCTTGTCAAACATGTTGATGATGTTCAGGGTTGGGGTCGGCAGGTAGGCCGCGTTGGCTCCATCCTGTGCCGAGGTCCCCTGCGGTGTGAGGCAGAAGGTACGGATACCGCCGGTACCGCCGATTTCGTTCTGTTTGCGGTTGAACCACAGGTGTTCCGGATTGCGTGCCAACAGACTGTTGGGCCACCAGTAGATCCATTCGCGGCTCCAGGAATCACCGGCTTGGCCGACCAACCGATAGTTCTCTGAATGGCTTTCAATGTAGTCGAGAACTTCTTGAGCCAGTTGAGCTGCTTTTTTGGCCCGTTCCTGATTGTAGGGCTTGACGCTTGTGCTCTCCAGATCGTTCTGCATCAGCGGGCTGGCGGCATAAAGCTCTGCCATTTCACGGAAAGCCATGGCTGCGACTTTGTTCGGACGGCCGTAGTTCGAGTCGTCCCATTCGTCGGGTAGCAGTGCAATGGCTGCGTCGATATCCGCCGCCATCCAGTCGTGCGACCCCTGGTAGGTTTGACGGGGGAGGTCAGCGTCTTCCTTGTCCGTGAAGACGTGGTCCATGATCGGCATACCGCCCCATCTTCTGATCAGTTCGAAGTAGTGCCAAGCGCGCATCATGTGAGCCTGTCCGAGTAGATAGTTTTTCTGCTCTTCGGAAATGCCCGGGATCTGGTCGGCATACTCCAGTACTCGGTTGCAGACCCGGATCGAGGTTCCGGCTCTACCGGCGACGGTTTTACCGCCGATGTTGACGCCCATCTCCCATTCACCGGAGGTTTTGCTCGAAAGGAGCCAGTTGCCTGCATTGATGAAGGCTGCACGATATTGCCCCACACCATTGCTACCGGCGTTGGCCGTGGTGGCGCATTCGTCGCTCAGCTGGGAGTTGTGACTACGGTTGTTGTTCATGAAATCGATGTCGAACTGCCGGTCCAGGTTGAATAGAGCTTCATCAAGATAGGCCTGGGCTGTAGTATAGTCGCTGAACAGTTGCTCGTCACTCATTCCTGTGTTGGGATTCCGGTCCAAGAAGTCCGTACATCCTGCCAGTGTGGCTGTTGCCAGAACTGTTGTAACGAGGATTGTATATTTTATCATACTTTTCATAGCAATCTATTAAATTCGTTTAGAAAGAGAAGTTCAAGCCTACAGTATAGTTTTTGGTGATAGGATATTGGTCCTGACCGTTTGTTTCGGGGTCGAGACGCTTGTCGAGGCTGGTAATCGTAAACAGGTTGTTCGCGGATACGTAGAAGCGGACATTGTGCATGTTTATTTTTTCGAGCCATTTCTTGGGCAGCGTGTAGCTGAGCTCGATGTTTTTCAGACGGATGTAGGAGTAATCCACATAACGATAGGTATTTTCAGCCAGGTTATGTCCGTTGTAGGAGGTGCCGTAAAGGTGTACGGACGGCCTCATGACGCCAGTCGAGTTGGCTGTAGCGAAGGTCCACCGATCCAGTGCATTAGGCTGAGCCTTTGTCTGTCCGTAGGGGAAATCGAGGTAATAGTATTCGAACAGGTTGCGGTAGATGCCTCGCGGAGAGTAGAACATTGCACTGAAGCCCAGGCCTTTCCATTCGAATCCGATGTTGAGGCTCAGAGTAGCCTGCGGATAGTTCAGTTTTTCTGTTACCACACGGTCCTTGTCGTCGATCTGTCCGTCGCCGTTGAAGTCCATGTAGGCGAGGTCTCCGGGGATTAGCCGGTCTGGCGTTACGGACGAGATGGCCATCGAGGCGTGGTTAAAGATGTCGTCGATCGTGCCGAAGTTTCCTACTGCAATATAACGCTGCTGGAAGTCGATCGGCTTGCCGGCATATTGCATGTGAGGCGGATTCTCGATCGGGTCATTCGGGTCGTCCCGGAAGACAATGCGGTTCTCGCTGGCTGCAAAGGAGAAGTCTACGAAATATCGGAAGTCTTTTCCGATCTTGTCGTTCCAATTCAGTTCCAGTTCGATACCGTGGTTCTTGGTTTTACCCATGTTCAGGGTCGGATATCCTGTTCCGAACCAGAAGGCGATGGTCCGGGCCTTGGTCAGGATGCCGTCACGTTTTTCGTCGTAGAGATCCAACGATACATTCAGTTTGTTCCAGAATTGCATTTCCAGTCCCAGGTTTTGCTTGGTTCCGGTTTCCCAGCTGGCCGTGGTGTTGGGAGCATCGCCCTCCTCGTAGATGGCGGGAGCGGTTACGTTGCCCAGAGCGCCCAACTGCAGGCTGTTGCTGGTTTGGGTATAGGAACTCAGGTAAAGGTAGGGGGAGGAGACATCACCGGGCGTGACATCCGAACCCACCTGCCCCCACGAGTAGCGGATCTTGAAGTTGGTGAGCCATTTCTTGGCTTTAGCCATGAAGGGCTCTTCGGTCAATCGCCAACCCACGGAGAACGACGGGAAGAAACCGAAACGATTCGATGGCGAGAATTTCTCGGAACCCGTGTAGGACATATTGACCTCCATCAGATAGCGCTCCTTATAATCGTATGTAACACGACCCACCCAGTCTTCGCGATAGCTGGGGAAACTCAGTACGCTACCCGACTTTTCGCTCGAGATCTGGCGGTTGACCAGAGCCAGAGCCGTTACGTTATGGTGGCCGAATGAACGGGCGTAGTTGAGGGCGAATTCATAGTATTGACGACGGGAGTAGCTGTCCAGTTCGTCATAGGTTACTCCGACGGGGTATGCTTCCGGAGCTTCCGAGTCGAAGTATCGGATCGAGGTATAGGGATAGGTGATACTACCATCCTCCCCGACGATCGGGTTGGAGTAGTCATAAGTTCTGAGGTAGCGCACGGCCATACGGTCGCGGACATAGACGCCTCCCAATCCCATGACATTACCGGGCATGAGGGTGGTCATGGTTGAAGTCCGCGTGTTGTAGGAGTATTGAGCGCTGAAGGAGAGGCCTTTGGTGATGAAATCAAGTTGCTGCTTGAACTTCAGGTCATACCAGTTGCGCAAGGTTTTGTATCGGCGCTGACCACGCGAGGAGTAGGCTGTCACGATGTTGAGGATTTCGCTGTTACCGTCGCCCCAGGTGCCGTCACTGTATTTGATGGGGAACATGTTGGTCGGAGCCTCGATGGTCTGCTGGATGACGTTACGCTGCGAGTTGTTGTTGCTGTTGCGATAACCCATATTTCCCGAGATGCTCACCGAGAGTTGGGTGGTTTTTGTCAAGTCGAAGTCGAAGTTCGAACGCCAGTTGTAGCGGTTGTAATAGTAGCGGGGGTCGAAATCTTCCTGTTTTTTGATGTTGTAGATGTCGCCGTCACGCTGGAATCCGACAGATGCGAAGTAACGCATGAAGTCGGTTCCGCCGGATACGTTGACGTTGTAGTTTTGCGAAACGGCAAAATCTTTCATGATAGCATCATACCAGTCCACTTCGGGGAAGACATCGTTGTAAGGCCCGTAGTTTCCCGTTGCATAGGCATTTTCCCAGGCGGAGATGGTTGATTCGGGGATCAGTTCCCATACATTGTCATTGGCCTGAGCTTCATTCCACATGTCCATGGCGGTGAGGTAATTGGACCATGTCAGGTCACGTGTGGGCTGTTTGAAACCGATGCTGCTGGATACGTTGACCCGCGGGGTGGAATCGCTACCGCGTTTGGTAGTCAGCAGGATGACTCCGTTGGCACCTCTCACACCGTAGACAGCTGTGGCGGAGGCATCTTTGAGCACCGAGACCGACTGAATTTCGTTCATGTCGATGTCATTGAATTCGCGTTCGATACCGTCGACCAGTACCAGCGGGCTGTTCCCGTTCCAGGAGCTTTTGCCTCGGATCAGCAACTCTGCTTCGTTGTTGCCTGGCTGACCGTTTTTGTTGATGGCGATCACGCCGTTCAATTTACCCTGAAGCGCTTCACCTACGGTTGCGATATTTCCTCCGGTGAGCAGGGTCTCGCCGCTGATTTGGGTGATTGCGGCTACACTCGAAGCTTTCTTCTGGACACCATAACCGACTACCACGATATCGTCAATCTGCTGACTCTCCTCTTTCAGTACGGCGATTGGATTTTTCAGAAATTCAGCAACGGATATGCGCACGTCCGTATAGCCGACAAAAGAGAATACTAACGTTTGGTCGGAATTTGCCGTTAGCGAGAATTTACCGTTCAAACCTACTATCATACCGGTTGTCGTGCCTTCCACGGTAACGGTAGCTCCTAACAGAGGCTCATTTGTATCACCATTCATAATGGTACCATTGACGGTGACCTTCTCTTGCGCATACAGCACACCGCAACATAGCATCATCATGGATAGCAGAACAAACTTCAGATGTTTGTTAAGACTTCTCATTAGATTAATTTTTAGTTAATAGAAATTAAGGTCTTTTTAGGTTTTACTGCTTTTAATGTTTAGTCAGAAATATCTGATTGATAGGAAGGGAGGGGATATGGTTCCCCTTGTTGTGAAGGAGACGGTGCAAAATAGGTTTGGCCGGTGGCGCTTTCTTTGAAGTGCCATCGGATCGGTAGTGGAAATAGAGTGTGAAATTTGAAACTCTTATAAGAATGGCAGAAATTTCCCCCCCCCTTGTTGTGTCGCAGGGAAAATTGCTCCCTTGGATCGAGAAATCATAACAGTATTATCCTCCATTTGGGTTGACAATACATGGTGTTTACCCAGGATTTCTTGAGGTCGAAAATCGGAGCGCATGATATGGGTTTATAGTTCTAAGTCAATGCAAAATTAGAGAATAAGGAATGTAGGGTATATTTAATTTTGGTCAAAATATGTTGAAATTTGACCAAACGTCTGCGGTCGAAGGGTCGTTATTGCTTTCCCTGCTTTAGGTAGTTATGATATCCTAGAGGTTTGTGTATCTCTGGAAAGATTGAAGGTAAGAGGTGTGTTACCAAAGAGGAGAGAGTCACAAGATGGATCCATCTTGTGACTCTCTCCTCTTTGGTAAAGTTATGTGGGCAGGAGAACTGCCTACGGTAGCCTTTAATAAATGTATTCTACCGGGGATTTCTTGAAACGTAGGATGCGGGTATCTTTGTTCCCGGCTCCGTTTTTATTCAGATAGAGTCCTGCCATGCTGCCGGCAAAGTACCAGCCGGAGCCTTCGGGGGAGTATACACTGAACAGGATATTGTTGTAGTGGTTGGAGTGCATGATGCCGTCGGCATTCCATTGTGCTCCCGGGCCGTACCAGACGATAGGTTCGTATTCCGGGAAGTCGGGGCTCCACATGGCGGCATAGAGCAGGTCTGTTGCCTGGACCGACCCTACGACCACATCGTTTCGCCGCCGTTGCTCTCGCTTGACGAGGCTGTGGCCTTCCCATGGGTTGCGCAGTGAATGCGTGCCGCTCCACATCATCCAGACATAATCCGTGGCGTCGAATACCCGGTTGAACTCCTCCATCGACGGGAGTTCATATCCGTTGGGAGCCAGCGCCTGAGCCGGGAGCTTGTTGATGTGGGCCGTGACGTTGGAGGAGAAGCCCTCCATGACCAATTTGCCCTCTTCATCCACTACACGCATGCCGTCTCCGCTGTCTCCCTGATAGGCCCATCCCCACAGTTGGTAGAACTCTTCGGGCGAGCAATCTCTCAGATAGTTGAACAGGGTTTTCCCGGCAGCTGCGGCAGGATCGGCCGAGGAAAGAATCTGGTCGGCGAACGTGCGCGAATTGCCGCGTGCATTGTATTTACACCACCACACGCCGTGAAGCCACGTGACGGGCAACCCGTAGTTTCGGCGCGAGATGCGGTACTCCTCGCGGGCCGATCCGTCTGCTGCATTGCGGATGATCAGCGTTGCGTATTGCTGACGGCCGTTGGCCGTGGGGTCATTAGGGCGCCAACCGCCCACGACGCGCAGGACTCCGCTCTCTCCCTCGACCGGGGTGAGCTTCACCCATGGGTCCTCTCCGGGATCGAACTCCACCAGCAGTTCCTTGTCGGCCGGGAACGTGAAACGTCCCAACTCGTTATCCACGTAGCTTTCGAAGTCGAACGTATAACTCTCCATATCAAACGAGATCGCACCTTCGAGGCGGACCGGATTGGCCGACAGACGGACCACAATACGATCCTCCGGATAGATCTCCTCCAGCCCCTTGCGGCGGAATCGGAGTTCGACCTCTTCGGCCGGCAAGCCCGGCACGTAGAGAGGTTTGCGGATGTGGAATACATTGACTCCGTCCATTCCGCGGAGCGTTTGGGCCGGCTCGACTTTCAGAAAACCTTCCGCCAGAGGTTCCAGTTCCAGTTCGTCGTTGCAGTCCAGTGTCAGCAGAAAATCGGCTTCGTTATGCAGCAGTGTAAGAACGGTACCATGGTCGGAGAGGGTGGCTCCGGCAGGGAGTCCCGACCGGTCTGCATCTACGGTAATATTTCCGTCCCAATCGGGGTGCATGCCAATGTCGTCTCCCTTTTCCCAGGGTTCAACCGTTAGCCGGGCCTCCTGTTCAGCGACATCCTTAGTGACGGTGACGAGGTAGATACAGTTCCGGCGGATACTTTGGGGCAGTTCCGCCACGAGTTCCTGACGTTTGCCGTTGATGATCGCCTCGGCGCGAAGAACGGCTTCAGAGGTGGACTGCTCGTAGAGATAAGCCACGCCCGGGGTATCCTGTGTGTAGGGTGAGTCAGGACGGAATGTCAGGCTTCCGCGCTTCTCCGTCAGAGAACTCTTGCCGGGGAATAGAATGGTGTGCAGGGAGGTATTTTCCACCGTAAGGCTTTCTACCTCTGTCTTACCGACCGTGCGGATGTGCAGGTCGAACCGGGCAAACCCGCGTGTCAGCGATACACTCTTCTCGGCCGCTCCGGAGAGCGTCGTATTGCCCGAGAAGAAGCGGATCGGACGCTCCTGTTTGGTGCCGGCCGTCATGGCGAGCCACTCCTGCTCGGATATCCCGGCCTGACAGAGCTCCTGTAGATTAGCGATGTCCGTCGTTTGGCTCAATACGTAGAGGGTCCCGGTATTGCGGTCGAGTTGGAACTCATAGCCTTCGACCCGGGTCACCGGATTGTCGTACACCTGAACCATCCGTCCCTCCTGGAACAGACAGGCCCGGAGATCCGCCAAATCGTTTTCGTCCGCCACTTTGTCACCTGTGGTTTCATAGTCGGATACGGCTACCGTAACGAATGCAGAGGTCGATTCCGCTTCGGGTTGCAGCTCTATGTCAGAGCAAGCCGTCAGCCCGATTCCCGAGGCGATCAGGGCCGTTATGAGTGTATTGATCTTTCGTTGTTTCATCTCTTTTGTCGGTTTAATGTTGCTCGATCGTTTTTACTCGTAGATGTATTCCACCGGACTCTTCACACACCGGATCACACGCGTTTTGGTCGAGTTCTGGTTCATGAATTTCAACCAGTTCTGTCCCGGTCGGTCGTTCTGGGCGTATCCCTCCATTACCCAACTGTTGGCGCTGTTGCCATGGGTGGCCAACAGGAGCATCATTCTGGCGATGTTGCCGGGAGTGGTGTCCCATTGGTGCCCGAGCCCGTAGAGGACCCAGCAGCCCTCTCCGGAACGGAACTCGTAGAAGGATACGATGCCGTATGAGTGACCGAGAAGCGTGGCATCCCGTTCCTGGATCCGGACGGAGATCTCATCTCCCGCCGTATTTTTATAATTACGCGTACCGATACCCCCGATGTTGTAGTTGTTCGACGCGCTGAAGAAGGCATAGTCGTCGTAATCCGGGATCTGGTATCCGTCGGGAGCCATCTGTGTCGGATCGAGCGTCCCGAAATTCTGTCCCGAGCCTTTCATCCCCTCATAGTAGAAGGCCGTTCCGTTGTGCCGCAGCGGCAGACCTTGTTGATTGCCGCCTTGATACTGGTCTCCCATCAAGCGCAGCAGTTCGTCGTCGCTGCAACGGCCCAGGTAGTCGGCCAGGCCGTCGGCCGTGGCCGGGTCGTCCTGGATCGAGATCTGGTCGCCGAACTCTTTGACGTTACCTCTCAGGTTGTATTTGCACCACCACCTCTGGCCGATCTTGACCACCGGCAGGCCCCAGTTGCGCCGGCGGATGCGGTAACTCTCGACATCGCTGCCGTCGGCATCGGAGATAACAAGGCGACCTTCCTGAGTGCGGCCGTCGGCTTTCGGATCGTTGGGTTTCCAACCTCCCAAGATGCGGAACTCGCCGTTCTCCTCCACGAGATTCATCCACGGGTCTTCGTCGGACTCGAACTCCAACCGGGCGATTTTTCCGTCCGGCAGGGTGATCCGTCCCAGCTCTCCGTCAAGGTAACGGCCGAAATCGCAGATTCGGTTCTCATCCAGAGAGATGAGCCCGGTGATCCGCACCGGATTAGGCTCGAACACCAGTACGATTCGTCCGGAGTAGACCTGCCCCTGCCGTACGTTCAGATAGAGATAGGCCTGATCCTCGTCCGGTATCCGTCGGTCGCTGGTAACCGAGACGGCTGCTACGGGCTGTAATGCCTTGGTGAGAGGGGTGCTCTGAGTCGTTACCCCACGTACGAGACCTTCCACTTCAATTTCCGAATTGGCTTCGGCGCGTAACACCAGGCGGAATTCTCCGCCGCGGTAAGCTACGTAGACCGAATCCTGTGCTGCATTTACGCGTACGCCTTCGGGCAGGGTCGAAGCCTCCACATCGATCAACCCTTTCAGCGTGGGGATGGCATCGGCCTGCGAGCCCTCTTCCCAACCTTCGGAGTCGATCGTGACAGAGGCTTTTGCCCCTTCGCCGTGGACCTGTATGGTGTAGATTCGGTTGCGGAGGATCTGGGCCGGAAGGGTCGCCGTCATTCGGTGCAGGCCGCCGCCGAATCGGGCGGTAACCTCTACGCTGATTGCACTGCCGGCCTGTTCACACAGATAGAGTAGTGTTTCGCGACTGTTCTCCAGCGGCATTTCGGAGTATGCCTTCTGGAAATCCGATTTTCCGGCGTCGGCCGGAGTGCTCACCTCCTGACGTTCGTTCAGATATCCCCGGTCAGCAATCCCGCGGATGACGACGGAGTGTACCTCGACGCCGCGATCCTCCGAGGCGATATCGAGCCGGGCTACGCTGCGGCGCAGACGGACCGTTTGCAGAGAGGAGGATGCCTCTTGCAGATCCATCCGGCCGCTCATCAGAAACCGGCGGTCAGTCATGTCGGCCGTCGAAGCATGAAGGCTCAGGAAATCGTCGAGCGACGAGAGGCCGGGTTGTAACTCGCTGAAGAGCTCCGTGCGGCCATTGGCCAGAAAATAGAGTTCACCCGAGAGCTCTTTCAGGTAGAAGGTGTAGGTCCCCTCCGCCCCGAGGCGCTCTCCCGGAACCGCTTCCCGAAATAGCCCCTGAGAGAAACGGTATGCGGTCACCTGCTCGATCGCAGAGTCGTCCGTTGGGGCTGTTCCCGAGCGATCCGACCTCTGGGATACGGTCATTCCGTCGGGCTGTAGGTGTACGGTCAGAGCCCCTTCTTTGTTGAGGAAGGGGAGTTCCGTTTCGGGCAGTTTGCTGCATCCTGCCAGCAGCAGAATGCCGGAAAATACCTGTATGGAGAGTTTCAATATCGTTGTTTTCATCATGAGTTACGCTTTGCGGTGTTTAGTATTTGTTGGGATTTTGAGCACTGTTCAGGTACGAGGGCGAGTCGATGGGCATTTCGCTGATGTGGTCGACATAGAAGTGGTTCATCAACTCCTGAGCCCACGGGCCGTAGGTGAACGAGCTGCTGTGGCTGTACCCCATGACATGGCCCAGTTCGTGGAACATGATCTCACAGGAGTAGGTATTGAAGTAGTGTTGGAACCACGCCTGCTGGTAGGCGCCGAACACGGAACCGCCTCCGAGTCCAATGACGCCGTTCCCCGGGTAGACCAGCCCGACATTCAGCGTACGAGGCTGCCGCATCTGTTGCAGGACTACCTCGACGGATACCTTGTCGTTGATGCCGCCGTTTCCGTACAGACGGTCGACGTTGGCGCGGAGGATCTCCTCGTGCTCCGGCATGTCGATCATGTAGGTGAAGTTCAGGAATAGCGCTACTACCTCCCGGCAGTGGACCGGCCGGATGCCCATCCAGTTGCCCACGGGACCGCCATTGGGCAGCTCGGGATTGCCGCCGTAGAGCGAAAAGCCGATCTTCCAGCCGTGTTTGATGGCCTGGAGTTTTGCCCAGAAGGGGTCGTCCGACAGGATGCGGAATTCTGCCGTAGCCAGTTCCGTTGCGCTCAGTGGCCCGATCTCTAAGATGCGGCCCGATTCCGTACGGCTGAAGCTCTTGCGAGCGGCCATCGGCATCTCGCCGTAGAAGTCGACAAAGGCCGGTATGCGGTCAAAGTAGGCCAGATCGAAAAACTCGCCGCTCACCGACGGAATCCGTGCCTGGATGAGTGCCCCTTTCAAGTTGCGCGGGGAATAGAACCGGACATGGAGCAGGCCCTCCTCAGTGACGGATATCTGGAGTGGCTGGGCGGTATTGAACGAACGCTGTGAGGCATCCGTATAGACCGTGTGCGGTTCGTCGTCCTGGAGGATGTACTTCGGATCGACCTTTTTGAGGGTTATTTCCGTCACGAAAACCACAGCCGACTGGTCATCCGGATGGGTGACCGGCGTATCGATCCTCGCGATGCGGTTTGGGGCCACCTGCTCCAGGGTAAATTCATAGGCACGGCGGGTCGTATTCCCGCGATAGCTGCGCGTAGTCAACTCTACCTCTCCGTGAAGAGGTTCCCCGTCAGTTGTCGGCGGCAGTAGATAGGAGTCTGTCGTGAGCAGATCCAGAGAGAGGTCCGCTCCATTGCTTTGGCCGGTAAAGGTGCCGGCTCCGGTGAATCCGGTCCGGAAGCGGGGTGCCTGCAGCGTGACATGCCGGGAGTCCAGAGCCGTCTCGACATAGAGGTTATTGAACGTGAAGGTAAAATCCGTGCGTCCGATGATGCGCTTCTGGACGATCTCGTCGCCGAGCGTTACGGAGAGTTCGTTGCCCGCTGCTCCGGCCTGTTTGATCACCGAGAAGGGGGTTTGCGAGTAGAAATATTCAGCTTCGAGCGGCTTCTGAAGATCGGCGGGGAAGCGCAGCCATTCGTCGTCGATTCGGCGGATGGTTTGGATCTGCACCCCGTCGGCCGTGGCGTCACCTTTGATTCCCAGGATCAGCAGACGGTAGTCGCCCTCGCGGAGCCCTTCGAGGCGGATTGTCGAATTGCTTGGATCATAGAGGCTTTTGATGCCCTCGGCCTTCGAGCCGTCGGGATTCATGACGCAGAACTCCACTCGGTCGTAATCTGCATCGAGGCGTTGATTTGATGAACGGGTTGTCGCGTCGTCAAATCCATCGTATTGCAGTTTGAAAACAAAACCCTCCTCCGTCGTGGGGTGCGAGGCTGTCTCCTCCCACGGATCGGACTGGCAGGCCGTCAGCAAGGCAATGCAACACAATAAAACATACGTGATTCTGTTCATTTGTCTCTGTATTTAAGTATATTTGTATTCTATTTTTGCTTGTGTCGGAGACAGTTATCCGCCTATCTCCCATTTCAGCCGGGCGCAAAAATAGAATGGTGCGGCGGTATTTGGCGTAACATTTGTTACGGGTCGGTTTAATGTTTTGTAAGTTAGTTGGTTATGGGATATGAAATTTATGATGCACCTCTCTTCCAGGGGTGTGATCGTGCGGTGGCGAGTAGTATATTCGAGAAATCTCCCGGTCGTTTTACGACCTACCGGAAAGGTGATTTTATTGCTATGCAGAACAGCGTTTGCCGTTCGTTATTTATTCTGTGCCGGGGGAGTGTCTATGCGCAGATGACCAATGCCGAGGGACGCGAATTTACGCTCGATACGCTTTCCGCACCCGATGTGCTGGCTTCGGCATTCCTTTTCGGGACGGAAAATATCCTGCCGGTGACCATTGTGGCTAATTCCGATTGCGAGGTGTGGGTCGTCAGCAAGGAGTGCGTACGCTCGCTGATCGAACAGGATCGAGCGATCCTGCATAATTTTCTGGCGGTCCTGTCGGATCACAGTCTGTTTCTGAGTCGTAGGTTGGAGCAATTCGCTTTGCAGACACTTTCATCCCGGTTGATCGGTTATCTGGAGAATAACCATGCGATTCAGAACCTGCAGGAGACGGCTTTCATATTGGGCGTGACACGTCCTTCCTTGTCCCGGGCCATTGCCCAGTTGGTCCGTCAGGGGGTGATCCGGAAGATGGACAATGGTTATGCGTTGGCTTGACAGAAGAATGTGCAGAGGGCAGGCGTTTGTGGTGCAGATGAGTGCCAGGGCAAGTTGTGTATAAATATCTGAAGCCAGAGATTGTTTATCGGTCGTCCTTTGGAGAGAGAAGCTTTGGAACGCCCCGCCATGCCGGAGGTCGAAGGTCGGGTTTCGTTGCATCCCGAGCTGGCCTTGTTTGATGTCCGGGCCAATAAGATCAGTGTATAGCGCAAAGCGATCGAGAGTTCGTTGAGACCTCGATTCAGCGTTTTTGCACAGGGATATTATGGGTATCCGGGTCTGGATATGTTCAAGAGTATGGTGACGACGGATTGGAGCATCAATACGATGATCGGCGTGCGGATGTCCTGGAATATAGGAGCCTTCTATACCAAACGGCCCCATCTTGAGAAACTGAACACGGCACAGCGACAGATTGCTGTGCAACGCGATGTTTTCTTCTTCAATACCCGCCTGCAGGCTACGCAGGAGGAGAGAGAGATCGAGCGTCTGCGCAAGACGGTGGAGGCTGATGGTCGGATTGTCGCGTTGCGGCGCATGCTCGGCTTTTGTGTGGTACGGATTTGGCCCTCTCTCTTCTGCCGAGACTCATTTATAACGCGTTGTAATAAGAGCCAATCATTAAAAAAGGTCAGCTTCCGTCGGAAGCTGACCTTTTTTAATGATCTGACTTTTTTTATTTTTTCTTCTTATTATTTTTGGCTTTATTTTCTTTCGCGTTTCCAGCGGGTGATTTTCCGAGCAGTTTTGCTTTGCTGCCGCCGCCATCTCTCATTCGGTCCAGAGCATTCATTTCGGTTTCCTGACCTTTGTCGCCCTGGCTCTTCATCCACTGAAGCAACTGAGCGCGAAGTTCCTTGCGAATCTCCTGAAGTGCCGGGTCGTCGATACGATTCTCCTGTTCATAGGGATCCGACACTATGTCGTAAAGCTCCTCCGCCGGGCGAGAAACATAAGCATCGACCTGTTTGCGGGCAAACTCATCCGTTTTGGCCTTTTCAACCCAGGATCTCCACCAGTCGGAGTTCAGATTTGCACACTTGAACCGTGCCTCCGGCGTAAAGTTCCAAACATAACGGTAGCGCCCGTCGCTAATACTGCGAATACCGTAGTATTCCGGGCCGCCGTGGATCCCCCGCGAGGTTTGAAGTCCGTAGGTATACTTCTTGTGTTCGTCAGTGCGGCCTTTGAGCACCTTGACAAAACTCCGCCCGTCGAGATCCTCCTGAGAGTATTTCACCCCCGCGATATCCATCAGGGTCGGAAGCACATCCACGTACTCCACTAGGGCATCGCTCCGGCTGCCGGCTTTCACCATCGGAGGATATTTCACGATCATACCACTGTGCAGCCCCTGGTTGTAGCAGGTCCATTTGGCATGGGTAAAACTGTTCCCCTGTTCGCTGAGGAAAATGATGAGGGTATTCTCCTCAAGCCCGTTCTTTTTGACCAGATCATTCACCGCACCCAACTGAGAATCCAGCACATTCACCTCCGCCAGATAGTTCACATATTGCTGACGGGTCTCCGGGGTATCCACAAAAAAAGGTGGCAGTTCGACCGTCTCCGGAGACCATTGGCTCGGATCACCACAGTTCCACGGGCTATGGGACTCATGCGAGGCCACCACCAGGAAGAAAGGTTTGTCGGCCATCTCCTTCATAAAACGATCGAGCACCTCGAAGTCCATCCCCTGGGCACTCTTATACTCTCCCAGGTAATCATACGAGAAGACCGATTGCGGCCACACATGCTGCTTCCCGTACAGAGCCGTCCGGTAGCCTGCTTCGCCAAAATACTGCACGAAACTCTTTACATCATCGTACACAAACGTATGATTGGGATAGGCCCCGCTCCGGATCGGATACAGACCCGTATAGAGCGTATGTCGTGTCGGAGAACTCATCGGTGCGGTCTGCGAACAACGCGTAAAGAGCATTCCCTCTTTGGCAAAGCTGTCAATCCGCGGGGTAATCGAGACCGGACTGCCATAGCATCCCAGATCGCTGTAACTGCAATCGTCCCCGATCACAATGACGATATTTGGCCGTACGTCTTGCCGCGGAGCCGCCTGACAGGCCTGCAGCCCGCCTCCCAAAAAAGGCAAGGTAGCCAACAGATAGTGATTCCTCATGTGTTTTATGTTTTGATTAGTATGCACCCACAAAGTTAGCTGAAAA
>CALYBN010000025.1 GCA_944414825.1 uncultured Rikenellaceae bacterium
CGGCATGGGACTGAACGAGCATTTGCTTCACTTTCTGAAAGAGTTTGGACTCATCCTGTTTGTCTATTCGATCGGATTACAGGTAGGCCCGGGTTTCTTCTCTTCGTTCAAGAAGGGCGGGATGACCTTGAACATGTTGGCTACGGCCATTGTGCTGCTGGGCGTGATCACAGCCTATGTCTTGCACCTGACTACCGGCGTGAGCATCACGACGATGGTGGGAATCCTTTCGGGGGCTGTTACCAATACCCCCGGGCTGGGCGCTGCACAGCAGGCCTATTCCGACATGACGGGTATGGACGATCCTAATATTGCTCTGGGATACGCTGCAGCTTATCCGCTGGGTGTGGTGGGGATTATTTTGACCATTATTGCTCTGCGCTATATTTTCCGGATCAAGGCCGAACAGGAGGATGCCATCCTGAATGCCCGCGTCGAGGAGTCGAAACATGCCGAGCGTTCCTCGGTACTGCTTACCAATGCCAATCTGGTGGGACG
Source organism: uncultured Rikenellaceae bacterium (assembly GCA_944414825.1). Lineage (GTDB taxonomy): Bacteria > Bacteroidota > Bacteroidia > Bacteroidales > Rikenellaceae > CALYBN01. The sequence goes on from CALYBN010000025.1 coordinate 499, forward strand.
ACGGGTGGTGGACGTGAAGCGATTGATTAACCGTCCGTTTGTCATGTCGCGTATCTACCGGTCCGATGGACATATCGAGATCGCCAATGCCAATACTGTTTTGGCGCCAGGGGACAAAATGTTGATTATCACCACGGCGGAGCATATCGAACCGATCGTGGCATTTCTGGGCGAGCAGATCGACATGGATCTGACACAGTGGGAGAAACTCGATAGTCAGTTGATCGTACGGCGGATCATGATCACTAAACCGGCCATCAACGGTCGGGAGATCGGGGAGCTGAAACTGCGGAGCAGTTTTGGTGTAAACGTGACCCGGGTGAACCGTGCCGGGGTCGACCTGATTCCGCAACACAACCTGCAGTTGCAGATGGGTGACCGCCTGACGGTGGTAGGGACTGAAATGTCGATTGCAGCCGTGGCGAAGGTGCTGGGTAACTCCATGCGACGCCTGCGGGAACCGAACCTGATACCGATTTTCATCGGGATTGCATTGGGTGTGATCCTGGGGTCGGTGCCGATTCTGTTTCCCGGGGTCCCGCAACCGGTGAAACTGGGACTGGCGGGCGGGCCACTCATTGTCTCGATTCTGATCAGCCGTTTCGGGCCCCATTATAAACTGGTGACCTACACGACCATGAGTGCCAATCTGATGCTGCGTGAGGTTGGAATCTCGCTTTTCCTGGCCTGCGTCGGCTTGAGTGCCGGTGGGGAGTTTGTCGAGACGATCGTCGAGGGTGGCGGGTACGTCTGGGTGGCCTATGGTGTGATTATCACCATACTGCCGATTCTGCTCGTATCGTTGGTCGCCCGGCGTTTCTTCCGGCTGAACTACTATACGCTGATGGGGTTGATTGCAGGCAGTACGACCGATCCTCCTGCATTGGCCTACTCCAATGCCGCAGCGGGGAATGACCTGCCTTCCGTGAGCTATGCGACGGTCTATCCCTTGACGATGTTCCTGCGCGTCCTGTCGGCGCAGTTACTGATTCTGTTCGTGGCCTAACGAGAAATCCTTGTATTTTGGTGTTGAGCCTGTTTTGACGGATGTTGTTGTCTGCTTGCTAGCTAGTTGCTCAATCTGCCTTGCGTTAATTTCGGGCGTACTGTTTCAGTTTCTCCGAGAACAATATTTTGATCTCTTTGCCTTTGACGAAGATGGTGCCTTCGTCGACCAACTCTCCGATGGCTCGGGCCAGGGCCGGACGCGTGACGCCGAACATGTCTGCCATTTCGCGCTGGGTCAGCGTGTTGCGGAAGGAGCTGCTGCCGGTTTCCGCCATCTTGTCCAGCAGGAAGTTGGCAAATTTCCCCTTGATGGTTTTGTAGGTGAGGTAGACGACCTTCTCCGAGATAAATTTATTGGGTGTAGAGACAATTTCCAGATAATTGACCAGCACCTGCCGGTTTGCCTCCAACAGTGAGCAGAGCTCCTCCCGGGAGAGCAGCAATAGATGGACGGCACTGCGGGCCATGATGTTGACCGGTAGCAGACTCTCTTCAGCAAAGAGATAGGTCGGAGCGATCACGGCCGGAGCTGTGATGTGTTCCACGCGCAGGATATTCTGCGAACGGTCGGTAGTTTCGGCCGTGACGCGGCCCTCGATCAGAAGGAGTAGTTGGTTGTAGCGAGTTCCCTTTAGGGCGATTACATCTCCCTTCGCATAGGTTTTCGACAGGTACCCGCATCGGGAGAGCAACTGCTCCGGCTCGCCGGGCGCCAGATCCTTGAAAAGCAGACAACGCGAAAGGCTATTCATCATGTGTTTTCAGTGTCGTTGACCGGCGGTTACGCAAAAAAATACTTGCCGGTATTATCTCTATTCGAATCCAAATTTACACTATTTTCATAAAATAACAAGCGCAGGAGTATTTCCCTGCGCTTGTTTTCATTGACATCGCACCAGTTCCTGGTGCGAGCGTATAGCATCCGGTACGGCTTACAGCAACTTGCGCGAACCGTCGCTGATCACTACGTCGTAAACCTTCGGATCGCGTCCGAATTTGTTCTTGAAGCTCGAAACGGCATCGGCAATGAATGCGTCGTAGAGTTCGTTCTTCACCAGGTTGATCGTGCAACCTCCGAAGCCGCCGCCCATGACGCGCGAACCGGTCACGCCGTTCTTCTTGGCGCAATCGTTCAAGAAGTCGAGCTCTTCGCAGCTTACCTCATAGAGTTTGCTCATGCCGTAGTGCGTTTCGTACATCTTTTGGCCGACGGTTTCGTAATCGCCTTTCTCGAGGGCGTCGCATACGTCGAGCACACGCTGGATCTCTTCGATCACATACTCGGCGCGCATATAATCCTCGGCGCTGATCTCCTCTTTCACCTCCTTGAGCCAATCCATGTTGGCGTCACGCAGGAATTCCACGTGGGGATGCCGTTTCTGGATGGCGGACACGGCGGCCTCGCAGCTTTGACGGCGTTTGTTGTAGGCCGAAGAGGCCAACTCGTGTTTCACCACCGAGTCGAGCAGAACCAGACGATAGCCTTCCGGTTTGAACGGGAAGTACTGATACTCCAGCGAGCGACAGTCCAGACGGATCAGGCTGCCGGCCTTGCCGAATACCGAAGCAAACTGGTCCATGATACCGCAGTTCACACCGCAGTAGTTGTGCTCGGTAGCCTGTCCGATTTTGGCCAGTTCGAACTGATCGATGCCCAGTCCGAGCATATCGTTCAGTGCGAAGGCAAACGTGCTCTCCAGCGCAGCCGAAGAGGACATGCCGGCTCCCAGGGGCACATCACCTGCAAAGGCGGTGTTGAAACCGGGAACTTTGTGACCGCGTTTGATGATCTCGCGGCAGACACCGAAAATATAGCGGGCCCAGCTGGTGCGCGGAGCGTCTTCTTCGTTCAGGCCGAACTCTACATAGTCTTTCATGTCGATCGAGTAGGCGCGTACTTTGTCTGTTCCGTTGAGTTTTATCTCGGCCATGATCCCTTTGTCGATGGCGCCCGGGAATACGAAACCCCCGTTGTAGTCAGTGTGCTCACCGATCAGGTTGATGCGGCCGGGCGAAGCATAAACGCTTCCGGTTGTGCCGTCGAAATGTTTGATGAAACGGCTTCTTACGAATTCAATATCCATAATTTTATCCTTATTTTAGAATAGTTGGTTTCTTTGAAAGTTGAGTGTGCGTTAGTCTACGGGGATGTCTTTGTTGACATTCTTGCAACCTATCAGCGCATAGAAGAGGATGAAGGCCAGACCGGCGATGATCACCCAGTAGCTGGTTAGGTAGGTAGAGATATCGGCAACGTAGCCCTGGATCAGCGGGAGGATACCACCACCGCAAACCATCACCATGAAGATACCCGAACCCATCGAGGTGTATTTACCCAAGCCCTCGACTGCCAGGTTGAAAATACCGCCCCACATTACCGAGGTGCACAGGCCGCACAGCGTTAGGAACATCACACCGATCGGCACTTCGATCATGGCGAAGCCCGTGCCCGTGAACACCGGCATGCTGCCCGTCGTCGTGGTCGGAGCGAAGATGCCCAGCAGCACGAATATAAGTGCCAGAATCGATACGAAGGTCAACTGTACCTTGCTGGATACCTTACCTCCGATGACACCGCCGATCAGACGACCGCACATCATCAGGAACCAATACGTTCCCACCAGCGAACCGGCTGCTGCGGCTGCCATACCGATACCACCCGTTGCAGCATCGGGAGCCGTTGTTAGGAAGAGGTTCATGAAGTTCGGAATTCCCACCTCGACACCTACATAGATGAAGATGGCAATCGTGCCCAGCACGAAGTGGCGGAACGACATGGCGCTATGTTTGTCCTTCTGCTCTTTCTCCGACTTGGCGCTCTGGATGGCATACGGTTCCGGAATCTTCACGGCTGCCAGCACGCAGAATACTACGGCGAAGATGCCCATAGCGATCCACAGGGCGGGAGCTGCGTCACTGATCGTAGC
>CALYBN010000026.1 GCA_944414825.1 uncultured Rikenellaceae bacterium
ATATCCGGTGGAAACCGGTATCGTGGCTTCAGCCACAGCTTTTGTTCCATAGGCTGCCGGATTGTAGACCACGATCGGAAACCCTTTTGTACGGGTGTCGAGCATCGATGCAATCGCTCCAACAGCAGTCTGAGTCATGTCAGCAAACCGACTTTGGGCAATCAGATAGTCATTCCACGTAAACTCATACGCCCGTGGAATGCTTGTCCCTGTCAGGTCATCGTGGAACTGATGCCAAATGAATCGACGCCACTCGTCGTTGATAGCACCCTGCGGATAGCTCAACACGCCGAGATAATCCGCCATGACATTGCTGCGCTCTGCCGCATCGGCCAGCTGTTCGCAGCGCCGGTTAAAACGCTTCAACTCTGAATGAGCCGTGTAGCATCCCGTACCGTGCACATCCATAAGCAATTCCCCATCGTATACAGGCAGTTCGGCATGTGCCTCGAATGGCAGATAATCCCGATACAGACTGTCCGAAGGCGCAACAATCAGTTCTACGGGTCCGTCACTATCCATGTACCGGAACAGATTGCGCACGGTGCGTGGTAACGGGGAACCGCCCCGGTCTCCGCGCTTCTCCGTCGATCGCGTTCCGTAATACCGATAAGTTGTTCCTATTCCGCTCTCGTCAGCTCGTCGGATCAACTCTTCACTTCGGGTCAGATCTCCCGTCGGATTCCAGCCGTAACCACCTCCATCGAGTGCTGCCAGCAGATAAGCGCCGTCAACACCGCGCCAAAGCCCGATCTGGAAGGGATATTTGCTCTTTCCATGAAAAGGCCGCGTCCGCCATGTTAATTTCTGTGTGGAAAATCCGATCAGGCCGCAATGGGCGGCGATCGTTGGCAGCGTATATCCGAACCCGAAACAGTCCGGTAGAAAGATATCGGTCGACTTGCGCCCAAACTCCTTTTTGAAGAACTCCTGTCCCAACAGAATGTTCCGGAAAAAGGATTCAGGAGAAGGTACATTCGGGTCCGTCGCATCCCACGTGCTGCCGGTCAGATGCCAGCGGCCCTCGGCCACGTATTTTTTCAAACGCTCGAAACGGTCGGGATAGTATTCCTTGGCCCAGGCGTACTTGACGGCACCTTCAAAATTGAATATGTAGTCGGGATATGCCTCCAGCAAACTGAAATTCTGGTCCAGCGTATTGAGGAGGAATTCGTCGATCGAACGCTGTACATCCCAACGCCACTGTGTATCAAAATGGGCGTTCGAAACGAGATAGGCCCGGTATCTTTTCCCTGATGTTGCCTCTTCGCCTCGTTCTTGCGCGGATACTGTGGAAAGGAAGCATATCCCGGCCAGACACAATATGTTCCGAAGGTGTCGTGTCATTTGATCTGTGGTCTGTTATCTTCGAAAACAATGGCCCGGTCTCTGAATACGAGCGTATCGCACACTTCGCAGTGATTGCCGTCGGGACGGTTGTAGGTATACTTCAGATAGAGCACATCTCGTTTGCGCGGCTTTTCGAGCGTGCCGCCCCATTCGGCCTCGAATTCTCCGTAACGTCCGGTCCCGACAGCTTCGATGGCGGCGTCGGGCTGGGAGGTTATCTCGATGTCATGATCGGTGACGGACAATCGCAGGGAGAACTCCTCGTCTCCAATCTGCCAGCCGCCTACGACATCGCTCATCGAGGTGGTTGTCAGGCTGACTACTTCGTTCAACTCCAGATCATTGGTTCGATAGACAACCCGATCAATCTCTTCTCCCGCCGGATTTTTTACGACCAAGGTTCCACGACGCAGCCATTTGCCATGGTATGGATTTACATATTTCACGCCGAAAAGCGTATAGTTCTTCGGTGCGATCTCCCAATGACCTGCCTCATGCAAATTGGGAGCTGCTACGGCTGGACGACCTGAAAGGATCGAATCGATTCGATCGGCATCCGTAATGCGCATTGGAATTACATAAACCCCCTTGAGGGCATCGGGGTCATCGAAAAACTCATCGGTAAGCTGTACTGTAATAAGCCCGTTGAGCTGGCCTTTGGGAATCTCGACGCTGCCGTCGGTTGAAAGACTGTAATAGCGAGACGGCAGGACACGGAGTTGTTCGTTGTTCTGATTGTACAGATTGTCGGGAACAAGCGATTCATCCACCTCATAATAGACCCTGCGTGAGATGTCGTTGTGGATGTATACGCCACCAAGCACGACTCCGATATTGAACTTGTGAGCCCGATCCGCCGAATTGTCGAGCACGTCGTTCCCCAATGAAAGGGTCCGCGTGGGGTATTGGAATGGGAAACATACCGTCTGATAATCGAAATCCTTGTAATCGAACGGTTTGTTGTGACAGGCGCCCAACAGCACGGACGCCAGTACAAGAACGAGTATTCTTTTCATTTTTTCCGATAGTATATCAAATCCAACCTTCATTCTGTATCAAGCCCTTCACTACATCGTTGTTGGGAATAGGGCCGTAGATCATATAGCGTTCGAAGGACCTTTCCTTGACATCCACAGACGTAAGCCCTCCGTCAAACGTTCCCCGCACCGTTGCATTCATGGCGTCGTAGTCAAGCCATCGGCGCACATCCCAAAAGCGGATCTGTTCGAAGCATAGTTCCAGGCGCCGCTCGTTGCGGATAAGATTTTGCATCTCCTTTGGTGTGGAAATGGAGGCCAGATAAGTGTCGGGCTGATCGATACCGGCCGTTTCCCGCAACCTGGCCATGACATCCCGTGCCGAATAGGCATGTGAGCCGGAGGCATCGGGGCCCCATGCTTCGTTGGCGGCTTCGGCATAGATCAGGAATGCCTCCGTAAAGCGCATCAGCGTATTGAAATGTATTGCAGAGACCACATTCCCCGTCTCGAGACTTACTGCCTCATTGGCAAATTTCTTCAAATAGTATCCCGTGCAGGTGGAATATTCTGTCCGGTTAATTCCGTCGCTGGGATGGTCCACCGTATTGATCGTTGTCCCTTTGAATGTCATCCCGTTGTAGATGACGTATTTCGCAAGTCTGGGGTCTCGATTCGCATAGGGATTTTGTTTTTCATAACCAGAACCTTCGGCATCGATCGGCCAGCCGGATTTCATCGGAAATGCGTCCACGAAGTTCTGCGACGGGCTTACACGCCCGCTGCCATTCAGACTGGGAGGAAACTGTGCCTTTTCGATATTGTTGCTGTTGGTATAATCTTCACGCCAGAGAATGTCGCGATTCCCCTTGTCAAGATAAAACTCCACGCGGTCCGGTGTAAGATTCTCCAAACCTCCGAAAGCATCGATCACCTCGGCTGCGGCATCGGCTGCCTTCTCCCATAAAACAGGGTCGGAGGTCGGGTTGAATGCCGGGCTGGCCGCCAATAGACGCACACGGGCGCGCAGCATTTTCATGGCCAGGCCAGATATGCGGTTGGTATTCCGTGCCCCATATACGGCATCGTAGTCCTCCTTGTCCGCTGTCCCGGCAGGCGCATTCTCATAGCGGTCGGGCAACAGCTGCAGCGCCCGTTCGATATCCTGTTCTATTTTGGCTACGCATTCCGTAAAAGGAAGACGGTGCAGAGTCGCCTGTTCCTGCTCAGAAGAGACGAAATTGTCCATGTAGGGAATGCCGAGCAGTTCACCTGATGAGGCCTTGCCGGCATGTGCCTGCAGAATAAGCGAGTGATGGTATGCTCTTAAAGCATACGCCTCGCCCTTGAGTTTGTTGGGAAAGTGTTCCGCGCGCCATTCGGATGTGTAGGACCATGTCACATCGTCTACGATCTGTTCAAGAAAATAGTTGATATAAGCGATTTGTGTATAGTTCCGCCATTGCGAAAACGGATCGTTCGTCGATCGCCAGGCTCCCATGGCAGCCAACATGTATCCGTTCGAAATGTTGTTCGAATGGGCATCATCCACGGCTACGGCCGTATAATTGAGCGTCGAGGGCAGATTGTCATAGGCTTTCAACAAAATACCTTCGGCAAGCACCGGATTCGCGATCACGTCTTCACGGGTAAGAACGTTGTCCTTGCCCGGCTCGACAAAATCGCCGCAACCCGCCGCTGCAAATGCCATAATCGACAGAATGACAATGGGAAAATGTATCTTTTTCATGATTGTGGAGTTTAGAAATTGGCTTTGAAACCCAGAGCGAACCAAGTATACGCCGGTTCACCTCCGACATTGAGCAACAGCTTCTCCTTCTCGGGTGCGAGTGTCAGCAGGTTGTTTGCACGGAAATAGACATTCGGATTCTTCATGCCGATCTTGCGCGCAATTCGGTCGCTCAAATGATAGGTTAACTGCACGACGGGAATCTTGATGAAATCGGTCGCCGCGATCCAAAACGTCGAATTCTTGAAGTTATGCGTATTGCCTGTTGTCGTCAGACGAGGATACGACGCCGTTTCCCGGGTGTCGATGCCCCGTTCAGGATCATAGGCCCATCGGGCCGATTTCAGATAGGACGGATACTTCATTTCACCGTATACCTGATAATAGGATCCCGTCATGAGCTGAGAACCTCCGGTCTGTGCGCGCATCTGGGCATAGAGCGAAAAGTTGCGCCAGCGGACTGTAAATGCAAGACGATAGTCGCACGTGCTGCGCAAATCGCCGATCACCTTCTGATCCCGGTCGTTGATTACGCCGTCATCGTTCAGATCCAGATACTTCATATCTCCGGCCTGCACGGTTCCAAACGAGGGCTTGGCGATCGTTTGGTCCGAAGGGTCGTTGATACGGTCGATCTCCTCCTGCGTGTAGAATCCGTCTGCAACATACCCCCATAAGGCGGAAAGGCTCTTGCCTGTCTGCTGATTATATTCCATCCCCGGCCCGTAGTCCAGTTCATCGACCTTCAAGTTCTTGGCCTTGTAATAGACCATCCCGGCATTGACCGACAGCGACCAGTCACGATCGAAGCGTTTGTCATAGGATAACGATATTTCGAAACCCCGGCCTTCGGAAATGCCGTAATTGCGGCTCATGATGAAATCGCTGCCACCTATGACTCCAAGATATTCTTTCACGGGCTGAACGATCAGACCTGTCTTGCGCCGTTGGAAAAAGTTTGCCTCGGCGTACAGCGAGCGCTCGAACAGGGCCATTTCAAAGCCTGCATTCAGCTCATACACATTTGCGAACGTGAGGTCGGGGTTGCCCAATGTGACAGGCAGGAAATTGTTGCTGCCAGAACCGTCGTTGTAGGTATGCTTTTCCCCGATTTTGTACGTATCGCGCGAAAGGTTGTAATTCGCCGGATCGGATTTCAGGTTGGCGAAGCTTATTTTCAACTTCAGGAAATCAATGCCGCTGTTTTTCATGAAATTTTCCTCGGACATGATCCATCCCAGTGCGTAGCTGCTTGCAATACCCCATCTGTGATCGGCCGGGAGGAACGGCGATGCTATGGCCGAAGCCCCGATCTCGGCAATATAGCGGTTCCGATACATGTAGTTTGCACGCAGAGCATAATCGAGTTGATTCTTGGAGTATATCTGTCCCTGCGTAACATAGCTGCTCATACGATGTGTGGCTGTGACGTTCACATCGTGTTCTCCGGCAAACACGCGGCTGTAATTGAGTACGTTGTACCAGGCTATCTTCCGGTTCATGTCAACTTTTCCGATAGACTGAGACCCGACGAAATTGTTTTCTCCCTGCTTTGTCAGGTGGATGCGATCCACATCGCTGGTCGTACTGATTTCGAACGATGGCGTATAAACGGCGTACTTGTTCGTCTGGGAAATCATGTAGACATTGTTATTGTCTATACCGGCATAGGTGCTGAACGTCAATCCGGGCGTGATGGCTTTCAAATCCACGTCGAACCCGATATTGACATTGGCCGCACGGTTGGTCAGCTTGTCATATCCGGCAAGTATCTTGTCGCCGTAGATGTTGGTTGTATAGACCTGGTCGCCGGCAACAAGGTATTTCCCGTAAATCAGAGATTTCTGCTGACGGGCCTCCTCGACCAGCACCTGATCTTCCGGGGCAACCCGATCGATCGGGATCAGGAATGCAAATTGATTGGGACGACGTGTGGAAGCCATCTCCCAAAAATTGCCTTTCGATGCATAGTTGCTGTTCAGCACGACGGTCATGTCGACTTTGGCACGGAGATAATCCGTGATCTTTACATCTACGTTACCGCGGGCCCGGAACGTGTTGTCATTCTCGCCGGCCGCTTCCCCGAGCTTCAGCAACGACTTGTCGTAGTCGTATCCTAACATGAAGTAATACGATGCGATTCTGTTGCCGCCGCCCATTTCGACCACCGCTTTGTGGGACTGTTTTACTTTGCGCAGGAAATCACTGTTATAGAAATCCACGTCGGGATACTGTACTGGGTCGAATCCAATACGCGTGTTCTGAATCGTCATCTCGTCGTAACGGTCCGTCAGTCCATCGTTGCGGCGTGCCTCATTGTAAAGTGTCATATAATCGGCCGCGCCCATGTAATCGGGATAGCTGACGGGGCGGGCCAGCGAATATTCATACCGGACATTCAGATAATTTTTCAACGGCGTTCCGCGTTTGGTGCGGATATTGATGACGCCCTGACCGGTCCCCCCATAAAGAATCCGTGAAGAGGCATCCTTCAGAACACTGATCGACTCGATTTCGTCGGGGGAAAGATAATCGGCGAATGATAGCCCTTCGTCGCCCTTCATCATGCCGTCGATAACAACCACATTGCCCGCATAACGGATATTGGCCGCATCGAAAATACCCGTACCGGCTGTCTGGAGATATCCGCGCCAGTCATCGGCATAATAAATGTCACGCATCTTGTCTACACTAATCTGGTCCACTGCCCCGATTATATTGCGTCGTTTGAGCGGAACAAACGGCACGTTTACTTCATCGGCTCGTCCTGACTGATAGGTGCTTGCGACAAGCGTAACCGAGGATTTGTTGATTCCGGCCGCCGGAAGCACGACCGACTCGTATCCGTCGGCTTCAATAAGTACCATCTCCTTCGTTTCGGCTTTCACGGTAAATGTCCCGTCCTGATCGCTTCTGGAGATGTCCTTGCCCTCATTGGTATAGATATAGGCTCCGACGATCGGCTGGCCGTCCGTACCGACGACTTTCGACACGAGCGTAATCTGTGCCGGTTGTTGTTTCCGATTCTTCCGCTGAGCCGAAACCGGAGAGAAAAGCCCCGATGACAGCAGCAGAAAACAGATGATTATGATCTTGATCTTCATATTCTTTCCCTTAAATATTAGTTCCAACCCGGATTCTGTGTGAATCCTTCGTACTGCTGTACATCGGTGCGATTGAACGGCATCCAGTAATGCTTCTGGTCGAATACGCCATTGCAAACTACCTCTTTTTTGAAATAAGTATGCTGCTTGTCGAACACCCCTTTGTACCGGATTTTGTACTCGGGCAGATGCGCTACATACCAACGGCGGATATCATACCAGCGATGCCCTTCAAAAGCCAGTTCTACGGACCGTTCGTTCCATATCCGCTTGCGGAATGTCTCACGGTCGGTCGTGAACTTCGCAGCCACGTCCGGTAACGACTCCGTACCGTAGGTATAGAGTTCGTAAGGCTTCGTAACATCCTCGTTGATGGGCAGTTTTACGCGTCTCCGCACGATATTTATGGCGTCGACAGCACTCATGGGAGCCCATGCGGGAACAGCCGTGGGCGAGGGGCACACTTCATTGATTGCCTCGGCATAAATCAAGTACATTTCAGCCAAGCGGATATATGGGATGCCGAACTGATAGTTCGAAGTCTGTTTGTCAAACTTGTTGGCCTTGTACGGGATATATTTCCGGATGAGATAGCCGGTCAGCGAGCCTGAGCCCGAGTTCATGTCCTTGCCGTTGCCGGCGCCGGCACCACCGGCCGAATAGAGTTGTACATAGGCATCCTCGGCCGGTGAAATATTGCTCGTAGCCACCCATTTGACGCCGTCGACCAGAATCGTCTGCAACAGCCGCGGATCCCGGTTGGCCCATGGATTCATCGGATCGTATTTGCCTTCGCTTTCGGGATCGTCGATTGGGAGCCCCCACTTCGTCTCGTACATATCCACCATGTTCTGTGTGGCGGCAGTCACCTGTCCCTTTCCTTCGAAACGCTGCGAATTGTGGATGTTGCCGATACGCACCAACTGGCTGTTGCCGCGGGCTGTAGTCAGTTTGAACCAAATGTACTCTTTGGTATAGACGACTCGCTGCGCATTCGTATTGTTGATGAAATTGTTGGGATAGTCCTTCCAGTCCACCAATTCGTATACACCCTGATCGGCCAATTTGATAACTTCATAGGCCGCTTTTGCCGCCTCTTCACACAACTCGGGGTCGTATTCTGCCACCCCCTTCTCGATCCAGGTCGTCAGCGGACTCGCCGCATAGAGGTACGCCCGGGCTTTGAGTGCAAGAGCTGCACCTTTGGTCGCACGCCCCAGATATGCATCGGGAGCTGCAGCGCCCTGTTCTGTCTCGTTCCAATCGACTGGCAGGCAGGCTGCGGCCTCATCCAGGTCTTCGATGATCCGCATGAGCGTTTCCTTGAATGAAAGCCGGGGGAAGCGCATATTGTCGCTCGGCTCAAGATAGCGATCGATATAGGGAACTCCACCCCAAATACGGGCGATCTCGAAATGATACCATGCCCGGAAAAAGTGAAGCTGCCCCTTGATGAGGCGCACCTCTTCATCGGTGGCGCCGACCAGCAGATGCAGGTTCTTGAAACCCTGATTGCAGATGCGTATCTGCTCCCAACCATTCCAGAATCCGTAGTTGCCTCCGCTCTTGGACTCGGTGATCATGTTCTGCCACTTATTGGTCCATATCCACCAATAGTTCCCTTGCGGAATGGCCTGTGATGCAATAAAGTCCTTGGACCCATAAACATCGTCACCCATGTCAAGACAGGCGCAATTTGCCTGGTCGATATAGCGTACGAGTTTTTTCCCGTAAAGGTTGTCAATAAATCCTGTAAAATTTTGGTAACTGCCGAAGATCTGCTCTTCGTCCAGATCCGATTTCTGTGTACGCTCCAGGTAATCCTCGCATGAAACAAGCAGCGGGATGACAAGAAGCAGCATTATTATCTTTTTCATGAGCCTTATCCGTTAAAATTTGACATTCAAACCGAACGTATATCGCTTCAGTTTGGGATACTGTGCCGAATGGCTCTCCTTAGCCCGAGTAGCATTGGCTTCGCGGTCATCGCTCATATGAGAATAGAGCCAGAGATTGTTGCCTGACAGATAGAGCCGGATCGACTGGATTCCGACTTTCTTGAGTTTAGGCCCGTTGAAGGTATAACTCAATTCGGCCGTTTGCAGACGCCACAGTGTTCCGTCGGCACGCTGAAGCTGCGAAGCATAGAGCGAGCGATTCGTATTCATGAACGAAATATGACGGATCGTTCCATTGTCGTTGTACCCCGGAATCCACATGTTTTCCCATGTATCGCGGTCGATGGCCGTTGAATAGGAGGGAGACGGGAACTCTTCATAGGTATTCTGACGTGACACGTCGGTCTGACCTACCAACAGGGCCGAAAGCGACAGGTTTTTCCAACTTACAGCCAGATTCAACGAGAAGGAATAGAGAGGATAGTGATTGTAGTCGCAAGGTACGGCGTCCGAACCGTCAACTACTCCGTCGCCATTGTAATCGAGCAGGGCATAGTTGCCGGGAATATAACCGGTCATGTTGTCGACTCCTACGTGGGTATACATATCATCCCAACTTTGGAGAATCCCCGTGCCGGGAATGCCGGTAGGCTGGTTGATCGGCTTCCCGGCCTTCTTCTGATAGTCGGGAGCCAATTCGGGATCTTCCCGATACACGACCTCATTCCAGGCATACGACACCGAACCGCCCAACAGATAGGACCAGTCGGCTCCGATATTGCCGCGAAATTTCGTCTCCAGTTCCCAGCCG
>CALYBN010000027.1 GCA_944414825.1 uncultured Rikenellaceae bacterium
GCATGGTCATCACCGAGCGGAGCATTTCGCGGAAATAAGTTCCGCTGCCCTCGTTGTGCGACACCGGATGGTAGTCCAACTGAATGGGAATGGCCGACAATGAGTCACGCTGCTCACGCGTGATGAAGCCGCAGGCATGCATACGCGAGAGTACCGTATTGCGACGCCGCAGGGCATTGTCCGGATTGAGCCGCGGGCTGTACCGCGTCGGGGCATTGACCACGCCTACCAGCATGGCAGCTTCGTTGATGGTCAATTCTGCGGGCTGCTTGTTGAAGAAGGTCTGGGCCGCCGACCGGATGCCGAAGGCGTTGCTGCCATACTCCACCGTGTTGAGATACATGGCGATAATCTCCTCCTTCGTGTAGTTGTACTCCAATTTGACGGCCGTGATCCACTCCTTGAGTTTAGCGAGCACCAGCACGCCGTTGCGGGAGATGGGGTTGTTATAAACCGTCGTATCGCGCGGGAAGAGGTTCTTGGCCAACTGTTGTGTGATGGTGCTGCCGCCGCCCTGGCTGCGGTTTCCCAGCGCGAGCGTCTTGAAGGCCACGCGAGCGAGCGAGATGAAGTCGATCCCCGAATGGGAGTAGAAGCGCATGTCTTCGGTCGAGACGAGCGCCGCCACCAGCGAATCATTCAACTCCTTGTAGTCCACATAGGAACGGTTCTGCACGAAGAATGACCCGATCAACTTGCCGTCCTCGGAGTAGATCTCCGTGGCGAGATTGTTTTTCGGGTTCTCCAGCTCCTCGAACGAGGGCAGTTTGCCGAACACGCCGAGGGCGGTAAGCAACAGCAGGAAGAGCAGTAGGGCGAAGGGTGCGGTCACGATGATCCAGAACCAACGGACGGCCTTCTTCGTTTTGAACTTATCGATCAACTTCTTTTTTTCCATTTTGCAATCTTTGCCAGATACAAAGGTACGTATTTCATAGGAATATAACGAACCGCTCGGCCCGATATTTTAAATCGGCAGCGAGAATTCCACCCCGACCACTACGCCTTTCCGATCGCTGGGCTTCTGAATGGAGAGGGTCAATGACGTATCGACCGAAGGGGGTAATCGTACCGGCGAAATGTCGAAGATCAAGTCCAAACCGTAGGACCACACCCGCCCCTCCTGTCCGCCGATGGTGCGGAAGCGGGCGTAGTCACCGAACAGGTTGGCCCGGATCCGTTTGAAATAGAGGATCGAAGGGATTCCGCCATCCGGATAGCAGAGCGGCAGTTGATAGTCTGCCGAAACGGCCCCGTAGCGTTCGGCCGAGATGTTATAATTGGCTCCGCGCGGAAACAGCAGTTTCTGTTGATAATTGTAATCTCCCACCGCCTGATACTGTCCGGCAGCCCGCAACAGCAGGCTGTGGTGGGCTGCCATGCCGGGCAGGTAACCGGCTCCGTAGAGACTCCACAGGCGGCCGAACTCCGCGTGGAAAGGATTCCCGGCGCCCGAGAGCGAAAGCACATAGCCCCAGCGGGGTCGCAGATCGCGCGTAGCCATGCGTACCTGTTCGCTGTACTGCAACGAGAAGGAGAGCTTCTGCAGCCCTGCAAAGTAGCCTCCCGTATGGTAGTTGAACATCCGGGCGTTGTTGTGTTGGAACACTACGGTGGGGGTCAGCCGTCGGATGTGGTATCCCGATGAGAGCAGAATGGGCAGATAGGCCGATGCCTGCAGATCGAAATAATCTTTGAGCGAGGCGGGCATCGGCACACCCACGGTCAGGCCGCCGAGGCGTATGCTGTCCGGTTTGTAGATCGACTGGTGCACGGAGCTCCACTCGGCCTGCACTTCAAATTTTGGCGCCAGTCCGTAATACTGCAACTTCGCCCGGAGGAACGATTCGCCGGATGCATAACCGTAGCGCACCTGGGCAAATGTCGAGCTGAGCAGATTCTGCGACATGATAGTTGCGCCGGCTTGCACATTGAAGCGGTTCTCGTCTACGATCTTCTCGGGGTCGAAACTGAAGGGAGCCCAGCTGTGGAAGTTGAACAGATGCAATCCTTTCCGGTAACGATTGGTTTGGCGCAGGGTGGTGTCCGACACGCGCACCCGGTCGAAATTGGGTACCTCCCATCGGATACGGGGCGGGTTCACCGTGTTGGCTGGAATTTCGGCATAGGGTACCGCCACGAGCGAATCCGGCTCGACCGCCTGTCGGGCCAACAGATAGCCCTGTGGCGTGTAGGTTGCCAGCACTACGGAGCGGCCGTCCGCCGAAGGGGAAGGAGAGAATGAGCCGTAGCGCGACGTGGTGATGCGGTATTCGCGACGCGAAGCCAGATCATACAGATGTGCTTCGTCCTTCCCCGAGGCGATCGAATTGTAGTAGAGTCGTCCGCCTCCGGCCTTGAGGTTGGCCAACGAGGCATAGGTGGCCGGTTTCACCACCTCGAACCCTTCACCGTCGGGCTGAACGGAGCCGAGCCACATGCCGCCATCGCTCAGTCCGATGAAATAGAGCCGCGCCGAACGGTCGTCATAAGCCAACCCGTGGACGGAGACCGTATCGGGAAGCGGGCATCGCCATGTCCCGCAGCGGATGGCATAGCTGCCATTGTAGTCGTACTCCACGACGGCCACCCGACCGTCGGCCAACACGGCCGGCCAGGTGACGGTGCGGTCTTCGGTCTCGCAACCCCGGCGGCCCGATGCCAGGTCGTACCAGCAGAGTTGCGAGTTGACCCGCTGATCCCAGAAGGTACTCTGGCGGTATTCGGTCCACCAGAGGCGCCCGGCCCCGAGGGTCATGGCACTGCTCACGTGTCCCGTATGGAAGAGCACACTCTCCCGACCGGTCCGGGGGTCGACCCGCACGATCCGCCAATAGCGGTCCATGTCGTTCTTGAGCGCCAGCACCGTGGTGTCGTTCTCGTGCAGCGGCGATGAATAGGTGGTATAGGAGGTTGTCGGCGTAGGGAGAATGGAGGAGCTGTTATCCACGTGCGGCAGCGAGTGCCAGAAGCGGTCGAGGTCGGCAAACGTCTCCCGGAAGAGTTTATTGACCGACGTATGGTAGTATTTCCCCAGGGCGATTTTGGTCGTCAGGATCAGAAATGGATAGGAGGAGCCGTAGCGCGCCACCTCGTTCCAGATATTGCGCTGGTATTTGGTGTAGGCATACGAGGCAATCTGGTAGCCCAGTTGGTAGTGATCCGGCATGTAGTCCTTGTAGGAGCCGCAGAAATATTTGTCGATGGCATAGTGCTTCGTTCCTTCGAGCGCCATGGCCCGGTACTCGATCGTGAAGGAGGGTTGCAGGCCGCGGCCGAAGCTTGACATTTGGGTCTCGGCCAGCACGGCATCGCCCTCCATCAGCCAGTTGGGCAGCAGGGCTCCGCCGACCAGCGACCCTTGTTGTCCGAGCACATATCCCAGGAAACGGACAAATCCCCGGGTTGTATTGCCGAACTGCACGGCGTGGCGTGACTCATGCAGCGCCAGTTGCTTGAGCCACGGCATAGCCGCCATCGAGGGACTCGGCGTAACGATGAACTCCATACGCTTGGGGGCCAGCATCACCAGTCCGTTGGAATTATAGTTCTGGGTGTGCATCACCACGGGCATCTGCCGGAAGGCCGGTTGATCGAATCCGTAGCCGATCCACGGACGGATCGTATCGAAGTAGTGCACCAGACGCGCTGCCTGGGCTTCATATCCGTCCGGATAGACGAACGAATTCCACGGCGTTTTGATCCGGTTCCAACGGATCGAAGCGGGACTCTGGCCCCAGTCGTAGTATTGCCCAAAAAGCTCGGTGGCCAGAAGCGAAAAAAACGTCGCCAGCAGCAGTGCGTAACGTAGCCGTTTCATCAGGCACCCGCTTTTTTGGCTTTGTAACCGGCCCGGGTGAGGATCTCGACCACACGGTCGCGGAAATCTCCCTGGATGATGATCTCTCCCTCTTTAGCCGAACCACCCACGCCACATTTGCTTTTGAGCAGGCTGGCCAACTCCCGCAGGTCACTCTCCGAACCCACGAATCCCTTCACCAATGTCACCTGCTTACCGGCGCGCTGCTTGCGGTCGAGCCACACACGCAACTCCTGACGCTGCGGGGGAAGGGTCTCCACTTCGGACTCCTGTTCGGTCTGGTAGACGAAATCGGGATTGGTGGAGTAGACCACATTGAGGCGCGATTTCCAGTCGTTATTGCTCATATTTTGGCATATTTGACGAATGTTCGCAACAAAAGTAGTGAAAATTTATAATTTTGTAGAAAACGGATGTGTCCGATGAGCAAAAGAACCAAACGCAGAGAGTCCGCCAACCGGCATCGACGAGAAAACCGGGAACGTCACTCTCCCACTCATTCCCCTTCCAACGCCACAGGGAGCAGTTCCGCGGCGGGACTGGAGCGTTTTCGCCAGTCGCAGTTGGCGCGGCTGCCGCAACGGCTTCCCATACCTGCCGGCAAACGGCTGGTGAGCGTCTATGTCGAGGGGTATGAGGACGTTTCATTCTGGCGCGGCATTTTCGATGATTTCGAGACGGACGACCTGATGTTCGAGATCAACGTCCCGCCGCGCGAGGACTTGGCCAAGGGCAAAAAGGTGTTGCTGGGGATGCTCGAGCAGAGCTCGCCCGAGTGCCTGCTCTGCGTGGACAGCGATTTCGACTATCTGTTCGGCAGCACGACTCCCCAGTCGCAACTGGTCAACGACTCGCCCTACCTGTTCCACACCTATGCTTACGCTACGGAGAACTATGTGTGCTACGCTCCGTCGCTACACAACGTCTGCGTCAAGGCCACCAAGAACGATACACGGATCTTCGATTTTGAACGCTTCCTGCACCGCTATTCGCAGATCATCTATCCGCTCTTCCTGTGGTATGCCTACTCGGCTCAGTTGCGGACCGAGAATATCTTCACCCTACTCGATTTCAAGAGCAGCGTCAAACTCAACTACCTCGAGGTGGAGGACAACGGTCAGGGAACGCTGGAATGGCTCGCCCGGCAGGTGGAGAAGCGGCAGCACATCCTGCGACGCAACCATCCCGAATGCGAGGAGGCTCTGCCCGAGTTCGAACGCCAACTCACGGCACGCGGTCTTACACCGGAGCAGACCTATCTTTTCATGCAGGGGCATACGCTGATGGATAACGTGGTGACGGTGATGCTCAACGCCGTCTGCGAACAACTCAAACTGATCAGCAATACCCGTATCTCCACCTCAACCAAAACCGGGGTCGCCCTGCGCAACGAGATGAGCAATTACAACAACGCTCTGCGCAACGTGCGCGATATCTTGCTCGACAACGAGGATTACAAGGAGTGCCCGCTCTACAAACGGCTGGAGGAGGACATTCAACGCTATCTGCAACAACATTTCGGCATCACCCGCTGAATTCCTTTTACGCTTGCTCCTGAGATGCTGATCCAGGTTAATCTGAGACAACTTTGTGTGGAATTTTCGGACCGGCTTCCGGATCAAGCAGCACTTTTTGCCTCTGGGAGTATGGCCGTCTGAGGGGCGCGATGTAGGACCCGACCTTTTTCCTCTGAAAAGTACGCACCATCGAAGAGTCCTCCCCCCCCCTCGCCGTTGAATCACTCTTGCTGGGATCCGAGACAGCAGCCGATAAGGGGGCGTTTCGAGGAGATTCACGAAAATCGCTAAAGGGCTTGGCTTATCATACTCTCATGTTCAGACCAGCTCTATACGGTTGGGCATTTACTCAAAAACGTCTTTACCCTTCCGGATAGCCCAACAGAAACGTCTGCCTCCCATATGGGAGACAGACGTGAGCATGACAAAGACGGAAATCTGGGGTCAACGGGCATTTATCGCACCTATGATAGGAGTCTCTATCGGATTGCCGAAAAAGTCTTTAGATACTTCCAGCCCATAGGACAACCCTTTTGTGTCTCCGTTCAGCCTCTCTATCGGTATCCCGGAGGATATGAGAGTCTTATCGGACGGGATATAGGATTCAGGAGTAAGGCCTCCCGGTTCTGAAAATCCAGGATCTCCAATTATTGGAGACAGATCCTTATACTCATTAGGGAATATATCGGCATGAAGGAAAAGATTGTTCTTTATTACCAGATTATCGATGACAGACTCTCCTTCGACTTCCGGTCTGTACTGGTCTCCCTGGACAATTTGTGCATCTCCTTTTATGTAGAAAATGTTGTTGACAACCAGAGCTCCGGCGAGGGTGTTTTCAAAAGCTATCTTGGACTGGACCTCTTCGGATACATAGATTGTATTGTTGTATATATAGGAGTTATAGGGGCCGTTCCTCTCGTTGTCTTTCCCGACAAATCCGCTGAGCCATAATGTCTTTCCTTCTTGAAAGGCCTTGTTTTCTCCCTTTACTCTCCACCCGTCATCCACACTGATGTTGTAGCGGTATGAGCAGTTATGGTTATTCCCGAGGATTTCTATAAAGCCTCCGGCATTGTTTGCGCTGAAATTGTACTGAAGGACCACATCTCTGCAATTGAAATCAATATGTGCTCCGGCCGAATCCGCCGGTCCATTGGCATTTGTAAAAGAATTGTACTCGATCAGTATATCGGATGCTCCCCAGCACCAGAATCCACTTCCTCTTCCCCATTTGCGTCCGTCATCAGGACAACCGGAATGATCGACTTTATTGTGATGTATATACACATCTTTTACCCCGCTCATCTGAATCCCGGGTCCTCCTGTATTGGTAACCGTATTATCCGAAACCTCAATATCTTTGATAGTTCCGTATTTGCCTGTCATTTTGAGACCAGTATGGGAGACATTGGAGATTTTGCATCCGTTTATCTTTATTCCGGAAATGACACAGTTCTCCGATGAGGTGATGACGCGTACGCCCCAACCATATGTCTGAGTCCCATTTGCTGATCTGACCTCTTTCGGATCCCTTACAAAACCCTTGTCTTCATAGAAAATATCCATGATATCCACATTCGAGACTTCAATATCACTATAGTTTCCGGGAACTGTGGCCTCAATCCTGATTCCGCATCTCATTTTACTTTTTGTGGCTGGATCGGAATTTTTCTGCTTCCCATCTCTTCCGTCAGCCATTATGCTGATATTCGAGATGTGCACTCCTGAACAGTTTCGTACCAATATCCCCTCAGACTCTCCAGCCGCATCTATGATTGCAGGATCCAGCCCCGAAGAGGTTATCACTATAGTGCACACATCTCATAAATAATTGAGAGGGGGCTTGTCGTCTTCCGACAGCCCCCCCCCTCTTTTTCTCTTTTGCTAAGTTGGTTTAGTTCCCTCTTGTAGCGGGTCCTCTCCTTAAAGATTGTCCTCGGCAAACCACTCGGCGAACGAGGTAGCCGTTTCGTGGAGTCGGAGCGAGTGGAGCCGTACACGGTCCGGCAACAGCGGTTGCAGAAGCGCCGCAAAACGGGCGATCATATTTTCACATGTCGGTTGGTAGTCCACTACCTCGAGCCGTGTGAAACGACTGCGCAGAGCCTCCACGAAATCGCGATTGGCTGCCGTGGCGCGGATCACCAGGGCGTGGTCATAGCGGTCGACAATGGCTCCGTTGACAATCTTTTTGAGTAGCCCGAAATCCATTACCATGCCGTATTTCGGATCGGTCGGATCGTCGTTCGGAGTCCCGATTACCGTTACGAACAGACGATAGGAGTGACCATGCAATTGGCTGCACGCCCCGTCGTAGCCCTCCAGGACGTGTGCCATTTCGAATGAAAACTCCTTGGTCAATCGAATCTTGCTCATCAGGATCTTCTCCCCCCCCCTCCGATTACTGCTCCTTTTCGAGGCTTTCCACATCCACCTGGCGCGAGAAAACCTCATTGAGCGAGATGAAGGTTTCCGTATGCGAGATCCACGGGATGTTGAGCACTCCCTCAAAAATGGTGCGCATCAGGTGGTCGTTGTCCGTGCAGTAGAGCTTGATCAGGATGTTGTATTTGCCGGTGATGAAGTGGCATTCGGTGATTTCCGGGACCTCCTTCAAGCGCTTCACGGTCTCGTAGTTCATCGAGGTGTCCGAGATCCGGATTCCGATGATGGCGCAGACGTCAAAGCCCAGGCTCTTGGGGTCTACCTCCAGGCGGGATCCGAGGATGACGCCTGAATCGTCCAGCTTCTTGACCCGCTGATGGATGGCCGCACCCGAGATGCCGCACTCGCGGGCAATCTCCAGGAAAGGCATGCGGGCGTTCTTGATCAGGTATTGCAAGATCTTGCGATCGATCGCATCGATGGTGACTTTTGCCATGGTGACGAGGTTTAAAGTGTGTGAGGTATGTTATTTCAATACGCCGAGTTCGCGGCCGATCTTCGTAAAGGCGGCGATGCAGCGGTCAAGTTGCTCAATCGTATGTCCGGCCGAAACCTGCACGCGGATACGGGCCTGTCCCTTGGGAACGACCGGATAGTAGAATCCCGTGACATAGATTCCCTCGTCGAGCAGTTTGGCGGCAAACTCCTGCGACAGCCGTGCATCATAAAGCATCACGGCGCAGATGGCCGACTGCGTAGGTTTGATGTCGAATCCGGCGGCCATCATGCCCGAGCGGAAATGCTCCACGTTGGCCACCAGCCGGTCGTGCAGTTCGTCCGACTCGGCCAGCATCCGGAACACCTCCAGCGAGGCCCCGACGACGCTGGGCGGAATCGAGTTGGAGAAGAGGTAGGGCCGCGACCGTTGGCGCAGCATCTCGATGATCTCCCGGCGGCCGGTCGTAAAACCGCCCACGGCACCGCCGAACGCCTTACCCAGGGTACCGGTGATGATATCCACTTGTCCGCGGAGGTTGTATTTTTCGGTTACGCCGCGGCCGGTCTTCCCGACCACTCCGGCCGAGTGGCATTCATCGACCATCACCAGCGCATCGTATTTCTCGGCCAGGCGGCAGATCTCATCCATCGGAGCCACGTTGCCGTCCATCGAGAAGACACCGTCCGTAACGATGATCCGGAAACGCTGGGCCTGGGCCAGCTTCAGGCAGTTTTCCAGTTCTGCCATGTCGGCATTGGCGTAGCGGTAACGCACGGCCTTGCACAGACGCACGCCGTCTATGATCGAAGCGTGATTAAGCGCATCGGAGATGATGGCGTCCTCCTCCGTGAAGAGGGGCTCGAATACTCCGCCATTGGCGTCGAAGCAGGCGGCGTAGAGGATTGTATCCTCTGTGCCGAAGTAGTTGGCGATAGCGGCCTCCAGTTCCTTGTGGATATCTTGTGTGCCGCAGATGAAACGTACGGACGACATACCGAACCCGCGGCGATCCATGGCCTTTTTTGCGGCTTCGATCAGACGAGGGTTGTCCGACAGCCCCAGGTAGTTGTTTGCGCAGAAGTTGAGCACCTGCTTGCCGCCGACTTCAATGGCTGCCCGTTGGGGCGATTCGATGATCCGTTCGGTTTTGTAGAGACCTGCTTCCCGGATGGCGGAAAGTTCGTCGGTCAGAAACGTTTTAATTTTGCCGTACATATTGCTGGAACTTTAATTTAAAAGCTAGTTTTAGTTACGAATCGTTAGCAAAGCTAGTGTTTTTTTACGACTTTTTGAAATTTATCCAAGAAAAAATGAAGATATGGTTACAATTTGTTATAAATCGGGGTCCGATTCCCTGCTCCGGACGAATCGTTTGGACAAAAGGCTGAGGTTAAGCCCTCTTGGAGGATTGAAAAGAGTGTTTGTGAAATAATTCGCCAGTTTTGTTACTGTTTTCACACTAAAGTTTTTAACTTTGCGGGACGAAAAGAGGATTCAAAGTAGTAACTATAAAAATATTGAAGAAGATGAACTCGATTGACAGCTACGATTTCAAAGGCAAACGCGCGATCATCCGCGTAGATTTCAACGTGCCCCTGAACGACAAGTTCGAAGTGACGGACGACACCCGTATCCGTGCCGCTATCCCTACCATTAAGAAAGTATTGGAGAAAGGTGGATCGGTGATCCTGATGTCTCACCTGGGCCGTCCCAAGAAGAACAACGACATGAAATTCTCGCTGGAGCACATCG
>CALYBN010000028.1 GCA_944414825.1 uncultured Rikenellaceae bacterium
AAGGGAGGCACCCCGCCGACTGCGGGACCGGACTCCGAACGACTCTTTGCGACCGGAGTCACCTACATCTGCTGCGGAGCGTGGCCCTTGGCCTACGACTGTTTCGTACGCAGTGCGCACGAGGATGCCCCGACGCGCTACAATCAAGCCTTGTGCTGTTTCATGGCGGGGTGGTATGAAGAAAGCTATCGGCTGCTCGGTGAAGCGGAACGGTTGCTTGACGGCAACCCCGACGAAGGTTCCTACACAGACATCCCGTCCATGTTGCGGCGGCAGCCTCCCGAAATCTTCCGCCGCTGGAAGGCCGCAAGCGAATTGCCACGCTGTCCGTTGCTGCCCGAGACGCTGCGCGACGATGCCCTCACGCTGATCCTCCGCCTGCGAGCCGAGACCGCCTTCCATTTGGGCCACTGCGAGGAGGTGCGGACGATTGCCGCCCGCCTCGGGCACCGATACGAACACCTTGAGAACTTACTCAAACAGATTGACCGATGACACCGTTACGGGAACTCTATGACCTTTATTACTATCCGAACCATGCAAAGGAGGAGCGTCGGCGGCAACTTCTTGCCGAAATTCCAACCGACACACGTGACGAGGACAACTACGGCCGCACGTCGCTGCATATTGCGGCGGAATTTGCCGACTGCGAGGCCATCGCTTCGCTGCTCGACCGTGGGGCCGGGGTGAACGACCGCGACGAAGAGGGACACACGCCACTCTTTCGCCTGGCCTCGCGCCGCAGCAGGGTATCCACCCTGGAAGAACCGATCGCCATGGCGGCACGGCTGCTGTTGGATCGGGGCGCTAACCTTCCGCGCTCGGCTCGTGGTACGACGGCGTTGATCGAGGCCGTGCAAAACCGCCACCATGCGATGGCCGCCGTGCTGATTGACTCCGGACAGCGCCTCGACCCCGCAAACAGCTACGGCGCCAATGCCCTGCACATCCTTTGCCGCCGCGCCGCCGATCCCGCAAGGGAGATAGCCGGCAAGGAGCGTTTTATCGCCAGTTTCGGCGAGCGGTGGGTCTCCGAGAAGCAGCAACGGGAGGCCCGCGAGGAGTTGGATGAGCTTCAGGCGGAACCGATGCGCTGCTATGCAACGGCGGCGCTGTTGCTCCATAGCGGGCAGATCGACCCCGACGAGAAGAATTTGGCCGGCCGACGAGCTTTCGACCTCGCCATGGAAGGCGGGGCCAAATGGGTGAGCGCCCTGCTTTCGGGTGAGGATCCGTTCGATGAACTCACGGTGGAGACCGGTGGGATGAACCTCTTCCAAGCGCTGCGCAAAAAGGACTGCAAAGCGTTGGAAACCTTACTGCAGGCGGGGGGCGATCCCGATGCGGAGTGCGACGATCGCGAAATGAACGACTGGGTCGGTAAGACACCGCTGGTCTGTGCACTGGAGTGGGACGAGACCGAAATCGCGGCGATGCTGCTCCGGGCCGGTGCCGATCCCGATCGGCGAACCTCGAAGGGAACGGCTCCGTTTGCCGTCTGGATCGATCGGGGCTGTTGCATTTCGGACGGCATGGAACGATTTGCGCCGCTCATGGAACTCTTCGAGCAGCGGGAGTGGCACCCTGATGCTCCACAGACGGGGAAAGACGAACGGGCTCTCATGCTGACATGTCAGCACGATGACTACGAACTGGCCATTTGGACATTGCGACGCCTGCTGAAACGAAAGGTCGATGTGAATGCCCGCGATGCAATGGGTCGCACGGCCTTGATGCATCTGCTGGGTTCGCACAGCGCCGGGCCGTATCAGCCGGAGATGCTGGAACGGTTGCTGGAGGCCGGTGCCGACCCTTGTGCTGCCGACAACGTGGGACGCACGGTGCTGCACTATGCGGCCGAAGGCTATACGCATGCGGCAACACGACAGGCGGCTGAAATGCTCTTTGACTTCGGACGGCCTGACGTCTCGGCGGCCGACAATGAGGGTCGCACACCGCTCGACATCGCCATGCGCAGCAACAACGAACCTCTTGTGAAATTTTTACTGAAACACGTCTGAAATCAACGTTATGGATAACTTCCAGACCTTTCTGAACGCCTGCCGCAACGGGCAGAAAAACATTGTGAAGATCCTCCTCGAACAGGGAGGCATCGACCTCAACCGGCGCGATGCCGAGGGCAACACGCCCCTCCATTACGTCTGCCGCGAGGGATACCGGGATCTGGTCGTGCTGTTGCTGGAAAAGAAAGCCGACGTCTCGTCCGCAAACAACCGGGGTGAAACGCCCCTCCACACCGCCGCCCGAAAGGGGAACCGCGAGATCCTGGCCCGACTTCTCGATGCCGGGGCCGATCCGGATGCCGCTGACAATGAGGGTTGCACGCCACTGATGCGGCTGCTTGAAAACCACCGCACGGATGCTGCCCTGTGGCTGATTGACCACGGGGCCGACACCGAGGCTACGGACCAGACGGGACACAGCGTGCTGGACTACGCCACGGCACACGGGCTGCGCGAGGTGGTGGCACGGCTGAGCCAAAGCGGTTCCAGCGTATCGGACAGCCGCGACGCCGAAGGCAATACGCCGCTGCACCAGGCGGTCTACAATGATCAGGCGGAGGTCGTGCGCACGCTGCTTGCGGCTTCCAAGGCACAGCTCGATGCGCCGAACGACACGGGCGAGACGCCGCTATTGGTGGCGTGCGGACGCGGCAACCTCCACATTGCCAGGATACTGCTCGACGCGGGAGCCGACGCCTCCCGTGCACTACCCAACGGAATGACACCGCTGCATTGGGCGGCACAGGCCGGTAACCGCTTTCTTGTAGAGGCGCTGCTCGAGGCCGGTGCAACGATTGACGCCCGTGACGAAATAGGTGAAACGGCCCTGCTCGTGGCAGCTCGTGCCGGGAACAACGAGGTCGTGCGTCAGTTGGTGGAGCGTCATGCCGAAGTCAATGCGGCGGATAACCTCCAGCACACGGCGCTCTACTACGCCGGCGAGCGCGGCTTCACGGAGATCGTCGAACTGCTGCTCACGGCCGGCGCCGAAGGATAAAATAGTCGAATATCTTAAAACATATCGAACATGGCAAACGAGAAGATGAAACCGCAGAGCCCGGAGGAGATTGCCCGGGCGGCACAGGAGGCAGCCCTGGAGCAGATGCGCGCAATGATGGGCTCGATTCCGGGCATGCCCGACATGGGCGACATACAGGCACAGATCATGGCCCGGATGCAGGCTGCCGTGCCCGATCTGGCCGAGATCCAGGCGCAACAGGCTGCGATGGGAACGCTCGGCGGCGTGGATGCTGCCGCCGTGGCCGAAGCCGCACGGCACAATATGGCGCAGGCCGCCGCAACGATGCAGGCGATGCAGGACGGGAGTCTCGAAAAGGAGTTGCGCGAGGCAAATGCTGCGGCGCTTGACTGGCTGGGTGAGGACGACGGCTGGGAGATCAAGCACGCCGGGACATGCCGGCTGACTGCGGAGCAGCGCCTGCTGATGGCCTTTGCCGCGCCGCTGCTGGTCTACAATGACGAAGCGGTGGATGCCGTCGAGAGCGAGATCCTGCCCGAAACCTACCGCGCGCAACTCCAGAGTTGGTGGAATATCACGGATCGAGACTCGACGCTCGGGATCGTGCAATGG
The DNA here is from genome assembly GCA_944414825.1 of uncultured Rikenellaceae bacterium. Taxonomy (GTDB): domain Bacteria; phylum Bacteroidota; class Bacteroidia; order Bacteroidales; family Rikenellaceae; genus CALYBN01. The sequence continues at coordinate 3,616 of CALYBN010000028.1, forward strand.
CTCCTACACGAGGGACACCATGCCGATGCCGATGCGGCATTGGCTGCATTGCAGGGGCGCGACCCGGAAACCGATGCGGGTGATCCCGAGGAGAAGGCCGAAGATGTTCAGTTCATTGTGGAGTGGATGATCAAGAACGGCTGCTGTACGGCCGAAACGCTTCCGCAGACGGTCATCGCGTGGGATCTGGTGCGCATTGCCAATCTCGGACGCTGGGCCCTTCACGCCGGTTATCTCTCCGAGGAGGAGATGTGGCAGGTGATGCAGGTGGCGGCCGATGCCGCCCGCGAACACTTCGCCTCGTGGGAGGAGTACGGACGTAGCTTCGCCTTTGGCCGCGGCGTCTGGCACGGCGACGAGGAGGATTGCCAGACAGCTTGGGAAATCGTTGCCACGTTGCTCGAGGAGGAGACCTCGCCCTGGCGGCAGATCCCGTGGAACGCATAGCAACCCGCCAATGCCGAAATGATGGAACGGGGAATCGAATTCTACGTGATGCTGGTCGTCATGGCTGTCGGTGCTCTGACGTGGCTCTACAAGAAAGGCGGCCGGGTCTGGACGACAGTGCGCAAACTGCGCCGATCTTTCCGGGAGATTTGCCTGAATCCGAAATCGACGCTCGATGACGAGCAGTGTCGCCAACTGGCCATCGGTGCGATGTATGCCTCGCAGCAGGGGGCTTGGCAAAATTCGCTGGAGACGGGAATTTTCGACACGCTGCCCGAGATCGTGAGCGGTTGGTGGGGCATCGACTCCACCGCAGAGGCCCGCGGGCAACTGGACTATCTCTGCGAAAAGGGCTTCCGATACTATTGGCCTACGGTGCTCGAAGCTTTCCTGTTCGAAGACCGTCAGCGGCAGGAGACACTGTTCCAGCAGCGGATAACCTCGCAGGAGGATTACGACAAGGCGACTTCGCAACTCGAAAACCTGCGGGAGACCTTCGAAGAACTCACCTTGTGCGGCGTGGTCGCCTCGAAGGAGGAACTCAGAGGCTGCAACGTGACGGGATGGGATGCCGGGCGCATTGTATTCCTGGCACGGGCCTGCTGCGAGATGGGCTACCTCACCGAAGAAGAGGCTTGGGCGTATATCGGCCGGGCCGATGCGCTGGCACATGAGGCATGCGGGTCGTGGCACGAACTGGCGATGAGCTACATCCTCGGCCGCTCGCTGTGGGGTGGCAAACGGGCCTACAACTCGGTGATGAAGACGACGGCTGACGTGCTGCTGAGCGATCCCAAGAGTCCGTGGGTGCGCTACTCGTGGTAATGGTCCGACGAAACGGAGATGAAAGCCGCGCTGAAATACCCGGTATTCTACCTTGCCCCCGTGGAGCACATGGTCTATGTCTTCTGGCGGGAGGAGAACGTGACGACACGCAGACAACTCGCCGAGGCTGACGGCTGGGCCGGGCAGGAGGTGGTCGATGCCTCCGGACGAGGCTACACGATCCGCCGCTGTCGGGAAACCGGTCCAGTCGGATTCTACGGCCATATCGGCCCGGCTGACCGACGCACCGTCCGCTACGATACCGACTTCGAGGAGACGGTCCGCGATTGCCCACTCTCGGAGCTACAGGCATGGATTGCCCGTGAATACCCGCAGTCGGCGTGGTTCCGGGAGGCATGTTGGCGCAATGCCAACGACTTCCGGCAGGCAGTCTACGGCTGCCGGAGTTTCGAGGAACTGGCCCGGATGTTCCGCTGCCGCCCCGAGGAGGAGCCCTCTATCCGACGTGTCCTTGTCCGCTTTCTCGTCGTGGCCCTCGTTGTCGGGCTTGTTGTCTGGCTGTTGGCCCGCTACACATAAAAAACAAAAACCATGAAAATCAGGCATCTGATCATATTTATCCTTCTGCTCACTGCCGCAGGCTGCGCAAGTATCCGTAAATCTGCGGAAATCGACCTTCCATTTGTGGCCTCCGAATCGACCTGGTTGTATCGGGATGCCGAGGTGGTGAACCGCCGTCTGAAGCCCCTCGAACGTCCGCAGGTGCGCTTCGATGTAGAGCACGCCATCCTGCACGGGGATTCGGTCTGGGTGGTGGTTCGCGCGACAATTCCCCACCGCTCGATCCGCCGCGGAGAGTGTTTCAAGGCTATAAGTGTTCTTCAAGCCTCCGAGGGCATCATGGAGCTGGGTGAACTGTCGCTCGACTCGGGCCATTTCATGCCCGATGAAGAGGGTGACGTGGATGTGGCAACCCGTCCCGGACGGATGCAGAACCTCTATCTCTCGTGGCGCTTTGCCTGGGACGAGCGCATGCGGATGAATACCTCTATCGTGGTCTTCGCAAGTCTGACCGACGGTCGACACCTGTTCCAGTATCTGCCCCTGATGCTGCCGCTCTTTTGGAGCGACGACACGGAGGATGAATTCTTCTGGCCCCGGTCGGCCGGGATTCCAGCAGAGGCCCTGCTTGATCGGTCACCCTTTGAAAAACGATAACCCCTCGGTTCCATGATACCACTACACATCCAACCCCTGCCGGACAGTACTCCCGATGTTGTCCAAAAGATCGACGTACTCAACCGCAAACTCGGATCATTCATCCACGCTCCGCTCAATCTCAAGGAGGTGTTGCGCATGGAACCGTTCGCCGCCGACGCGGAGGTGGTGCGGGCCGTCGCAGCGACGCTCGACGATTACGACATTATCCCGACCCCGCCCGAAGAGCGCGAATACCAACACACGACGGGCCTGTCGAAAGATTACGACATCGTGGGGTTCTGGTACTGCGTGGCGCTTCTCGCCCTTTCGGCAGAGCCGGAGGCCGTGCGTTATCTGCTTGTGCTGGCGCGCATGCTGGTGGTCGAGGATCCTGTGGAGCTGTTTCTGCTGCGGCGCATTGTCCGCCTGCTGGAGGGATTTCCATTTCCCCATCTGCAGGAACTCAGAAGCCGGATCGAAGCCTTCTACAACACCGTTACACACCAGCTGGAGGCCTTCCGATGGCTGGAGACCGCCGGGATTCCGTGGCCCGAATCATACGAATGGGAGGTCATCACGCAGTTCTCCTCCGACGGCGAGCCTTATGCCGATCCGGCGGCGCCGAAGGAGGAGCGGTGCAGGCGCGTGGTGCTGACGTTCCGGCTGAACAGTCCTCGCAGCCTCTACGGCAGTTGTCGCCAGCACAACAGCTTCGAGATCTCGCTCCGCAACGACGACAACACGACGCGTGGCATGTGGAACGAGGGCCACGGCGATCTTTTCATCGACAACCGCCACGTGATGCAACACCGGATGTTTACGCCGTTGCAGCTCCCGGAACTGTTCGACGCGCTCGAAGGGTTCGGTATCCGGCTGGTGCGCAAGCCCGTAATGGTCTACACAAGTCAGGGAATCCGAAACGCCCATGTGAAGGTGTTTCAGATGCTCGAGAATCAACTTGGACGCAAGCCTTCGGAGGTCGGACAGGCGGTAGAGAAGGCGCAGGGCCAGCCGAAGGCGGAGGACGGTGCGGGCGGCACGTCGGCCGGGAGGAGCGAATTCCCGGAGGTCGAGTTGGCCGTAGAGGAGGCGCTGGACTTGCTCAAATACGACGGCGACGTGAACGATTCGCTGGCCGAGATGCGGGAAAAATGGGGCGAAGGGATTTCGGCGCTGCACGAAGCCCGATTCGACGAAATCGGGACGCAATATGTCTGCCGTTCGCACCAAGAGGGACTTGCGGCTGTCGGGCAGGAGCTGACCTGCCACGGATATCGACTCTACGACCTCGACGGCGACGAGATTTATCTTCTTACGTTGCAGCCGGAAGCTCACGCCGCGGATTTCGAAAAGGCCTGCCGGAAGGCGGGTCAATATTGTCGGCTATTGAAGCAGTCGGGACGCGCACCGGGCACTCCGGCCCGTGAAATCGACCCCAGGCGCACGATGCCCTGCGAAGAGGTACCGTGGCCCGATGACGCCGTCTACATGCTCGACGCCATTGCCGGAGATTTTTGCAGCGGACGATGGAAAAGCCGCGATGCAGAGGAGTGGCAGGGGAATTTCGTGGCCGACCTTCGCCAGCGTCCGCTGCAACCGGTCAAAGTGCGCTGGAACCGGTTTTGCTGCCTGACCTACTCCCCGGAGATGGATTTTTATGCGGCGTTCTATTACATTCCGCCCATGCAGTGCTGGATGCTCCTCGGAGGTAAGGATCCCCTTGAAGCGAATAGCTGGAAGCGGCTGTGCGACCTGCCGAAACAGGAATCGCCCTTTCTTTTTCTCGACCAGCGTCCCCGATGGTTCGGCCGCTACCTCTGTTTCGGTGACCGGCAGAGCGCCACAATCCTCACGATGAATTCACAGGGAGTGGAGCGCGTCCAGCGTATTACGCTGCCCAAGGCGCGACATCCCTGCGGATTCGCCTGCGACGGACTCGGACGCGTTCTCCTTGCTCACGGCGAAGAGACGTATCGTTTCGAAAACGGCGCGCTCGCTCCGCTGGGCTTTCACATATCGAGCGGCGACGGGTTCAACGGCTCCATCCCTGTTCCCGGAACCGGCCGCCTGGTGATGTGCGGCTTCTCGGACCGGGAACTGGTCGCCCGACTATTGGAACTCGACGTCGACACGCGCCGCTGCCGGACTACCCGTATGCAGAACGTAGATCCCTGGTCGAATCTCCTCCCGTTTGGTGATGACGATTGGGTGCTGGTCAAAGGAGCATGCGACTCGATGCGGCTGGATTTCGCCCGACTTTGGAACCGCACGACCGGGGAGGTACTGCGCATCCGTCCCGGAATGTTCGGCAGCGAAAAACTCGAACACATCGGAGTGTTGAGCGACGGCTGCGTGGTGCTGACCACGCTTCGTTCTAATGTCGGACAAGTCGTGCACTTTCCCGCTGATTTCTGGAATTTCCTCCGC
>CALYBN010000029.1 GCA_944414825.1 uncultured Rikenellaceae bacterium
GGCGGCAAGGAGTATGCCGAATTGTGTGCACTGGCTTACCGTCAGTCGATTGCAGCCCACAAACTGGTGAAAGACAAGGAGGGCAACCTGCTCTTCTTCTCCAAGGAGAATTTCAGCAACGGTTCGATCGGTACGGTCGACATTACTTATCCCTCCTCGCCGCTGTACCTGATCTATAATCCCGAATTGCTCAAGGGTATGATGAACCCGATCTTCTACTATACCGAGAGTGGACGGTGGACGAAACCTTTTGCAGCCCACGACGTGGGAACCTATCCCCTGGCTAACGGGCAGACCTACGGCGGCGACATGCCGGTGGAGGAGAGCGGTAATATGCTGATCCTGTCGACGGCAATTGCCCTCATGGAAGGGAATGCCGACTATGCGGCTAAGCATTGGGATGCTCTGACAACCTGGGCAGATTACCTGGTCAAGGAGGGCATGGATCCGGCTAACCAACTTTGTACGGACGACTTTGCGGGTCACTTTGCCCATAATACCAACCTGTCGATCAAGGCGATCATGGGTATTGCCGGCTATGGAAAGCTGGCCCAGATGCTCGGCAAGGAGGATGTCGCTGAGAAATACCTGGCTCAGGCTCGCGAGATGGCAGCCAAGTGGCCCACGATGGCCTCTGACGGCGACCATTACCGGCTGACCTTCGATAAGCCCGGGACGTGGAGCCAGAAGTACAATATCGTCTGGGATAAGATTCTTGGATTGAATATTTTCGACCCGGAGATCGCCCAGACCGAGGTGGCTTACTATCTCACGCATCAGAATCGCTACGGTCTGCCGCTGGATAGCCGCAAAACCTACACGAAGTCCGACTGGATCATGTGGACGGCCTGTCTGACGGACGATCCGAACCAGTTCAAGCAGTTTGTCGTGCCTGTTTACAATTACGCCAATGAGACGCAAACCCGTATGCCACTGAGCGACTGGCATGAGACGACTAATGGTAATTCGGTTGGGTTCCGGGCTCGTTCCGTAGTGGGAGGATACTTCATGCGGATGCTGGAAGGACGGATGGTTGGACGCGCAAACTAAGATCTCTGAAATATATAGTTAGTCTATGCGGAAGCGGTCGTACTGAAAGTGCGTACCGCCTCCGTTAGGCAATTATCTTCATGTAAAAATTTATTGTTCACTAAAATTTAATTAGATGAGAAATTTGCACTTTTGTTGGAAGTCAATCTTCTTTTTGCTGCTCATCTTCCTGCTTCCCCCCCCCTTGTCGTTTGGGCAGGAGGTAGACGTCAAAGGACAGATTCTTGATGCGGCAAATCATGAACCTTTGATCGGGGTGAATGTGACGGTTCAAGGCACGACGACCGGTACGACAACTGCTGTTGACGGTAGTTTTCGGTTGAAAGCCAAACCGAACCAGTTTTTACAAATTAGTTATATCGGATATATCGAACAGACGATCAAAGTATCCGATTTTCAGAAAAATCCGAAGGTTCTTCTTGTTGAGGATGTTGCTAAGATCGAAGAGGTAGTCGTTGTGGGATACGGTGTTCAGAAAAAGGCCTCGGCCGTCGGGTCGATCATCCAGACCAAGGGTGAAGACTTGATGAAAGGCGGCAATATGAATTCCGTGTCCGAGGCTCTTCAGGGCAAACTCAATGGTGTGGTGGCCATTAACACAACCGGCCGGCCGGGTGATAATACGGCTTCAATCTACATTCGAGGGAAAAGTTCGTGGCAGAATACCGATCCGTTGGTTCTGGTCGATGGCATCGAGCGCGATATGAACGATGTGGACTTCAATGAGATCGAGACGATTTCCGTGTTGAAGGATGCCTCGGCAACCGCTGTTTATGGTGTTCGGGGAGCCAATGGCGTAATTTTGGTGACTACCAAACGGGGAACGTCCGAGCGACCGGTTATTAGTTTTAATACCAGTTTTGGTTTCAAACGCCCGACAGCCAATCTCGACTGGGCCGATTATGTGACATCGATGAAGATGTATAATGAAGCGGCCGCCAATGATCGCAACTGGACCAATCTGATCCCACAGTCGCAGATTGATGCCTGGGCCAATGCCTTTGCAACCGGTAATTATGGCCCTTATAACGATATATTCCCGCAGGTTGACTGGTATGACGAAATGATTAAAACCGGTATTTCACAGAAATACAATGTGAATGTCAACGGGAAATCCGATTTCATGAATTACTTTGCATCGGTCGGTTATCAGAATGACGGGGATATCTACAATGTGAAGAAACAGGAAGATTTCGATCCGCGTCATTATTATCGTCGTTTCAATTGGCGATCGAACTTTGACTTCAACCTGACCAAGACCACCGTTTTCTCGGTAAGTGTGGCTGGTAAGATGGGGTATCGTAACCAGATGTATTACAGTAATATGTATTCCAAAATTCTGGCTGCTCCCACGAATAAGTTCCCAATTAAGTACTCGAGCGGTTACTGGGGAGATGACGTGAACCAGGGCTCCAACCCGATTGCCAATATCGCTTCGGGAGGCCAGGTCCGTTGGAAAACTTTCCAGGGATGGTATGATGCCGGACTGAATCAGAAACTCGATTTCATTACGCCCGGTTTGTCTGCCCGAGCCAAGATTGCCTATAACTCCTATTCGTCGAACCGGGATCGAATCCGAAACGGAGGTATCTGGGGTGGTTCCGATCTGGATCAGCAGAAACAGTTCCCGCGTGAATACCGGACCTATGATTACAGCAATCCGATCATTGGCGAAGATGGTTCGGTAACCTATCCTACGATAGCCAATCAGACGGGTTACCACGGTACGGTTGACTATACCCTTCCGGTGGGTACGGATTTCGACGAACTGGACACTTATGGGCGCCGGCTCTACTATGAATTTGCCCTGCAATACGACCGTTCGTTCGGCAACCACAATGTGGGTCTGTTAGCCCTGATGAACCGCCAGATCATCGACAGTAAGGTCAGCGGAGTCGGGAATCAGAAACTCGAATTTCCCTCTTATACGGAAGACTGGGTGGGCCGTGTGACCTACAACTGGAAAGAGCGTTATCTTTTCGAGTTCAATATCTCCTATACGGGTTCCGAGAAGTTTGCCCCGGGCAAACGATTCGGATTGTTCCCCTCCTTCTCGGCCGGATGGCGTTTGACCGAGGAGCCTTTCATGAAACGTATCAAGAAAGTGCTGACCAACGCCAAATTCCGTTATTCGTGGGGTAAAGTCGGAAGCGACCGAGGAGCAAGTCGTTTCCAGTATATTCAGCTTTTCAATCAGGAAGGTACGATCAACTTTGGTAAGGATGAAAGTACGGCCTTCGGTCCGACCTACTCGGAAGGGACCATCGCACAGCCCAATGCCACGTGGGAAACGGCAACTAAACAGAATATAGGTATTGAGTTGGGCTTCTGGAACAAACTGAATATTACGGCTGATCTGTTCGATGAGAAACGTGAGGGGATTCTTCTTTCGCCTCGAACGACGGCGGCATGGGTTGGTGTAAGTATTGCCTCGGCCAACCTGGGTAAGACGAAGAACCATGGTATCGATCTGGAAGTGGCTTGGCATGACAAGATCGGCAAGGATTTCCAGTATAACGTCAATTTTGCCTTTTCGACCAGTGAAAACCGGGTGACGTTCCGTGATGATCCGCGTAACTTTCTGGAACATGAAAAGGATCAAGGCAAACCGATCGGGTTCCAGACCCGCTATATCGTTTCCGGCAACTATCAGACCATTGATGATGTATTCAATGCTGCACAGTCTTCGCTGGATGCTGCGACGAATATCATTCCGGGAGACTTCTCCTATATCGACTTCAATGCCGATGGTGTGATCAACGACCGAGACAAAATCGTGGTCGAAGAGCTCAACTATCCGTTGACGACCTATTCTCTGTCTTTCGGATTTAACTGGAAGGGGCTTGGATTTAATGCGATGTTGTATGCACCGACCGGAGTAAATAAGTTGGCATTCAACTATTTTGTGTGGGATTTTCCCAATGGCAACCTGAAGGCACAACCAAATACTCTGGAACGTTGGACTCCTCAAACGGCCAATACGTCGGGTGTCATGCGTCCCTCGATCCATATCAACCAGAAGCACAACAATCAGGATAATACTTTCAGGTATACGGATTATTCCTATCTGCGGTTGAAGAATGTGGAGATAAGCTATTCACTTCCTCGCCAGTGGCTCCAGAAAGCCAGCATTTCCAACTGTACGGTGTTCGCATCTGGCAATAACCTGCTCACTTGGTGGAAAGGCGACGATCGGGTCGATCCTGAAACGGGCGGTCAGGATAACTATCCCATTGTGCGGACCTATACCTTGGGTCTACGATTCTCGTTTTAATCTCTAAATGCTCATGAAAATGAAAAGATTGATAAAATATGCCCTTTTCCTGATGTTGCTTCCGGGTTTGAACACCAGTTGTGAGGATTTTCTGGACAAATAGCCGAGACTGGGTCGGGATGAAGAGGATATCTACAAGAATATCAATTCCATCCAAGGATATCTCGATCGATGCTGTCCGTTACTTTACCGTTGGAATATGACCAACGTTGACGGTATGACGCGCGATATGAACCCGATGGCCATTACCGACGAGGTAGCCTCGTCGATCAATACCGAGAATGCCGTGACCGAATGGTTCAATACGGGGAACTGGTATACGGCTACGCGTAACGAACGTTTTGAGGTCGGAGTCAACGGCAACACGCCGATCCGCAAATCCTATCAAGGGATTCGTATCGCCAATCGAGTGTTGGCCAATATCGATAAGGTGGGGAACATCACCGATGAACAACGGAACCAGATTCTGGGACAAGCTCATTTCTATCGGGCTTGGTTCTATTATCAGTTGATCACGCGCTATGGCGGCATGCCGATTCTGGATAAAGTGTACAACGGTGGTGATGACGATATTCCGCGTCAGACCTACCGCGGTTCGCATGACTGGATGATGAACGACATTGAGGCAGCCATCTCGTTTCTGCCTGATTATTGGGACGACAAGAACTATTCTCGACCCGATAAGGCGGCAGCCATGGGATTCAAGACGCAAGCCCTGCTCTATGCAGCCAGTCCGTTGATGCAGAACGACCTGAACTCGACGGTTCAGAAGCCTTACGACAAGGATTTGTGTCTGCAGGCCGCTAAGGCAGCTCAGGAGTGTCTGGAATTTATCAAGAATAATCCCAATGCTGATCGTCGTTTTACCCAGGGGACGATGGACGATTACCGCGGGATCTTCATTCTGCCGACCACGACCTTCTGTCATGAGGAGTACCTGTGGTGGGATCGACGCGTGCAGGAGAATCAGGCTAATACGGTGCGCAAGTATTGGATCTGGGCCGATCTGGACACCTTCACGGGTCAGGATGCTGCATGTTTTGGCATGCCGACCGCCAATATCGTGGAGTATTACGAACGGAAAGGGGCCGACGGGAACTATTATCCTATCACAGATCCCAAATCGGGATATGTAGAGGGCGAATGGGAATCGATGCAGAATCGCGATCCGCGTTTCTATAATAACCTATTGTTGCCGGGAGAGAAATGGGGCGTCAAGGGAAACAACCAGGCAGATTATTACGTTGGTTCGTGGGTTGGTGGAGCCGGATATCGGAATTTCTATAATAATTCACTGTCTCGGCAACGTGAGTTTACCGGTTTCATGTGTAAGAAGTGGATCTGGCCGGAATGCAATCCGTGGGCGATCAAAGGTAATACGAATCAGGGGTATGAGGTGCAACGCATCAAGACTGTCTATATCCGTGTGACGGAGATGTATTTGGATTATGCCGAGGCTTTGTTCGAGGCTACCGGGAATGCGAATACCAAACCCGAAGGGTATACGATGACTCCGGCCGAAGCGATCAATATCGTGCGCGCCCGGGTGGGAGTGACCCCGCTGACGGCAGAATACACCGCGGCAGATAAGTTCCGTGAATCCTATCGTCGGGAGCGTACGGTCGAGCTGATGTTCGAGAATCACCGTTGGAATGATATCCGCCGTTGGATGATCTTCGACGAGGTGTTCCCCACGACCAATCCTATTCGCAATATTGTCTGGACGTGTGACCAGGGAGAGAATGCCAATCCCGCTAATTATAACGAGGGCAAGGATATGACCTTCCATTACACGGTGACCGATAACAATGTCGAGGTTCGGAACTATACGACCAAACATTATTGGTATCCTTTCCCGGGTGCCGAGGTGGGCTCGCTCAGCAACCTGCAACAGAACCCCGGTTGGTAATCTTAAATGAAAGAAACGATGAAAAATATAACGATACGTATCATAGCAGGTTTTCTTCTGCTGACTTTCGCAGTATCGACGGAGGTCCTTCAGGCGCAGAAAAAAGCCAAGAAAGTACCCGTGATTGAGGTCACGGCGCAGGTCACCGACGAGAATGGACAACCGATTCGGGATGCTGTGGTGATTGCCGGAGAAGGCGCTATTACCCGCTATACGGATGCCTTGGGTAAATTTGCTGTTCAAGCCAAACAAGGGTCGGCCATTCTGATCGAGGCTTTTGGGTATAAGGATTATGTGCTTCGGGTAGACCCGACTCAGAATACGCAGACAATCCGTCTCGAGGCGGAGGAATATCTGGCCGGAGAGCGGGATATACTTTCACGATTGGATGGTGGCCAGACGACACAGCGTGATCTGACGGCGGCGATAGGCCGTGTGGATATGGAGAAGGTTCGCAGTTATGCCGACCTGAATGTTACGAATGGTTTGCAGGGACAGGCCGCCGGTTTGATCGTTCGCTCCAATGACGGAGGTCTGGGGTATAACGGTTCTGACCTCTATGTTCGGGGGCTTCATGCGGCCGGGACGGAGGCAATCGTGGTGATCGACGGTATCGAACGGCCGTTGGACGATCTGACAGCCGAGGAGATCGAATCGATCGAAGTGCTGAAGGATGCCCCGGCAAAAGTTCTGTATGGACCCCGTGCGGCTAACGGCGTCGTGTTGGTGACTACCAAGCGCGGAGAGGCCAATAAGCGGATTATCCGTGCGACACTGGAGTATGGTGTGAATCCGTCGACTCGCGTACCGAAGTTTCTGGGAGCTTACGATTATGTGACCCTGTATAATGAAGCACGCCAGAATGATGGTCTGCCCGATCTGTACCAGCCCTGGCAGTTGGAAGGATATAAAAATAGTCAGGGAGTGAGCGACCTGCTCTTCCCCAATGTTGATTGGTATAACTACTTTGTCCGCGATATGAACAATTACCGGAAAGCCATTTTGGAGCTGAACGGTGGAAATGACAATGTTCGTTATGCCTTGACGGCCGGTTATACGGGTGGAAGCGGATTGGAGAACGTGGGTAAACGGTCCGATCTGAATCGTTTGAATGTCCGGGGAAATTTGGATATTCGTATTACCGATTACCTTACTGTCGCGGCGGATGTGGCAGCCCGTCTCGAGATCAAAAAATGGGGCGGCAAGGACGGAGCAGGCGTTTATAGCGACCTGTCGACCAATAAGCCTAATGAGTATCCTCTGACGATCAACCCGGATGATATCGGCATGGAACCCAACGAAGACGGGTCGCCGTATTATGGGACGAGCATCCGGAAAACCAATAACCTGCTGGTGGATATGGCCTATGGCGGAGAAACGCAGGAACGCTACGTGAACAGTCAGACCAATCTGGGTGTAAAGTTTGATTTTGATAAATACGTGAAGGGGCTGTTTGCCGATGCCTACATTACGTTCGACAACTACAACTACCTTCGTCAGGCACTTACCAAGACGTTTGCCACCTATGCCGTGGATCCCTATCTGGATGAAACCGGGCAGATCGCCAAGCGTGTGACACAGATGAAAAAGATCAACCAGAGCGACGATATCAATATCGCCTCGGAAGCCACGACTCGTACGCTGGGTTGGCGCGCCAATGTGGGCTACAAGCGTGAGATCGGTGTCCATGCCTTCTCGGGTGTCGCAGCCTTCCGTTACTACAAGGACGAAGTTCGGGGAGATGTCCAGAATTGCGTGACGACCAACTTCACGACGCGTCTGAATTATTCCTATGATCGCCGTTATCTGGCCGAGATGACCTTCGGGTTGATGGGCAGCAATCAACTTGCCAAGGAGAATCGTTACTGTTTCTCTCCGGTGGGAAGTGTGGCGTGGATCCTCTCCAATGAGTCGTTTCTGAAAGGCGTGAAGGGTGTGGAGTTCCTGAAACTGAAAGCCAGCTATGGCCGCCTGGGCTTCAACAGCAATTCGAACTACCTGCTGTATAAGACCGGATGGGTTACGGCCGGAACGTATGGTACGGGCGAGGCGAACAAGACCAGTGTGCGTTTGATGAACCTTTCGCGCGTCGGGAATCCTGATCTGGATTGGGTGACCTCTACCGAGTTGAATGTCGGTTTGGAAGGTATCTTCCTGGGGGGCCGTCTGCAGGGTGAGGTGAACTTCTTCCGGGAGGTCCGCAAAGGGATCATCGGTCAGAATACGACGGCATACAGCTCCTTGATCGGGCCCTATCTGATGTACGAAAATGTCCAGGAGGTGCTCAACCGTGGTGTGGATGCTTATGTGACCTGGAACGGAGCCGATCGGACAGGTGCGTTCCGCTATTCGGTGGGCGTGAACTTCACTTATACGAAGAACCGCATCGAGAAGATGAACGAGTTGTCCAATATCGAGGAGTACCGAAAAGCTACGGGACGTCCGACCAGCGCTATTTTCGGATTGGTTTCGGAGGGTCTTTTCGGACGTGACGTTGCCCTGGAGGGCCATGCCAAGCAGAATTTTGGCCCTTATGGCATTGGAGATATCGCGTATAGGGATCTGAATAACGACGGGAATATTGATACGCGTGACAACAAGATGATCGGTCAGACATTCCCTGTCTCTACGTGGGGTATCCATGCCGATTTCAATTACAAAGGGTTCGGACTTTACCTGTTGGCTACGGCCGAGACGGGAGCTTCGGCTCTGCTCAATAACGATTATTACTGGAATCGGGGCGAAAATTCCTACTCTGTGCTGGCGCTCGATCGTTATCATCCGGTGAATAATCCGACCGGAAGCTATCCGCGTTTGACGACCACGACCGGGGAGAATAACTTCCGGGATACGGATTTCTGGGTTGAGGATGCCAGCTTCCTCCGCTTGAAGAATGTGGAGTTGAGCTATACGTTGACCAATAAGAAACTGACGGGTTTCTGCAAGCAGTGCAAATTCTTCGTGCGCGGAACGAACCTGTTTGTGCTATCGAAGATCAAAGACCTCGATCCGGAGCGTCTTAATGCAGGTCTTACGAATTATCCGGTGTATCGGACCTTTACCGGCGGTTTGTCCATTACCTTCTAACGATTAAATGATTTGAATTATGAAAATCATCAAAATATTCATGACCCTTTGCGTTGCAGCCGTTTTCGTGGCTTGTGACGACATCATGGAGACGAAAAAGACGAACGAAGTCAGCGATAGCCGGATGTGGGCTGTTCCGGAGATGGCACAAGGCGTTCTCATGCAGGCCTATAAGGCAATGCCTTCGGTTCCGGATTCGTATGGGAACAACTTTCTTGATGCGGCTACGGACAATGCCGTGACCAATTCGTTCAATACGATGACCTATAAGTTGGGTCTGGGTGCGATCACCGCTACGGATAATCCGCTTGATCCGTGGCAGAATTGTTACGATCAGTTCCAGCATATTCATGAGTTCCTGCTGAAAGGCTTGACCGATCAAACCAAATATTCATCGTCGCCGGACGAGGACGCCCTCCTTAAGGTGCAACTTCGTGGCGAAGCCTTCTATCTGCGGGCCTGGTGGGGGTTCTATCTGCTTCAGCATTACGGTGGCCGTACGGACGACGGACAGGCCCTGGGTTACCCCATCGTAACGGAATTCGTGACGCCCGAAATGGCTTCGGATTATTCCTGGATCAAGCGTGCGAGCTATGAGGATTGTGTCAAACAGATCTGCGCAGACTGTGATTCGGCGGTGTTGAGACTTCCGGCAACGGCCCAGAACGAATATATCGGAAGGGCTACGTCGTTGATGGCCGAGTTTCTCAAGTCCCGCGTGTTGCTTTATGCCGCGAGTCCGGCCTATCAGCCTAAGGAAATTGTAAAGATCAATGGCATGGGTGACTTCGAGGTGGTAGACCCGACAGCCTATCAGGAGAAATGGGTACGCGCAGCGGAGCAGGCCTGGAAAGTGATGCAAATATCCGGTTTTGGCAGCTACCGGGCACTTAAGCGTACCGACTTAGTTGATGTGTCGGAGTCGAACCCGACCACGCCCGACTGCTTTGTCATGCGCTACTTTTTCCAGACCAACGGCATGGAGAAACGCCATTTCCCGCCCTACTATTTTGGTTCCTGCAATACGGCGCCCTCGCAGAATCTGGTGGATGCCTATCCGATGAAAGCCAACGGTTATCCCATCTCGCGCACCGAGTCGGGGTATGACGAGCAGAATCCCTATACGGGCCGCGACGATCGTTTCGATCTGACGTGTTACTACCAGGGCAAACAATTTGGTCAGAATACCTCTACGATCGATGTCGTGTACGGAGGGAAGGATTCCGAGTCGTTCGTATCGGGAGGCAACCGTGCTTCGCGTACCGGTTACTACCTGGCGAAATTCATGTCCACGAAGGCCGACATGCTCAATCCGATTCAATCGGCCACGGCCATCCATTTCTATTCGCCCATGCGGAAAGCCGAAATATTCTTTAACTTTGCAGAGGCTTGCAACGAGGCTTGGGGACCGACGGTGGTCGGACCAGGTATGGATCGTTCGGCTTATGACGTCATAAAAGATATCCGACAGAAGTCGGGCGGCATTACCAATGACCTCTATATCGAAGAGGTGAAAGGCGCTCAGGACGAGTTTCGCAAACTGATTCAGAATGAACGTCGCCTGGAGTTTGCGTTCGAGAACTTCCGTTTCTGGGATCTGCGCCGCTGCCTGCTGCCGCTGGACGAGACGATCCGGCGTGTGGTGGTGACACGTGATGCAGCGACTCAGGCACTTTCCTATGACACATCGGTGGAGGTTGAGGAGCGGCAATTAAATGATGTGCATTATTACTACCTGCCGATTCCCAACAGCGAGATGCTCAAGAATCCGGCCGGTATGAAAAATAACATGGGCTACTGATGAGAACCCGTAACGAACAGAGTATGAAAAGATCGATTAGAATGGTATGTATGCTGGTCGCCGCGCTGTCGCTCGGGGCTTGCTATAATGATTATGTGCATGATTATGAAGAACCCAATATGGGTTTTGCCCTTACGAATCCTCTTCGGACGGTGATAGCCGAGCGTGATATGACGATCTATGTCGGTGTGTCGATCGGGGGTAAACGTGAGGTGGATATGTCGGATTGGGCCAGATTCGTCATCGACGAATCGCTGGTGGAGGGAAACGGTCTGGAACTGCTCCCGGCCAACTATTACGAATTGTCCGATCCGAATACCTTCCGGGTCCGCAAGTCGAATCTGGCAGTGGCCGATGTGGGGATTACCTTTACCGATGCTTTCTATAACGATCCGCTGTCACTGACCACGCACTATGTGCTGCCTTTCCGGATGACCGAGAACTCGATCGGAGCCATCCGAGCCGGGGCCGATTCTTCGCTGGTTGCGATCAAGTATATCAGCAACTATGCCGGTACTTATTACCTGTTGGGCGAAGTGACCGAGGTGGATGCCGCAGGGACAGCGATCGGCGAAACGGTCAACTATCAGAATAAGGACCTGATCAACAACCAGACTTGTACCTTCACTTCGGAAGGACCCCGTACGGTGGTACGCCCTGGGGTGGGGAACAGTGTGGCAGCTGCGAGCGGAAGTGTAAGACTGACGGTCAACAGCGCGGCCGATGCTTCTACGTATGATGTTACAATGGAAGGGGTGAACTGTACGCTCACCAGCGCTACGGGCAAGTATGTCAAGGAGGGGGAATATACGTTCAACTCCGGTGACGTGAAGGCTCCGCAGTTCAATTTGGAATATACCTATGAGAAGGAGGGGCGTTATTACAAAGTTTCCGAGAAGTTGGTTCTGCGTCAGGATCCGCTTTATGATCTGCGCGTAGAGACTTGGTAAGCCTTGCACCTGTTGTGAAAGATTCTCGATAAAAAAAGCACCCGTGCATGCGCGGGTGCTTTTTTTTATCCTATGCAGACCTAGAGTCTAACCCTTTCCGAGAAATCTCGGAACTCTTGACGTTTCCGGGGAATGTATTATTGACGACCCTTTCCCGAAGCGTATTCTTTCGGAGAGACTCCGAAGTGGTTCTTGAAACATTTTGCAAAGTAGGACGGCGAACTGAAACCTACCTCTACATATATTTCACTGATCCGGGCATCTTTGTTTGTCAATAAATGGGCGGCCTGTTTCATGCGGCAGTTCTTCAGATATTCATTGGGCGACATGCCGAAAAGACTTTTGATCTTTCGGTAGAAATTCGACCGGCTCATGAACAGACTTTCGGCCAATTCCTCGATATAGAAATTCTCTTCGTGGAGATGCTTGCGCACCTCTTCATTCAGCCGCTCGATGAATTCGCTGTCTTTTTTGTTGGTTGCCACGGCTCGAGCCTCGCTGATCTCTTGCGTGGTATTGAATACTGCTCGGAGTCTCTTCCGGTTGTCGATCAGGTTTTGAATCTGATGACAAAGATGATCCATCGAGAAGGGTTTCTCGATATAGGCATCAGCCCCGTATTCCAACCCTTTGAGCTTGTCGTTCAAATCGGCTTTGGCCGTCAACTGGATGATTGGAATATGACAGTATCGAGTGTCGTTTTTTACGAATTCGCAGAGTTCGTAACCATCCATTTCAGGCATCATTAGATCGGTGACAATCAGGTCGACTCCCTCCCGATCCAGAATGTCTAATGCCTCTTTGCCGTTTGTAGCCAGCAGAATCCGGTAGTTGCGACTCAAATAGCTGCCCATGACGTTGAGTAGTTCCGTATTATCGTCTACCAGGAGTAACGTTTCACTGTCTGATCCCTGCGAAGTGTCTAGATGGATTGATGTCGGATGAACTTCGGGGAGGATCACTTGTGACAGATCAATCGTCGGAGCCGGGGTTGCAGGAACACCCTGCTCGACTTTCAGCGGCGGAATAGAGACGACGAACGTTGCCCCGCCGGTTTCCGGTGTATCTTCCACCGTGATCGTACCGTTGTGTTTTTCGACGAGCAGTTTGGTTAGGGGTAATCCGATGCCGGTGCCGGCCCGACTGCCTTCTGCTTGATAGAATGTGTCGAAAATACGCTTTTTCTCCGACGGCTTTACTCCCGGACCATCGTCAGAGATGCGCAACACGAACCCCTTTCCGTTTGGAATCAACCGCACCTTTATCTGGCTGTGAGTATATTTGACCGCATTGGAGAGCAGGTTGGTGATGATTTTTACCAAGGCTTCTTCGTCCACGTTGGCCTCCACATCATGAGACGGTAGTTCCAGCCGGAGCGTGATCCCGTTGATGTCGGTCGCAGCGCGGAAACGTTCGCTCAGGTCGCAGAGTAGCTCTGAAATGAGGCATGGGCGAAAGTGCGGAGTGTAGCCCACCTCTTCCGTTTTGCGGAAGTCGAGCAGTTGATTGACCAGATTGAGCAAACTTGCCGTGTTTTTCTCCATCATATGGAGATAGTTCTTGGTCTGAGCGTCACCTACGTTCGATTTCAGGATGCACTCCAGGGGCAATTTGATCAGACTGAGAGGGGTGCGTATCTCATGAGCGAGATTGGTAAAGAACTCGATACGTGACCGGTAATTGTTTTTCTCCTGCTCAATGGCGTACTCTTTCATTTGTTGTTCGTGGAGTTGGTTCAGACGGCGTGCCCAGAGTCGTAAGAAGAGCCAGATACCTCCGATCAAGAGCAGGATGTATAACAGATAGGCTGTAGTGGAACGATATAGAGGAGGAAGTACGGTGACCCGCACCGAGGCTCCTTCTTCATTCCATTTCCCATCGTTGTTCGAGGCTTTGACGCGGAATACATATTTCCCCGGAGGGAGATTCGAGTATGAGGCTCGGCTCTGATTCCCAACGGCAATCCAGTCCTGATCCCAGTTTTGTAGGATATAAGCATATTGATTTTTAGCGGGCGACTGGTAACTCAGGGCAGCAAACCGGAATTCAACCGTATTCTGTTTGTACTTCAATCGGATGGTTTGAGTCTTTTCCAATGGTAATTGAAGAGGTGAGTTTGCCTCTCCGGCACGGACGGTTTGGTTGTTGATCCTCAGATCGGTTAAGACTACCCGAGGGATGTAGTTGTTGTGATGGAATTCCTCGGGTTGGAAGATGTTGAAGCCGTTGATTCCTCCGAAGTACATCTTCCCATTCGAAGCCCTTAGTGAGGCATTAAAGTTGAACTGGTTACTCTGCAGACCATCGGCTTTGGTAAAGTGGCCGATGATTTTCTTCCGTTGCATATCCACGCAGACCAGTCCTGCGTTGCTCGATAGCCAGAAATGGCCGTTCTGATCCTGTTCGATACTGGCTACCAGCTGGCTGGGCAGTATGGTGTTGTCCGGATCGAAGGTCGTGAATTTATCGGTTGTATAGTCATACGAGCAAAGACCGGTTTCGGTTCCTGCCCAGATCCGGTTCTCGTTGTCTTCAAAGAGTGTGATGACATTGTTGCTGCATAAATGGCCCGGGGCATTCTCTCGATAGATGTAGTTTGTCCACTCTTTCTTCCCGGGGGCGTATCGGTAGAGGCCGTTATTGTGCGTAGCGAACCACAGGTTTCCACGGCTGTCTTCCAGAATATCACATATTTGAGACTGATTCCCGGTCTTGGATTCCTGGATAAATGAATCGGTCCTGGGATTGTAGCGGCTCAGTCCCCATGCAGTTCCGACATAGATATTGCCGCGGCTGTCCTTATAGAGAGCCGTTACACCGTTGTCCATGATGGTGTTGGGATAACCGCGCCGATGTTGGTAGTGTTTGATGGTTCCGGTTTTTAGATCCATGACATCTAATCCGTGCGAATAGGTGCCGATCCATAACTTGGTGTTATCCAACAGAAGCGCCTGGATATTGTGGTCGCTGATCGAATTGGGAGAATTGTTGGGGCGATAACTCGTTATTTTGCCTGTCGAATTGTCCAGATAGCCCAGTCCGTTGTCTTCCGTAGCGATCCAGATATTTCCAGACCGATCCTCACAGAACCGACTGATGACTTTCCCCTGAATGGTGTGGGCGCGATAGGAGGGGGCATAACGGTCGAAATGTTTCAAGGGCCGCGGCAGATAATTCACACCTCCGTATTGGGTAGCGATCCAGATTCCGCCTTCGTTGT
>CALYBN010000030.1 GCA_944414825.1 uncultured Rikenellaceae bacterium
GCAAGCTGCCGATAAAGTGCCAGCGCTCCGGCCTTATCGCCCTGTTTTGCCAACATACCCGCCTTGAGTGACCGGGCCCGACGCACCACCTCCTCCGATACACCCGAAGCATCGAGTACCGTATCGACGGCCATGGCCAACTGCCCGGAATCTTCTGTTGCCTCCATACTGCGCAGATAGCCGTCCCATGCTCCGCTTACCGTCGACGGGTTCACTGCCGTAGCAGCCAGTTTCCGATAAGCCGCGGCAGCCTCACCATAGCGCTTCTCCTCGAAACAGAGCGAAGCCAGTTTCTCGAGTCCGCTCACCGTATGGCTGTTATAGTAGAGTCCGGACAGCTCCTGCAATGCTGCAATGGCAGCCGCCCGATCGCCGCTTCGCAGACGGACATCGGCCAGGCTGTACAAGGCATCGGCACGATAAGCCCCGCGAGGATACTTCGCAAGATACTCCTCCAGCGCTTCGGCCGACTTCACCACTGAACCCGACAGATAGACCTTCTGTGCCGAAACATAAGCCAACGAATCGCGCGCTACCACGCTTAGATCGGTCTCGATACCGCTCTTGCGGGCATAAGCGAAGTAACCATCCACGTCGTTCATGTCCACATAAATTCCCTTGATCGCCAGCAGCGCATCCTTAGCCTCGGGAGAGGTGGGGGCCTTGTCGACGATCATCTGGTAGTAACGCAAAGCTGCCGCATTATCGCCCAGATTCTGATAGATAAGACCAAGGTTAGAAAGTGCCGCAGCATATTTATCGGAAGCGGGATAAGTCGTAACGAATTTCTTTAACGTTGCAGCGCCGTCCGTAAACCGTTCCATCGAGACATACGTACGTCCCAGTTCATACAGCGCATCGTCTACATAATCGCCTTTCCCATCAGCGACGATCGCCTGCAGTGCCGCAATCTTTCGGTCGCGACTCCCGAGCAACCCGAGCGTTACAGCACGCTGGTACTGGGAATAGTAGCGTTCGTCGCCGCCCAGCCGGGCCGCGCCCTCGTAATTTTCCAGTGCCTTGCGGAACTCCCGGCCCACATAATTGACATCCCCCAGACGGTTCAGCGCATCGGCCCGATAGCCATCATCCAGGGGCGCATAGGCTGCCAGGAAACGATCAAACCAGGTGCGGGCATTGGCCCACTCCTGCCGGTTGAAATAGCAGTAACCGAGGTTATACATCGCCATCGTGTGTTCCGCTTCCGATGCGGGCGAAAGCGACAGATATTCCCGATAGAGAGGGATCGCCCGCGCATAGTCGCCCTTGAGGAAGAGGATCTCTCCCATCCAGAACTGCGCCAGGGCCGTATATTTGGCATTGAAACGATTCGCCTGCGACTGTTCCAACAACTCGTAGGCCGTATCGTAATCCCCGTCATTGAAATACTCCAGTGCCCGGAAATAGGTGATCTTCTGCAGAGCGGCCCGGATGTTGTTATCCGGATTGGGCATCTGCCGGATCGCCTCATAGGCCGCCTCGTAGTTCCGGGAGTTATAGTAGGCCGCCACCAGATACTCCTGTGCCTGATCAAGCCGCGGCGAGGAGGGATATTCACGGATATAACGGTTCAGAACGTTGATAGCTTCGTTGAAGACCCCGCTTCCCAGTTCATATTGCAGTTTACCGTAATTAAAGAGTGCATCCTCGCGGATCACATCGTCAAAATCGGCCCCGGAGGCCATCGAAAAGGAGAGCATCGCATTACGCTTGTCGCCTGTTTTCAGATAGCAGTCGCCCAGATGATAGGCGGCGTTCTGCGTCAGGCGGTCGTCCGGCCCGCAGACGAGCGACAACGACGCCACAGCCCCGGTATAATCGCCCAGCATATACTGCGAGAATCCCTTCAGGTAGTTCTCCTCGCGGCCCATCACACCGCCCGCTTCGCGGTAACGGTCCAGATAGGCGATCGTCCGCTCGTAGTCGTTCTTATGGAACCACGCCTCGCCCAGCACCCGAGCAATTTCGGCCTCGCGCTCACCCGTAGCTGCCGCCAGCAGAGCATCCCCCTCAGCCGTCACGTAATCGTAATTTCCCTCCAGGAACTCGATCTGGAGCAGGTAGAACGGGATGATCCGGGCATAGGCCTCGTTGTGCATCAACTCAAGGAATACCTTCTTCGCGGCGCCGTAATTTTCGTTGATATAATCCGTATAGGCCATATAGTACCGGGCATGAGGACCATACCCGCTCTGCTCCGACACCTGCCGGAAGATGGCATAAGCCTGGTCGTAATCCTCCTGATCGAAGAGGCAGTACCCCTTCTTGAAATTATACTCGTCACGCCGTAAAGCGGGCAGTTCAAACGGATTCACAGCCAGGAACTCCTTCTGAGCCTGTGAATATTCCCGATTCTCATAGAGCAGGTTGGCGATGGCAAACCGCACATCGTTGGTATAGATCGAATTGGGGTAATTCTTCAGGAAAGCGCGGAACTGTTCCATGGCATTCTCCTCCCCCAGTTTACCAGCACACTCGGCCAACAGGTAGTCGATCCGCACCAGATCGCCCCGACGATCTGCCGGTATCTCTTCGCGCACACGGGAGAGTTCCTGCTGGGCTGCACGGTAGCTCCCGGCCTCGAACAGTTCATAACCCCGGGCCATCCGGGCCTGTATATCATTATTCGGCTGGGCGTAAAGCCCCTGCACAGCCAATATTGCTGCCAGGACCAGCATACAAAATCTTCTTGACATAATGCTTCAATTTATTCCTTCGCAAACTTACAAAAAATATCGGCAACGCCATGCAGCACAAGGAACGATTCTTGTTATTTCACGCTCACATCCAAGAACCGACAAAAATTAAGCAAATTCATGGAAAACGTAACTCTCAAATGGCTCGGCGGACAGATCCTCGCACCCACGGACGATATCGCCTGTCTCGACATGAATCCCAAACAAATGATGCTCTATGCCTTAGGCAAATGCTCCGGGATGACAGCCCTTGCACTCTTCGAGAGCATGCATCTTCAGGTGACGGGACTCGAAATGGAGATTTCCGGCAAGCTCACCGATGCAAGCACCAAACCGCAAAGCCTTTTCAAGGCCATTACGCAGGTCTTCCGCGTGGAGTGCCCGCCCGAGACCGACCGCAATCGCATCATTCGGGCTCTTGAACTCACTCACGACAAATACTGCGGCATGACCATCATGATGGAGATGATCGCCCCGGTTTCATTCGACATCTGGATCAACGATAAACAACTGCGGAGGGTACACTACTGAACCCCACCCACAGAACGGGCTGGCGGAACCCTTTCAGCATTCAGCAAGGATCGTATCACCCCGCCCCCGCATCAATATTCCGGAAGGACATCCTTATCGAGCATATCGCGGCAGTTGACCTTGTCCACGATCACACCCCCGTGCAGTACCACGACGCCCACCTTGGCCCGCAACATGGTCTTGATCGTCGTAGCATCCATATTGAAACAGGGGACGTGTTCGCCGCCCAACACGATCTCCGGTGCAACGTCCAGCGATTCCGCCGTGAGGCACAGCACCCGATAACCACGGTCATACGCCTGACGGACCGCGCTCTCCAACTTGCGCGCACACCGCGGACGGATATCCGTAATGTCCGATGCGCAGATCATATAAACCACCCCCGGATCAGACAGCACCTCGTCCGTAATCACCTGTTCATCGTTAAAGATGGCAAAGTCCCGGATCGTGGGGTGTACAGACTCATTGAGGGCCGTAATGCGCGTATCGACATACTCCCAGCGGGTCGTATCATACCAGGTGGTATCACTCAGATCGAACTCATGTTCCCGGCCGGTCTGCTTATCCTTGTAGATCAGCACGGTCTCCACGTCGCCCGTACCGGAAACACTCATCGCCTCCGGAATGTTCGTCCCGATCTTATAGGGTAGAAAGTCGATCAGCGGCAGATGACGATAGGAATAGATTCCCACACCGAAGGCCACCGACGCGATCAGCAACATCTTGACGCCGTCGCTCCATGTAGGCATGATGGGCAGTTTGCGGGCCGTCCACATCACGGCAATGCTCATGGGCAGCAGCACAAGGTTCTTCAGAAAAGTCTCCCAATTGGTCAGTTTGATCGCCTCACCGAAACAGCCGCAGTCCTCCACCGGATTCCACAGCGCCAGCACGAAAGTCAGCACCGTAAAGAAGGTCATCGAGAGCACGGCAACGATCGAGATCAGACGCAACCGCACTTTGAACAGCAGCATCAGTCCCAGCATCAACTCGGCTCCCGTGAGCCAGATTGCAAAGCCGAACCGCCACCCGTAGAGCCATTCCACGCCGAAAGCAGCGAAATATTCGCCCAGTTTGATGGCCGTTCCCCAGGGGTCGACCGACT
>CALYBN010000031.1 GCA_944414825.1 uncultured Rikenellaceae bacterium
ACCGAGACGGCCGATTGCAGGGCATGCGAGAAGTAGGACTCACCACCGACGATCATCCATACGGCGAACGTCAGGATGGCAATCCCCAGAATCACCGGCACGAAAATGGCGGCGATACGGTCTGCAATGCGCTGTACGGGAGCCTTGCTGCCCTGAGCCTCCTGAACCATGCGGACGATCCGGGCCAAGAAGGTCTCCTGTCCGACTCCGTTCACGATTACCGTCAACTGTCCCTTTTGGTTGATCGTGCCGGCCAATACTTTGTCGCCCGTCTGTCGGGCCACAGGGAGGGGTTCGCCGCTGATCATGCTTTCGTCCACGTAGGAGAAGCCCTCCGCTACCGTTCCATCCACCGGGATTCGGTCGCCGGGGCGGATGCTGACCCGATCGCCGGGTTGCAATACGGCGATCGGCACCTCCTCTTCCAGTCCGTTCCGTAATCGGCGTGCCGTATCGGGTTGCAGCCCCATCAATCCCCGGATGGCGGCCGAGGTACTGCGCCGCGCCCGTGCTTCGAGCAATTTGCCCAGCAGGACGAAGGCGATGATCATTCCGGCTGCTTCGAAGTAGACGTGTGCCTCCAGACCCCGTTCGGTCCAGAACTGCGGAAAGAGCGTGGTGGAGAGGCTGAACAGAAAGGCGATCGACGTACTTAGGGCTACGAGTGTATCCATACCTGCGCGACCATGGCGCAACTGCTTCCATGCATTGATATAAAACGGCCGACCAGCATAGAGCATAACAACCAGAGTTAATGCCAACATGATGGCATTGGCATGGGGCGGATGGATCACGTGCATGCCGATCAATCCCAGCGGGATGGTGCATGCCCAGGCGACGATCGTGTGACGAAGCGCCCTCCGATACTCCCGCTGCATCTGTCGTTCCTGTTCCCGGACCGGATCGTCCGTGCCGACGATCAGCCCGTATCCCGCTGCGGCTACCGCTTCGGCCAGTTGCTGTGCGGAGAAACGGCCCGTTTCATAAGAAACAGTAAGGGTCGAGGCCGCGAAATTAACATTGGCCTCGACCACTCCCTGTTGTTTGCGGGCTACTTCCCCGACGGCTGCCGCACACATGGCGCACGACATGCCGGTCACCGGGAAAGTCTCCGTATTTGTCTTACTCATCGCGTACCCTCCTTTTTGCGTCTGTTGGACCCGACTCCGAGCAACGGCCTAGAGGTTGCCGTTAATCTTGCTCCACTCGGTTACGGGCGGGATGATCCCCATCTCAATCACCTCGTTGCGTAGCGTAGCAAGGTGTTGATAGCTCTCCTCGAGGGTTTTCATCTCTTCGGGCGTTCCTTTGATCTCTTTGTACGAGGCGCCCTCTTTGGTGATGACAGTCTCCATGGCCATCATGATGTGGCCGAACTGCGGTGTGTTCACGTAGATGCCGGCCGGCCAGCGGAACGCCTCACCGCCCATGGCAGCCCGGATCATCTCCACCGACAGGTACGACGGGCTCTGGAATGATGAGCGACCGCGCAGTTCGATGATGCGTTTTCCGCCCTGGATCACCTTCTGCTGCAGGGCATGCCATTGCTCGACGGTCAGGGCCGGTGTGCCGATCAACGACGTGAGCGGCTTGCCATCTACCTGTGCCGTGGAGGCGAAGACGGCCATCTGCTCGCCGTGACCTCCATAGGTGCGGCATCCCGTCACCTTGTCGGGAGCGATGTTGAAGTGCTGGGCCAGCGCCGAACGCAACCGTGTGCTGTCGAGGGCAGCCAGCGTGGTCACCTGGCCCGGTTTCAGACCGGAGTAGAGCTGGATGATCAGGCCGGTGATGTCGGCCGGGTTGAAGATCACTACCACGTGCTTCACGTCGGGGCAGTAGGTGTGGATGTCCTTGCCGAACTGTGCAGCGATCTCGGCATTACCTTTGAGCAGATCCTCGCGGGTCATGCCGGCCTTGCGGGCAGCACCACCCGAGGTGATGATGTATTTAGCTCCGTTGAGAGCCTGAGCTATGTCGCTGGTGTAGGTAAGATTCACGCCTTCGAAGCCGCTTTGATACATCTCTTCGGCCATACCCTCCAGGGCAGGAGCGAAGGGGTCGTAAGCGCAGATATTCGGGGTGAGTTTCATCATGATGGCCGTTTGCACCATGTTCGATCCGATCATGCCGGCTGCGCCGACGATGACCAGTTTTTCATTCGTGAGAAATTCCATAATCGTTATTTTTATGGGTGATTATTCCTGTTGCTTTTCTATCCATCGGGTTGCCCGACAAATATCGTACAAAGGTAACGATAATATTCTTAAAAAATTATCACTTTCCGGTGAATTGCACGGGTTTTATTCTGAGACCTTTTGAGAGTTTCTTGGGATGAAGGGACGAACGGCACATCTATTGCATGGAGGAATGTCAGTTCAAAAAACTGAATTCGTTATGAGAATACATTACTTATTTTTTGTTTTGGGTATCGTGTTGCTGGGGTTTACGGCATGTGACCACGATAACAAGGAGCCGGAGTCGGGGAGTCCCGCTTTGATTACCCCTTCGTTACGCGCGATCGAACTCGGATCTCCCTATACGGGTTATCTGGATGTGTATCCCTGTACGGCCTCGTCGTCTCTCTATTATGGCAATTATCGGGGACGGCCGGCGACTCTCTCTTCCCTGCCGGGGTTTTACCAAATCGACAATGGTGAGATTGTCGCCAATGTAGGCTCTCCGATTCTGTTGCCGATCGGCACCTATCAGATGCTCTATTGGGGATATACGCTGCCTTCCGATACAGTGATCAGCTATCCGTTCAACCGGGAGCCTTCGATCATACTGGGTGGGAATCTTCAGGATCAGGCCTATTCATTGTTGAATTACGCTCAGTCGGATACGCTCTATTATTCCGTTCATAACTATACCTATGCCGTTCAAGCGGTGAATATCGGAAGCGAAGGCCTTGGGGCGTATTTGCAACGAGCCGTAGCCGGATTGAAAGTGGTCGTACAGACCAAAGACGGAGAACCGTTCGATGCCGACATCGACAGTA
>CALYBN010000032.1 GCA_944414825.1 uncultured Rikenellaceae bacterium
TTCTCCTGATCCTGCGTGAAGTGAATGTAACTGTCGCCCGAATAGGTCGGTATATCTGCTCTGTCACAGGAGACCAATCCGCCCGTGAGCAGAACGACAAGCGATATGATGTATTTTTTCATACTGAATCTTGATTTAGCTTAGTTTAACGAAATTTCGCTGTCCGGAATCGGCAGTGTATACTTGCCGCTCATCTGGATCTGTATGCCACCCTTGCGGATAGTTGCAGCGTTCTGCCTTTTGCAATTGAAGAAATATTGCCCTTCGCCGATGTACTCTTTCCAAATGTCGTAGTCGAGTTCGGACAAGAAGTCGTCCAGGCTCATATTTTCGTCAAGCGTACGGGTAATACAGCCGCGTTTGGCGCGATGGTCATTCAGAATCTTCACGGCTTCATTGATCTGATCATGTTTGGCCAGGTATTCAGCCATGATGTGGCGCAGTTCGGCAAAACGCATGATGGGGATCAGGGCTTGTTCCGTTTCGGCAATTTGGCTCTCGGCAACCTTGTATTTGATGGAAGAGTGGGTCCCTTTCGTAGGATCGACCGAGGTTATTAATTTTGTATAGCGGTAGTCGTCCCGATCCTGTTTATAGGTCTGGAACATGTAATCCATGTTGTGTAGATAATAGGCATTATTGTTACTCGTAGAACCTATGACAGCTTGGTAGTCCTCGCCCATAGTCACACGATAGGATGAAATGATGATCTCGGTGACCAGTTTATGAGCACGAGTTCGTTCGGTGTCTCCGCTGGAGAATGTTGTGTAATCAAACCATTTGTTCGTTTTGACAAAATAATCATAGACCTCTGAAGCGTATTTATAGGCATTCTCCAGGTCGTTGGCATACCAGTAGACACGGGCGAGCAGAGCGTTAACTGCGACATAGTTCATCCGTACGCCCCGGGCTGAGAAAAAGAGCCCGTTTGAATCGCCTGTTTGGTAGAAAGCCAGAGGGTTTGTCACAATCGCACCATTGGGTAAATTATTTACCACTACATCGAACTCATAGAGCAGTTCAGAAGCCTGTTTCAGATCGGTTGTGATCTTTTCGAGCACCTCGCCGGTTGTTTTGCGGGCAGGGAACTTGTCAGGATAGCTTTCCGAATAGGGAATCGCCTTGGCTGTTGTGCTTACGATCGGGGCGTCGGCGAACAAGCGGAGCAGTTCAAAATGCATCAGCGCTCTTACAGCCAACGCCTCTCCTTTGATAATATCCATTTCTCCGAGTTCGTAATGCGGAAAAATGGATGGATCGGCAGTCTCTATGTGTTGCAGAATGTTGTTGCAGTTGGCGATCACGTTGTAGGCCGTTGTCCAGATTTGTTCGGCATAGTTACGTACCTCATCGGTGTTGTATTCGTATTTCTCGGTATACGAATAAGCCATGCTGTTGCTCGACGACGTGTTGTCGTAGTATTGCGACAGGGCACTTGCAAAGCCCCACGTGAGGTTCTGTCCGTAGAGTTCCGACTGGGCCATGGTAGAGTAAAGCCCGTTGATGGCCGAATGATAGCCGGCAAAGGTCGAGAACAACTCTTTCTCGGTGGTCGTGTCTTCCGGCATAATATCCAGCCACTGGCCGCAGGAGCAGAACAGGCTGGCCGATGCGAAGACAAGTATGATTTTTTTATAGGATTTCATGCGTTATCGTTTTAGAAAGTGACATTGAGTGAAAAGTTGACCGTGCGGGAGAAGGGATAGCTCAAACCTCTTTCTTGCATGATCTTGCTCCAGTAGGAGAGATCCTCCATGCTGGCCGTCAGTCGGAGCATGCTCATGCCCCACTTCTGGATGAGTTTGGAGTTGAAATCGTAGCTGATCGAGAGCGAGTTGAACTGCAGTACGTTGTCGTCCTGTACGAAACGCGAGGTAGGACGCGTTACCAGCGACGATTCGGCGATATCCTTCAACGGGGTGATGTCGCCTTCCTTCTGCCAGCGCAGGATGCCTACACGGCGGTCGGCGTTCGAGGTCAGCAGGTTCACATTTTCTACGTAGTCAACCAGCGTATCGTTGTACTTCTGACCTCCGAAATAGTAGAGGAAGGTCGTAAAGATCGAGAAGTTTTTCCAGCGGGCGTTGAAGCCGAATGAGCCCTGAGCTTTGGGCTCGGTATTGCCGACGATCACCATATCAGCGGCGTTCCACTCGTAGGTGACCGATCCGTTGGGACGCAGATAGAGTTCCTTTCCGTTGGCGGGGTTGATACCCAGCGATTGCATGGCGAAGATGGAGGTTGTCGAACCGCCCTCTACGAATTTCGTGTGGGTGCGGGCGTACTTCGAATCGGTATTCTTTTTGTCATAATCTGCATACTGCTTGTCTACCAGGTCGTTGTAGGCTTTCAGAGCATCCGAGATTTCGAGAATCTTGTTCTTGTTGTGTGAGAGATTGCCGAAAACGGTCAGGTCCCAGTTTTTATTGCGGACGATGTTGTAGCGAAGGTCGAGTTCAAATCCCCGGTTGTCGACCTTACCCATGTTGTCCATGTAGCTGGTGAAACCGGATGAGGAAGGCAGCGTGACCGACGTGATCATGTCGATGGTCTTCTTGTCATAGTAAGTGGCCTTGAACAACAGTCGGTCTTCAAACATGCCGAATTCCAGACCTACGTCAAACGTATTGGTCTTTTCCCATCCCAGTTCGTTGTTGCCCAGGTATTGGAGCATATTGCCCATACCGGTCAGATACCAGTTTTCCGAGGCGACGTAGCTGGAGATGGCGGCATAGACCGGGAAGTTCACCTTACCGAGTTGTCCGTAAGAGGCCCGCAGTTTCAGACGGCTGATGGCCGTGCGCCCTTTCATGAAGGAATAGTTGTGGATGTTGATACCGATACCCGAAGCCCAGAAGGGAGCCGTTTTCTTGTCTTTGCCGAATTCCGACGAACCATCCATACGGATCGAGGCGTCCAACAGATAGATATCATCATAGGAGTAGTTGCCGATGAACAGGAAGCTGGCCAGACGGGTCTTGTTGCTCGACTGGATCTGTTTGCCATCCATGCGGGCGGCGTTGTTGATCGAGTGGAGGGCCCCGCTGGCAAAACCGGTGTAGTTGGAGAGTTTGGAGATGGTATTGGTCTCGCGCAACTCGGTGGCTACGGTCAGGTTGATGTAGTTCTTGCGAATATTCTTGTTGTACATGGCCATAAGGTTGGCGTTGTAGGAGAAATACTCGCCGTCCGTGATCGAAAGACTGCCTCGGTAGTCCGGAGAGATAGACGAACTGGAGAAGATATAAGAGTCTGGATCAACGAATGACCGGGCCTGAGAATATTTTTTCTCGATGGAGAAGGTCCCTTTGAAGGTCAGGTTGTCGGTCGCATAATAGTTAATCGCGAACTTATTGGTGATGTCGTTGTATTTATTATCTGCGAAAGAGTTCAGATAGGCTGCTTCATACAACGGGTTCAGGTAGAGCGTTTCGGAACCGGATCCACCCCAACTTTCCAGCCTTTGGAGATATTTGCCGGTTACGGGATCGGTGATCACGTCATAGGGCTGTTTGTGCGAATAGGTCGAGAAGTCCTGATACGGAGTGTCTTTCGAATCCATGATGTCGTAGTCCAGACGGTTCATGATCTGGAACCGGCCGATACGGTAGTCGAGGAACAGTCCCGCACCATAGGTGTTACGGTTCGAACCCTTCATCACACCGTTGTTACCGTTGTAGCGCAGTTCGGCACCCCAGCGAACGTCGTTCTCACCACCGTCGATGTAGATGCTGTGTTTGTGGTTGACGGCCGTTTGCAGTCCTTTGGATAACCAGTCGGTGTTGACGCCGCGGTTGACGTTGTTGAGTTTCTTGGTATAATAGTTATGGTAGGTGAGTATGTCGGAAATGTCGTTGCTGTTGGTCTCGTCCGACAGCTTGTAATATCCGGCGTTTACCTCGGCAGCCAGTTTCTCGCGGGCATCCATGAGGTTGTAGGCCGACAGATCGGGGGTTTCGACACTTCCCGTGAGGTTGTAGGTGATGCGGAGTTTGCCGGCCTCCGGAGCACGCGACTCGATGACGATCACACCGTTGGCGGCTCGCGAACCGTAGAGTGCCGTGGCGGCGGCGTCTTTCAGCAGGGTGATGGAGTGGATACGGTTGACATCCATATCGTAGATCTTCTCAACGGTGGTCTCGAAGCCGTCGAGGATGAAGATCGGCAGGTTGTTGTTGCTGGTCAGATTCTGGCGCGAGATGTCGGAGGTATTCGAGAGCTCCATGTTGACCGAGTTTTGACCGCGAATATAAAATTCCGGCAGGGAGTTGGGGTTAGAACCCATGGTGACGTTCTCCGTGATTCGGAACGAAGGATCGAATACCTGGATGGCGCCGATCAGGTCTTGCTGCGATACTTTGAGAATTTCGTCCTTGGTAATGCGGGTCGTGTTTCCGGTGAAGCCCTCTTTGCGGATCGTTGCGTAACCTGTTACGACCACGTCATCGATACTTTCCACCTTTTCGGCCAGCTCCACGTCGATATGGGTCTGCCCGGTGAAGACTACATCGCGAGATTCCATTCCGATCAAACTATATGTAATCGTTTGATTCAGACGACGATCCAGAACAAGAATGTATTCTCCTTTTTCGTCGGCAATGGCCCCGATGTTTGTCCCTTTGACATAGGCTGTAGCACCAACCAGCGGCGCTTTGGTCGCTTTGTTGGTGATCGTACCCATGACGATATATTTATTATCATTCGAGTTGTCCGTTTTCTGAAGGGGGGGGGGTAGATGCGGCCTCCTGTTTTGTTTTGATGACAATCGTGTCGTCGTTGATGGTGTAAGTCAGATTGGTCCCTTTCAGGCAGGCGTTCAGAACCTCGTTGACACTGACGTTGTTCTTCTGGAGACGGATGCCTTTGATGTTTTTAACAGCATTGCTGTTGTAGAGCACGTAATATCCGGTCTCTTTTTTCAGATACTGGAGTACGTCTTCCAGCGAAACTCCGTTGAAGGAGACCGAAACCGTCTTCTTTTGCGGTTGGTTTACGGTGCTCGCGAGTGCCGGGGAAACGGACCCCGCCAGCATCGTGACCGCCATGAGGCAGACTAGCAGCAGTCTGCAAACATGGGGTGAGTAGGCGAACAAGTAAAATTTTCTCATAAATGATAGGTTTGTATTTAATTAAACATTCTCCCTCTCCTTGTGCGGAAAAGGGTGACGACTTTCTTTTGTTATAATAAATCTTTTTTGGCGTACACTATGATGCGTCCCTCCTCCTCCTTGAACAGGAGTTCGTCGGTACTGGCCAGTAGATCGGCCACTTTGTTAAAGGTATCGTAGCGTTTGATCATACCCGAAAAATAAATGCGTTGTAACGCTTCTGCCGAAGCGTCGATCTCGATGTTGTACCATCGCGACAATTTGCGGCAGATCGACGGCACCGGCTCGTCGAAAAAGACGAATACTCCCTTGGTCCAGGCGGCATAAGAGTCGGCATATACCTTGCGGACCGTCAGCAAACTGTCGCTTTTCACCAGGCGAGCCTGTCGGTCCGGTTCGAGGATGATTTCCTGGTCGTTAGCCTCTACTTTTAAACTTCCCGAGATCAGGGTAGCCTCCACGTTGGGTTCGTCGTTGTAGGCCATGACGTTGAACGAGGTGCCCAATACGGTCAGATTCATCTGGTGGGTGCTGACTGTGAATGGGTGCTTTTCGTCGTGAGCCACCTCAAAATAGATTTCGCCTTCGCAACTGACATGTCGCTCCTTCTCGGTAAATTGAGTAGGAAATGTAATGCGAGAATCGGAGTTCAGCCACACTTTGGTCCCGTCGCTCAGAATGAGAAAATATTCTTGTCCGACCGGAACCCGAATTGTATTGAAAACAGGTTCAGCATCTTTGCTCGGTGCTACAACTTCCAGTTGTCGATCTTTGATATGGAGTTGTGTTTGATCGGCTTCGGTCAATTGCTGGAGGGTGCTGTCTGAAAGGTCGATCTGCTCGCCGTTCGATAACTCGAGGATGGCGCCGGTGTGCCCCGGTTCCACGAAGGATACGATATAATTTGTCAGCCCCTTGTCGCGAAAGTGGTCGTATATATAGTATCCGGTAAACAGTAGGGCGATGGCGATTGATGCAGCGGATGCCAGTGTAAAGAGGCGTCGCAATATTCGTCTTTTTTCTCGGTGTTGTGCATGAGCCTGGAGATTGGCCCACACCTTTTCTTCATCGTATTCGTACATGCGACGAACATCAGGCCCGAACGGTGATTCGCCTTTCAGCAAGCGCAGTATCTCCGCATGTTGCGGGGACTCCTCTTCCCAGGCATGGAGTTGTTGACGCCCCTCCTCGTCTAGGTTATCCGACAGGTAGTCGGTGAGTAGTTGTCCGATGTCGTATTTCGTCTTCATGTGTCTGGGTTCCAGAAGGGCCCCCTTCGTGGGGTTTTAATCTTAAGACGAAAAAAGAGTCCCGTTTCCTTACAGAAAAAACGGGGGAAATGCACAACCGTATAAAAAAAATCGGATTACCGCAGGAGTGTTAAGATTCCTACAAACAGCAGGGCCAAATGTTCCCTCAAGAATTTGAAGGTACGGTACATGTGTGTTTTGATTGTCGATACGGAAACGCCCAGTTCATGAGCGGCATCGGCATAGCTGTACTTTTTGAAGCAGATCATTTTGACCACGCTTTGAGCCTGTTTGGGCAGACGGTCGATGGCGTTGACCAGTTTGCGCAGGTTGTTGGCATATTCGATCTCCTCCGAGGAGACATCCAGGGAGTGATGATCCGGGATGTCGAGGTTTTGGATGTGTTCAAACTTGCGGATCGAATGGGTCCGCACATAATCTATCGAGGCATTGCGTACGCTGGCGTATAGAAATTGCGCAGGGGCTTTGAGTTCTCCGATCGGTTTGTCCAGCATGCGGATAAAGACCTCCTGTACGATATCTTCTGCCACCTCTTTCGATGATACGATCATCTGGGAGATCAGTACAGCACTCCGGAAATGGGTCCGGAACAATATTTCGAAATCGGCAGGGATCATCGAACAGAGTTTATCTGCCTGCAAAGGTAAAATTTGTTTCGAAATAACCGAATTAATCTTTTTTATAATATAAACCGATCTTGCAAATCTTCCGTTTTTGGCTTTTTATGGCGAGAATATCTAATCGTTCCCGGCGGTTTTGCTTTATAATTGCACGTTGCTATAAAGCAAAAGGGGAGGGACTTCCCCCCCCCTTGTTTTAGATTTTGCATCCGTTGCCGGCCAGACTTAGACTATGGTTGCGGCTCTACTTTCCGGACGATGCGGACAATCTTGCGTGTTTTTTGGGTCAGGTAGACCCCCGGGCCGTTGCCGTATTGCGTGTATAGAGCCGGGGTATAGCCGCGGATCGTGAGCAGCTCCATGGTGTCGTTATAGACCACGCGGTATTGCTGACGGTGAAGTTCTTTGGCCACTTCGGGCAGGTGGCGCGAACGGTCGACGCAGAGGCTCAGGTTGACTGCCGAACTTTGGATCAGGTTGATCTTCACGTTATAGCGCTCCAGCAGCGAGAAGATCCCCGCAAAACGGTCTTCCAGCACGAACGAGAAGTCGTTGGGGCGGATCGAGATCAGTACCTGGTTGTGTTTCAGGATCAGGATCGGGACGTCGATCCTGCCCTTCATTTCGCCCTTGATGACACTGCCCGGGCGGCTCTTGTCGCCGAACGGGCGGACGTACAGCGGGATATTCTTGTTTTGCAGCGGTTTGATCGTCTTCGGATGGATGATCTGCGCTCCGCTGTATGCCAATTCGATGGCATCCAGATAGGTCAGCTCCGGGATGTAGCGCGTGTCGGGGAAGATCTTGGGGTCAGCGTTGAGGATCCCCTCCACGTCTTTCCAGATCGACAGGCTCTCGGCGTCCAGAATGTAAGCTGCCACGGCTGCCGAGTAGTCCGACCCTTCGCGTCCCAGCGTGGTGGGTTCGCCCTCAGGCGTGCCGCCGATGAAACCCTGCCCGATGAACAAGCGTCCTCGGCGAGCCGTGTGTGGCGTAGCGATACAGCTGGTCGTACGGTCTCCCACAGGCGAGAAGGCTGAATCCGGCCCTTCATCTTTGTGGATTGCCTCCAGCAACCGCGGCGTGGAACGGGCGATGTCGATGTTGGCGTCTTTGTGGCGGGTGTCGGTCAGGAAGCAGCGCCGCATGTCGATCCACCGGCAGGGTTGGCCGCTGTGGTTCAGATAGGTTGCGATGATGGTCGTGGAGATCAACTCCCCGTAGCCGACTAGCCGGTCGTACCAGAGTTCGTACTCTTCCGACCGCGGTTCGCAACTGTCGAGCAGATTCTTTACCTCGCCGAAGAGACTCTCCACGGCGGGAATCGTGACTCCATTACCGAACAGCCCGGCGATAATCTCGCGGTGATACGCCTCACTGACAGCGAATGCTGCCTGGGCTGCTTCCCGCTGACCGGCCATGAATGATTCCAGAACTCCTTCCAGGGCATTGGTCGTTTTGCCCATTGCCGAGACGATGACGAACAGATCGTCCGGTTCGCTTTGTACGATGTCGCACAAGTTCCGCACGCCGTCGGCCGAACGGACCGACGCCCCTCCAAATTTATAGACTTTCATCTCCTCCGGCCTGCCTTTAGAATTGAACCTCGGTTCCGGTGTTCCAGAACAGGAACGAGTAGGTATCGGCAGCCTCTTCGATCCGTTTCGAAGTAGGTTTGCCGGCGCCGTGGCCCGCGTTGGTGTCGATGCGGATCAGGATCGGACGGTCGCAACTCTGTGCAGCCTGCATCGTAGCGGCGAACTTGAACGAGTGGGCCGGCACGACGCGGTCGTCATGATCGGCCGTGGTGATGAGCGTGGCGGGATAGCACGTCCCAGCCTTGATGTTGTGCAGCGGGGAGTATTTGTAGATGTAGCCGAACTGCTCTTCGTTGTCCGAACTGCCGTATTCCACGGCCCAGCCCCAGCCCACGGTGAATTTGTGGTAGCGGAGCATGTCCATCACGCCCACGGCGGGCAGGCAGACGGCGAACAGATCCGGCCGCTGCACTTCGCAGGCACCCACCAGCAGGCCGCCGTTCGAACCGCCTGCGATGGCGATTCTCTTCTTCGAGGTGTAACCCTTCTCGATCAGGTATTCGGCTGCGGCGATGAAGTCGTCGAAGACGTTCTGTTTGTTTTCGAGCATTCCGGCCCGGTGCCACTTCTCGCCGTATTCACCACCGCCCCGCAGGTTGACCGTCACGTAGACGCCGCCCTGTTCCATAAACAGGATGTGGTTGGGGTTGAACCCGGGTGTGAGGCTGATGTTGAAACCGCCGTAGCCGTACAGGTAGAGCGGATTCTTGCCGTTGAGTTTCATGTCTTTGCGATGGACGATGAACATCGGTACCTGCGTTCCGTCCTTGCTCTCGAAGAAGACCTGCTCTGTGGTGAAGAGCGAGGGATCGAAGCTGAGGGTCGGCTGGCGCAGTACTTCCGACTTGCCGTCGGCGAAGGTATAGCGATAAATCGTGGCAGGCGAGGTAAACGAGGTGACTGAATAGAAGGTCTCCGTAGCCTCCTGGCCGGCGTCGAAACCGCTGACCGTGCCGATGTCCGGCAGGTCAATCTTGCGGACCTCGGTGCCGTCCATGTTGTACTGATAGACGGTGTTCATGGCATTTTCGAGGTAGACGGCCATCAGATAGCCGCCTGCAACACCTGCTCCCTGCAACAGATTGGACTCGTTTTCGGCGATCACATCTTTCAGCACGGGCTGGGCATCGGTCAGGTTCACCTCCGCCAACCGGTAGTTGGGGGCTCCGTTGTTGGTGTAGACATAGGCGCGGTCGTCCTTGCAATAGATGATGTTGTAGTCATTTTCGAATCCGGGGAAGAGCGTTTTGAACGGAACTGAGGTCTCGGCCGTCTTGCGGAAGAGGATCTCCGTACCGTGCGTTCCTTCCGAGCCGTAGACGAAGATGTATTTGCCGTCCTTGCTTTCCTCGGCGTTGAAATAGCGCAGCGGATGCTCCGGGTCGGTGTAGATCAGGCGGTCGTTGGCCTGCGTATCGCCCAGTTTGTGGTAGTAGATCTTCTGGAAACGGTTCTGACCCGAAAGTTCACTGCCCTTGGCCGGTTCGTCGTAGCCACTGTAATAGAATCCCTTGGAATCGGCAGCCCAGCTGGCCCCGGAGAATTTCACCCAGCGGATGCAGTCGGGCAGCACCTGTTTGGTAGCCGTCTCCATTACTTTGATCTCCACCCAGTCCGAGCCGGATGCTGCTACCGAATAGGCCATATAGCGTCCGTCCTCCGAGAAGGAGACCGTTGCCAGAGCCACCGTACCGTCCTCCGACAGGGTGTTCGGATCGAGGAATACCTCCGGTGTGGCGTCGAGGCTGGTCTGACGGTAGAGAACGCTTTGATTTTGCAGGCCGTCGTTCTTGAAAAAGAAGTAGTAGTCGCCGTGTTTCGCCGGAACGCCCTCCTTCGGGTAGTTCCACAGTTGAGTGAGGCGCTCCTTGATCTGTTCGCGGTAAGGGATTTGCGAAAGGTAATCCTGCGTCACGGCATTTTCGGCCGCTACCCACTCGGCCGTCTCGGCGGCATTATCGTCCTCCATCCAGCGGTAGGGGTCGGCCACTACGGTGCCGAAATAGTTGTCCGTCACCGAATCCTGCCGGGCTTCGGGATAGGGAAGGGTTTTGATCTTCATGGAATGGTTGCAATTGGTGAAAAGAAGTGCGGAGGAGACTGTCAGCAGACAGACCGCCGTGTACGCAAGTCGAGTCATCGTTTTCATGTTGCGATATGTTAAATTTTTAAATTTTTGGCACGTTGTTGCACTACATTCCACAAATGTACGAAACATTCCTGGATATGGCGGCAATCGGGTGTTGGAATTTTGAACCTTGCCCGCTTTTTTTCTACATTTGCAGGAGAATGAAAATACGATACGCCATGAAATACGAAGATTTGAAAGTGCAGATCGAACGGCTCTGGGAGGACCGTACGCTGCTCAAGAGTGCGGAGGGCCGCGAGGCGATCCGCGAAGTGATCAACCTGTTGGACAAAGGACAGTTGCGCACGGCAGAACCCGTGGGCGAGTCGCAGTGGCAGGTGAACGAATGGGTGAAGAAGGCCGTGCTGCTCTACTTCCCTATTCAGGAGATGAAGACCATGCATGCCGGTCCGCTGGAGTTCTACGACAAGATGGAACTTAAACAGGGTTACGAACAGCTCGGCGTACGGGTTGTGCCGCACGGCGTGGCACGCTACGGAGCCTACATTGCTCCGGGAGCGGTGATGATGCCTTCGTATGTGAACATCGGGGCGTATGTCGACGAGGGAACGATGGTTGACACGTGGGCTACGGTTGGTTCCTGTGCGCAGGTAGGTAAGCATGTACATCTGAGCGGCGGTGTCGGACTGGGTGGTGTGCTCGAGCCGGTGCAGGCGGCGCCGGTGATCATTGAGGATCACTGCTTCATCGGTTCTCGCTGTATTGTGGTTGAGGGGGCGCACGTCTGCCGGGAGGCAGTGCTGGGTGCCAATACGGTGATTACGGGGTCGACGCGGATTATCGACGTGTCGGGGCCGGAGCCGGTCTATTATAAGGGGTATGTTCCGGCGCGTTCGGTGGTGATTCCGGGGACCTACACGAAAAAGTTCCCGGCCGGGGAGTATGGCGTGCCCTGTGCCCTGATCATTGGGCAGCGCAAGGCTTCGACCGATACCAAAACCTCGCTCAACGACGCACTGCGCGACTTCAACGTGGCGGTCTAACCTTGGACCCGGAAGTGATGGATTGCTGGGAAATGGAGCGGGAAGTGTGCGAAAAACCGTACCAGCGTCTGCGTGATGCCGTGGCTGCCATGGCCTCTCGTTATGGGGCTCGGCTCGACTGGCAGGAAGAGGCCTCCTCGACGAACGACGTGGTGCGTGATCCTGCATACGGACATGGCGATGCGGTGCTGGCCGAACGGCAAACCAAAGGCCGCGGCCAGCGGGGTAATCGTTGGGATAGCACTCCGGGCGAGAATTTGACCTTCAGCATGGTGTTGCATCCCGAAACGCTGCCGGCAGGCCGGCAGTTTCTGCTTTCGGAGGCGGTTGCACTGGCCGTGACCGATATGCTGGAGACGTACGGTCTGGAGGCTCAGGTCAAGTGGACCAACGATATCTATGTGGCGGGTCGGAAGATGACCGGGATCCTGATCGAAAACGGCCTGAGCGGGGGAGTGCTCTCGCGCAGTATCGTCGGCATAGGGCTGGATGTGAACCAAACCCGGTTCGAGAAGTGGATTCCCAATCCCACTTCAATGAAACTGCTGGCGGGGCATGATTTTGATCGGGGCGAGGTGTTTGAACGTCTTTACGAGGCGTTGATGAAGCGGTTTGCGATGTTGTGTGAGGGGGGCGAGGAGACGCTCATGCGTGACTACCATGCCCGGTTGTATCTGCGCGATGTGCCTCACCGCTACCTGTTGCCGGATGGGAGTTCCTTTATGGGGATTATTCGGCGGGTAGAGCCCTCCGGGCGGTTGATGGTTGAACATCCGGACGGCACGGTGCACGGTTATCTGTTCCGGGAGATTGCCTTTACGCTTTGATACCGGGCCGAGCAGCGCTGGGAAGTGCATCTGTATGGTCCCGGCAGTGGATCTGAATTAGAAAAGAGAGGTCCGAATCTTTCAGGATTCGGACCTCTTTGTATCTCAGTAGTTATTCCTGCGGTACCGGGATCTTCTCGACCCGCCGCTGGTGGCGTCCCCCTTCGAATTCCGAGGAGAGAAACTTGTCGACGATTTCGGCTGCGGTGACATTGTCGATAAACCGCGCCGGGAGCGAGCAGACGTTGGCATCATTATGCTGCCGGGCCAGAGCGGCCAGTTCGGGCGTCCAGCAGAGAGCGGCACGGATTCCTTGGTGTTTGTTGAGCGTCATCGAGATGCCGTTTCCGCTGCCGCACAGAGCGATGCCGCGCGGGAGTTCGCCCCGTTCGATGGCGTCGGCCAATGGATGGGCGTAGTCCGGATAGTCGACACTCTCTTCGCTGTCAGTTCCAAAGTCGTAGACATCGAACCCTTTGCTGTCGAGGTAACCTACCAGGAATTCCTTCATTTGATAGCCGGCATGGTCGCAGGCGATTCCTATTTTTTCTTTCGTCATGGTCATAAATTTAGTCGTTTACATCTCCAAAGGTAGAAAAAAGTTTGCCAAACTCAGAAAAAAAAGTAGGCCGATGCAACAATATTCCGCATATTTGTATCTTTCCTATAAGAAACTTAAGTATTGACCGAACAAGAGATCATAGAGGGCTGCCGCAGGGGCGACGCTGTGGCGCAGCGGGAGTTGTACGTGCGTTACGGCCCGGCGATGTTTGCCGTGTGTTGTCGTTATGTGGCGGATCGTTCGGTGGCGGAGGATCTGTTGCACGATGGTTTCATTACGTTGTACACCAAGATCGGCGATTTCCGTGGCGAGGGTTCTTTTGAGGGGTGGTGCCGGCGGATCTTCGTGACTACGGCTTTGGGGTATCTGCGCAAGCGTAATCCGCTGGCATTCTCGGATCCGTTGGAGGATGCGCGCAGCCTGAGCGTGGAGGGAGGCGATGCACTGGAACGGATGTCGGGACAGGAACTCCTGCATTGTATCGAGGCGTTGCCCGAGGGGTATCGCACGATTCTGAACCTCTATGCGGTGGAGGGATATTCGCACAAGGAGATCGGGCAGATGCTCGGGGTGAGTGAAAATACCTCACGGTCACAATATTCGAGGGCTCGCAGTCGGTTGATGGAGATGATTCGCGACCGGAACCGAATCAAATTGAAAGATAAGTCATGAAGAACGATATGACGGAAAGAGATGATATAGATCGTTTGTTGCACGACAAACTCAGTGGTGCGGAAACCGACCTGCCTCAAGGGGCATGGGCGAGGATCGAGCAGAGCTTGGCTGATCTGCGACGCGAGGGGGCTTTCTCCGCATCGGAGACGACTCCGCTTCGTCGGGCCGATGACGGTCAGATGGAGAGAGTAACACGGCGTCGCGTTTGGATGCGGAGTTTGTCGGCTGCGGCAGCGTTGGCCTTAATTGTGTGGGGCGGTTATGAATATATGCGTAGGGTGGAACCCGATACCGACGATGTGCGGTTGGCAGAACGGATCGTAACCCAGGGGCCAGAGCAGACGGACGCCGTAGCGGAGAACTTCTCTTCTGCTCGGGAAACAGAACCCGGACAGTCAGCCGGGAAGTCTGCCTCTCGGGTCGATACTCGCACCGATACGGGGCACCTGGACACAAGAGTGTTGGCGGCAGCCACTCCGTCATCCACAGCCTCTTCTTCGGCGGCAGTCCAGATGAACCGGGTTGAAATGGCGTCGTCGGTCGAGACTCCCGGAGCAACTTCTCTGGGTCAGCCCGGCAGCCTGTTGGAGTCTGGTGCCGGAGCAAAGCGGGTGCAGTCGCGAGAGAAACAGCCTGAGGCGGCGTCCCGGAAAGCCGGACAGCCCCTCCCCGGAAACGGTGAATCGACTCCGGCGGATCGCGATGTCGCGGCGAGATCGGCCGAAAGGGTACGCACTGCAGAACAACAGGATATTCGGCCGCAGTGGGTCAAGGCCTTGGAGACGGAAAATCACCGGGCACGACGCCGTAGCGGAGTTCCGGTTTCGACGGCACTCTATGCGGCAAATTTCGGAAGCGGGTCGCAGAGTAAAGATGTGACAGGCGTGGCACGATTCAGTGCATCGGATCTGATTGTGACCGAGGTGTCCGGCGGATTCGGTGCGACAGATGTTATGCTCTATTCGGAGAACAGTACACGTAAGTTGGACCATAAGATGCCGGTGACGGTGGGGGTTACGGTGAGCGTCGGCATTGCCTCGAGACTTTCGGTGGAGAGCGGGGTGAATTATACCTATCTGGCCTCTTCGGCCGAGGCTGACGGAGCGTGGAATTACTCCGTGGAGCAGCAGTTGCATTATGTGGGGATCCCGCTCAATCTGCGATATAATTTTGTGGATAGAGGCCGTTTCAATCTCTATGTCAGCGGAGGGGGTATGCTTGAAAAGTGTGTCTCCGGGACACGGACCCTGAAGGTTTCGGACTCGGATGCCAGCGGCAAGGATACGGAACGGCTCCATGTCAAGGGATGGCAGCCTTCTGTCGGTGCGGCACTGGGCGGCGAGTTGCGCCTGGGACGATTGTTTGGCCTCTATGTGGAGCCGGGCGTCGGGTACTATTTCGAGCGAAGCAATCAACCGGAGAATTATCGTACGGAACATCCTTGCAGCTTTTCCCTGAAGGCAGGCCTGCGCGTGAATCTCAACTGAAGACAGGGGAATAAAAATTATGTGAGACCTGTTGCAACGTTTTAGGCAGGTTGTGCATCTTTCTAGTGAAAAAGATTCGTAAGATTAAATGAATAGTATATTTAGATTATGAGAAATGTGTGGAAAATAGCCATGATCCTGTTCCTGTTTAGTGGGGCATTGGTGGCATGTAATGACGACGACGATTACAGTCTGGGGAAATTCTGGATCAGTTACGGTACGATCGAAATGAACGGCAAGAGTCAGTCCGCCGGTTATACGATCCGGTTGGATGATGAGAGTGAACTGCTGATTGTTTCCAATCTGATTCCTTACGTGGCGGTCGAGAATGGCCAGCGGGTGATTGCCAATTATACGATTTTGGGCGAGGTTGAGGAGGATCGTGCGACGAACTCCTCGACAGTATTCAGAAAACAATATTATATTCGGCTGAATGGTTTGACCGATGTGTTGTCGAAGGCTCCGGTGCGGCAGTCTTTCATACTGGAGGATGAAGAGGTGCGTGAGGATAGTATCGGCAACGATCCGATTCGTGTGGTGAAGGCTAGCTTCGGCGGGAAGTATCTGAATATTTCGTTTGAAGTGCCGATGCAGCCGACCTATGGCGGGACCTCTTCGGTCAAGCATTTCATCAATCTGATCCACGACGACACGCAGATACGCAATGACTCGGTATTCCTGACCTTGCGCCATAATGGCTATGAGGATGTCCCGACATCTGGCAACAGTAGTTCGTTTGTGTGGGGTTTCGGCCTGGTGTCGTTCGACATTTCGTCGATTCTGCCCGAGGGCCAGAATTCCATCGCGGTGAAACTGATCTGGACCGAGTATGGCGAGTCCTTGGATGACCGTGAGACCAAGAGCGATACGGGAACTTTTACCTATGGAGGCTCTTCGCAGCAAAGTGCCTCTACGGGGCGCGATGGACTGAACAGTTCACAGAGTCCTGTAGAGTCGATGAAAGATCGAATTACAACCGTTGTCCGATAGTATGTAAGGACCGGTATATTTGTTGGGAGAGGGGATGCCGCAGAAAGCGTGGCATCCCCCGTTTTTTTGTGGAGAGGCAGTTCCGTGGGCTTGACGTTCCTGTGGGTCCTTGGGGTTAGGCCTCCCGTTTCACTTTTTCGCAGAAGTCCAGCAGTACCTGTGCTGCTTGTTCAGGCTCCTCGACGAAGCCCATATGTCCGGAGTGTTCCAGCCAGGCGATTTGGGCTTGCGGCTGGCGCTCGAGTAGGGTGGCGGCGGTTTCGGCGGTGATGTACTCGTCCTTCCTGCCGAGGATGATCAGTTCCGGTATCGGGCTGTCATGGAATGTCGGATTGTTGTCGCGCCGTTGCTGCATGCCCCGCAACAAAGCGATGATCCCGGCATCGTCGGTCAGCGAGATCTGTTCGGCCAACTCCTCGATGACCGCAGCGAAACGCGTGCGGTTGTCGGCAGCGAATCCTTTGGCCGGGGTATGGGAGAGCAGATTCTTGTGCCCGGCCTGCACGATCTCGATTTCGCGCTGGCGATCGGCTTTTTTCTGCTCCGAATCCGGATTCGGAGTGGAGTGGAACAATACCATGCCGGCCAGTCGTTCGGGATACTTGCGCAGGAACTCCAGAGCTACATAGCCGCCCATCGAGTGCCCGGCCATCACGCAGCGT
Source organism: uncultured Rikenellaceae bacterium (assembly GCA_944414825.1). Lineage (GTDB taxonomy): Bacteria > Bacteroidota > Bacteroidia > Bacteroidales > Rikenellaceae > CALYBN01. Next base: position 16,933 of record CALYBN010000032.1, read on the forward strand.
TGTACGCCCAATACATCAAGTGCTCCACAGACCACATCGGCCAGAAACTCCATCGTGTGGACCTCTCCCTTGACCTCCGAGATGCCGTGGCCGGGCAGATCGAGGGCGATGACACGCAGTTGAGGGGTGAGTAGCTGGGTGAAATCGTCCCAGACGTCGAGCGATTCGAGATAACCGTGCAACAGTACGAGTGTATGAGGGCCGGTGCCGCGGTCACTGATCCGGAGGGCACATCCGGCTGCCGTAATGAATTTTTCCATGTAATGCTGATACTTTTTTCTGCGGTATTGTAAAAAAGGCTGCCGTTTCGGGCAGCCGGTTATGATGGATGCAGGAACGATTGTCCCGCGTTGGTAATTTCGCTCTCTTTAGAGATCCTCTTCTGGCTCCTCCTCGCCGTCATCAAAATAATCGAGCACAGACTCGCGCTTGCGGTAATCGAGGTCGAGATCTTCTTCGTCGTCATCATAACGGCCGTAGAGCATGTGTTTTTCTTTGCCGCTTTTTTTGATCGGGGTGAGCTTGACCGCTTTCTTGATCACGTCTTCCGGGTCGGTAACGACACCTTTGCCCCGGAATTCTTTGTTCGGTTTCATTGCCGGTGAAAATCTAGAGATTTAAAAAAGGTTGAACAATAAGCCTATTTGGTTGATTATACGACTGCAATGATAAAAATTTTTTTTGAAAATCCGCCTACTCTCCGATCAAATATTTCGTCGTGATGATACCTCGGAAAATGCGGCGGGCGGGCCCTCCGAGCAGAATCTGGCGGAAATGCTGGTTGTCGTCGCTGTGAAATCTTACCTGAAGCGTGCCGCCCGGGACCTCGACCTGAAACTCACAGCAGTCACTCTGAGTGTAGAGATGTGTGGCTATGGCACATGCCACGGCACCCGTCCCGCAGGCTAGGGTCTCTCCTTCCACACCCCGTTCGTAGGTGCGGACCCGGATCTGTCCATGGCCTTCGATCTGGGCGAAGTTGGCATTGGTGCCGCCGCCGGCCGCAAACCGTTCGGCATAGCGGATTTCGCGCCCTCGGTTCTCCACGTCAACCGCTGCTACGTCTGGTACAAACTCCACATAGTGCGGGACTCCCGTGTTGAGGAAGAACGACCGGTCGCCGAATTCATAGCTTTCTACGTCGATCATGCCCAGCTCCACCACTCCTTCATCGCCTGTCGACGAACAGATACGGGCGGTGTGTGGGCCGTCCGTACCGATGAACCGTTTTTCCTGGCCGCCGATCCCCAGGTGATGGGCGAACAATGCCAGGCAACGCCCTCCGTTGCCGCACATGCTCACCTCGCCACCGTCGGCATTGAAGTAGCGCATGCGGAAATCGTACCCCTTCTCCGGCAGCAATACGATCAGCCCGTCGGCTCCGATGCCGCGATGCCGGTTGCAGAGCGCTGCAATACCTGCGGCAGAAAACTCGGGGAGCGTCTGCCGTCCGTCCAGCATGATGAAGTCGTTGCCGGCTCCTTCGTATTTCCAGAATTCGAGTTCCATCGATCAACGGGTTTCGTCCGGGCAAATATAGTAATTATAGTGGGAAACAATCCAAAATTTATTACTTTTGTCATCGTCTCCCATTCAAAAAAACAATCCGTCGTATGATAAAAGAGATTGCAAACCATCGTTCGATTCGCAAATTTACCGGTCAGCCCATCCCGGCCGAGGTGCTGGACGAGATTCTGGCCGCAGGCGTCCGGGCCTCCAATACCGGCAACATGCAGCTTTACAGCATGGTCGTGACCACAACACCTGAGTTGAAAGAGCGTCTTTCGCCCTGTCATTTCAATCAGCCTTCGGTGCGTCAGGCCGGCGCGGTGATCACCTTCTGTGCCGACATCAACCGTTTCGACAAATGGTGTGTGCTGCGCGGGGCCAAACCGCAGTATGATAACTTTGCCTGGTTCGTGAATGCTGCCACCGATGCCCTGCTGGCGTCGCAGAACGTTGCGCTCGAGGCAGAGGCTCACGGACTGGGAATCTGCTATCTCGGTACGACGATCTACACAGCGGCGCAGATTGCCGATGTTCTGAACCTTCCCAAGGGGGTCATCCCGGTTACGACAGTCGTGGTAGGGTATCCCGACGGCGAGGTGCCCCTGACAGACCGTCTGCCGCTGGAGGCTGTGGTGCATTGCGAAACCTATCACGATTATACGGCCCAGGAAATCGACCGCTTGTGGCGGGAACGCGAGGCCAGCGAGGAAACGGCCCGCTTGATCGAGGAGAACGGATTGCCCAATCTGGCGCGGATCTTCACCGAGCGGCGCTACGTGGCGGAGGATAACCTGGCTATCTCGCGCAGCTATTTCGAATTTCTGAAAAAACAGGGTTTCTTTAATCAGTAGACCGATGTCGGGACGGATCGTGCGTTTTCTGGCCTGCGGGAGTGTGGTGTGGCTGGCTTGTGCATGCAGCGTGACACGTCATATCCCTGAAGGGCAGTACCTGCTGACGGCAAATGTGATCGAGGTCGATCACCAGATGCCCAAGGAGGATCGTATCTCTGCGGCGGAGATGGAGCGATTCGTCCGCCCGGTCCCGAACAAACGTTTTCTGGGGATGAACCTCCCGGTGTGGGTCTATACGCAATCCAACCCCGAGAAGAATAACTGGTGGAACCGCATGCTGCGCCGCCTGGGGCAAGCTCCCGTGCTGCTCGACACGACGCTGGTGGAGCACTCGGCGGGGCAGATCAAGACCTACATGAACAAGAATGGGTTCTACAATTCGGTGGAGAGCTATCGGATTGATACTTCGCGTCATCGCAAAGCGAAAGTGATCTACACGCCCCACCAGGGGACACCTTACCGGATTGCGCGGATCAGCTACGATTTTCAGGATGAGTTCCTCGGGCCGGTGATCCGACAGGACAGTGCCGCATCGCTGCTTCGGGTCGGGGGGATCCTGAGCGAAAATACGCTCGAGGCGGAGCGTTCGCGCATCGCAACGCTGCTCAAGGACCAGGGCTACTACTCCTTTTCGGTGAATAACATCTCCTTTGTGGCCGACTCTACGATCGGAAATCACGAGGTGAACCTGCGCATGATCGTCAAACAGGAGGTGGTCCGCTACGACGAGCAGGGACGTCCCGTGTTGGAGAACAATGCGATCTACCGTATCCGGGACATTTATATAGATCCGGACTACGACCCTACGGTTGCCGTGGCCAATAACCGCTATGCCGAACGGCTCGATACGGTGGAGTATCGGGGGTTGAACATCCTCTACAACGAGCAGCCGCGCGTTCGCAAGCGGATCCTGCGTCAGGTGGTGAGTCTCTATCCTAACTATCTGTACAGTGCGGCGGAGGTGCAGAAGACCTACGACAACATCATGCGGTTGGGCTACTTCCGTAGTGCCAGTGTGGTTTTTACCCCCGTGGCGGAGAGCGGAACCGAGGATAACCTGGTGACCTTCATCGGCGGCGACGACTCCACGGCATTGTCGGCGACCACGAGCGAGAAGTATCTCGATTGCCACATCCAGTGTACACCTGCCTTGCGGCAGAGTTATAAGGTTGAACTGGAAGGGACTACCTCGTCAAACTTTTACGGGCTGAAAGCGACGCTGGGATACCAGAACCGCAATCTGTTCCGCGGGGTGGAACTTTTTGAGGCAAATGTCTCGGGCGGGTATGAATTCATGCGCACCAAGGGCAAGAAGGGATCGTTCGAGGTGGGAGGATCGGTGTCGATGTCCTTTCCGCGCTTCATCACGCCATTTCCGGTCGACCGTTACCACCAGATGGTCAATCCCCGCACGCGTTTCGAACTGTCGATCAATGCCCAGCGACGGCCCTATTACAATCGGACCATCTCCGGCGCTAATCTCGGATACAGCTGGAGCAATCGCCATTACAGCAGTTTCGTTCTGCGCCCGGTGGACTTGAACCTGATTAAGATGGGGTACATCGACGATGCATTCTTTAACAGCATCGGAAACCCCTACGTGCAGAACAGTTACCAGTCGCAGCTGGTGGCCGGCATATCGGGTTCTTATATGTACAATAACCAACTTCGGAGCCTGAACAGCGATATTAACTCTCTGCTGGTGCGATTCAACTGGGAGACGGCCGGCAACCTGATCAGCGGGCTGACCCACCTGTTTTCGCATCCGGTTACGGGGGAGGACTATTATAATCTGTTCGGTATCCGTTATGCACAATATTTCCGTCTGGATGCCAGCGTGAGCAACAAACTGATGCTCGGGGCTCGCAGCAGCATTGTCTACCGGCTCTATGCGGGAGGTGGATTGTCGTACGGCAACTCGTCGACGATTCCGTTTGACCGCCTGTTCTATAGCGGCGGCAGCAACAGCATGCGAGGTTGGGTGGCGCGGACGCTCGGACCCGGGACGGTGCCGGTAGCCAACCGCACGGATTACCCGCGGCAGGTGGGTAACCTGAAGCTGGAAGCCAATCTGGAAACCCGTTTCCCGGTGTGGGGGATTTTGCACGGAGCCGTGTTTTTTGATCTGGGAAATGTCTGGTTCCTGCGGGCGCGGGAGTCGGAGAATCCGGACGGTGTTTTCCGTTTTAACCGCTTTTATCGCCAGTTGGGGTTCAATACGGGTCTCGGGGCACGGTTTGATCTGAGTTTCGTGGTGCTTCGCCTGGACTGGGGTATCAAACTGCACGATCCCAATGCGCCGTCTGGACAGCGATGGATCCAGCGATTCCGGATTTCGGATACGGTGCTCAATTTCGGGGTGGGGTATCCTTTCTGATCGAAAAGATTTTTTCTGGGTGTAATTTTCTGTCGGTGTGCGGGCGAGCCTTTGCGGTGTCCGCTGAGAATTTGCCGTGCTTTGATGTTGGCACGTTTTGTGAGTATTTTCTGGGGTGTATGCGCCGCAGGGCGCCTCTCCCCGGAAGAAGAATCTATTTCATATTTTATCATATTAAAAAATTTACGCCAATGAACGATCAGAAATTTAGCCGTCCCAATGCCGAGACCTCCGTTTTCGGCTCGGAACAGATGCTCCAGCCGGCCCCGACCGACCGCATTCCGCAACACGCCACCACGCCCGAGATCGCCTACCAAATGGTCAAGGACGAGACCTTCCCGCAGACGCAGCCGCGCCTGAACCTCGCCACTTTCGTCACCACCTACATGGATCGTTATGCTACCAAGTTGATGAACGAGGCGATCAATATTAACTACATCGATGAGACGGAATATCCGCGTGTAGCCGTCATGACGGGCCGTTGCATCAATATCATGGCCAACCTCTGGAATTCGCCCGAGAAGGCTCAGTGGAAGGCCGGTGCCGTGGCCATCGGCTCCTCCGAGGCCTGCATGTTGGGCGGTGTGGCTGCCTGGCTCCGCTGGAAGGAGAAACGCAAGGCGCAGGGCAAACCGACCGACAAGCCGAATTTCGTGATTTCGAGTGCCTTCCAGGTCGTGTGGGAGAAGTTCAGCCAGTTGTGGCAGATCGAGATGCGGACCGTACCTCTGACTCTCGAAAAGCCGACGCTCGATCCGCAGGAGGCGCTCAAGTTGTGCGACGAGAATACGATCTGCATCGTTCCCATCGAGGGTGTGACCTGGACCGGTATGAACGACGACGTCGAGGCGCTCGACAAGGCGTTGGATGCCTTCAACCAGAAGACCGGCTACGACATTCCGATCCATGTCGATGCCGCTACGGGCGGTTATATCCTGCCCTTCCTGCAGCCCGAGGTGAAGTGGGATTTCCGTTTGAAATGGGTGTTGTCGATCAGTGCTTCGGGCCACAAGTTCGGCCTGGTGTACCCCGGCCTGGGATGGGTCGTGTGGAAAGACAAGAAGTATCTGCCCGATGTGATGGCTTTCAGTGTCAACTATCTCGGGGCCAACATCACGCAGGTGGGGCTGAACTTTTCGCGTCCGGCAGCCCAGATCCTCGGGCAGTACTATCAGTTCATCCGCCTCGGTTTCGAGGGCTACAAGGCCATCCAGTACAATAGTATGGAGGTGGCTCGTTACTGTCATGAGCAGATCGGCAAGATGGGACCCTTCACCAATTATAGCAAGGAGGTGGTCAATCCGCTCTTCATCTGGTACATGAAACCCGAGTACGCCAAAAACGCCAAGTGGACCCTCTACGACCTGCAGGCCAAACTGCAGCAGAGCGGATGGATGGTGCCGGCCTATACCTTGCCCGAGAAGATGGAGGATTGTGTGGTGATGCGCCTGGTCTTCCGCCAGGGCATGAGCCGTGACATGACCGACATGCTGCTGGGCGACCTGCGGGCAGCCGTCGAGGAGCTCGAAAAACTCGAGTACCCCACTCAGACTCGTCTGGCACAGGACAAGGGCGAAAAGGTCAAAGGCAAGGTCTTTACCCATACCCATACCGGGAAGCCTTACAACCACCATTAGTCCTGTTACCCTTTTGTTCGGAAACCCGAAAGGGCCTCCCGATACTGATACGAGACAGGCCGCGGAAACTTCCGCGGCCTGTCTCGTATCAGTTGACTGTTATCCGTTTGCGCACAGTCGGATCTTGTCTCGGATTTAGCCTTGCCCCGTCTCTATTTTTTGAGAGCCTCCTGCACGAAATCGCGAATATACTCTGCACTCCGTTGGATACCCAGCACCGAGGAGTCGATTGATAGATGGTATGAGGCACTCTCGCCCCACTGTTTGTCGGTGTAGAAGTTGTAGTAGGCAGCCCGGGTTTTGTTGATCCGTTCCATGCG
>CALYBN010000033.1 GCA_944414825.1 uncultured Rikenellaceae bacterium
CCGGTGATCGAAACCCTGCTGCCGGTGGGGGAGGTCTATGTTCCTAATGATATCTACCTGGATGACGAGAAGCAGCAGATCGTGATGATTACCGGTCCGAACATGGCCGGTAAGTCGGCACTGCTGCGCCAGACGGCACTGATCGTGCTGATGGCGCAGATGGGGAGTTTTGTGCCGGCACTGTCGGCCCGGATCGGTATCGTGGACAAGATATTTACGCGAGTCGGAGCTTCCGATAATATCTCGCAGGGCGAGAGTACCTTCATGGTCGAGATGCTCGAATCGGCCAGCATCCTGAACAACATTTCGGATCGAAGCCTGGTACTGCTTGACGAGATCGGCCGCGGAACGAGTACCTATGACGGTATCTCAATTGCTTGGGCCATGGTCGAGTATCTGCATAACCATCGCGCCAAACCCAAGACGCTGTTCGCCACCCATTACCACGAACTGAACGAGATTGAGGAGTTTTGCCCCCGGGTGAAGAATTATAATGTCTCGGTCAAGGAGGTTAATAAGAACATCGTTTTCCTGCGAAAATTGGTGCCGGGCGGTACGGCCCATTCATTTGGTATTCATGTGGCCAAGATGGCAGGTATGCCGCGCCCGGTTGTGGAGCGGGCCGAACAGATCCTGCAAAGTATGGAGGCCGCCCAACGCGACAGCAACGGGATGATCAGGACTACGTCGGAGTGCGGGGAGGAACCGGTGCGCCCGGCAGCCGGGAAAGGTCACCGCGGCAGGCGTACGGTTGAGCCGTCGGGCTGTGGCAGTATCCAGCTGAGCATGTTCCAGTTGGATGATCCGGTGTTGAAGCAGATCCGGGATGAAATCCGCGGATTGGATATCAATTCGCTGACGCCGCTCGAAGCCCTGAACAAACTGAACGAAATCAAGAAGATAACCGGGATTTAACGCGGTTCCCGGCAGAGACGATTGCAGGTCCGGTCGTTTTGGCCGCGGGAGATTGTGCGTCTAAGTCGGGGGCGAGTAATTCCGGATTCTCCCTTTTAGAAGGGATATCCGATGGCCAGGTGGAATCCCAACCCGTCTTTGAAACGGGGGATGTTGTAGTATCCTTTTTTGCCGGTGTCGTACGGGGCATGGATGCCGATGCCCAAGTCTGCCCGGATGACGAGATAGCTGATGTCGTAACGGAGTCCGAAGCCGGTGCCCAGTGCAATATCCTTGGGGAGATCTCGAAGCGTCAGTTTGCCGCCGGGACGCATCGGGTCCTCTTTCAGCAGCCAGATGTTGCCGGCATCGAGAAATACCGCGCCATTCAACCGGCCCAGCAGCCCGAACCGGAATTCTAGGTTAGCTTCCAGTTTGAACGTACCGGTCTGGTCGAGATAGGCATTGCGATCGTTGTCAGCCGGATGATAGCTGCCCGGTCCCAGCGAACGGATCGTGAAGGCCCGGATGCTGTTTGCCCCGCCGATGTAGAATTGCTCCGTGTAGGGTACCACCGTGGAGTTTCCATAGGGATGCTCCGCGCCGACCATGAGGCGATAGACCATCCAGTTCTTCTCTCCGGATTTTTGGTAGAACCGTATCTCGCTCGTTGCTTTGACGAACTGCGAGAACTGGTTGTTGAAAATCGTCATCGGGGTTTTCCTTCCGCATAGCCTCATCAGAGCGTATAACATGTTGCCAGCCGAGGTCACGCTACTCTGCCAGAAAAGCCGGTTGCGGCGATATGTCTTGTCGAACGAGTAGGTGTAGGACATCGAGGGGATGAACTGGTTTCGGAAACTGAGCGCAATAGCCGGATTTTCATCCATCGTCTGGTCGAACTCTTTGGTGGTGTGCAGCAGTTTGTTGTAGGTCAACTTCAGGATGGTGATGTTGTGATGACTTTGGGCCGAACTTTGGAGGTTGTACTCTATGGATTCGCTTTCCGACAGAATGCGGAAGTATTTCGGTCGGTTCATCAAGTTGACACCCAGCTGGAAGCGCGTGCGGGACGGGTATCGGGTCGATCGTTTGAAATATCCGGGGAAGATTAACCGCGGGATGTCGAGCGTGGCATCCAACCCGAACTCATAGGAGTTCAGCAGCGACGACTTCGTTCCGCCCGAGTGGCTGTTTCCGGTCTGCCATTCGTAGGATCCGTTGAGCTTCAGCGACAGTACCTCACCGCCCCGGAAAAGATTGTTGTTGCTCAGACGCAGGGAGAGCCCCGGCCCGACGAAACTGTTCGATTTCGAGGTGACGTTCATCTCCACTTCGGCCTCCAATGGATAGTCGAATCCGGCCGAGATCATCACGTTGAGCGAGTCGCTTCCCCGAAGCGAATCCGGAGACGTCACACTCAGGTTGACCGAGCGGAACATGCCCAGTTTCGCCAGATTGTTCTGTGTCGTGGTCTGGGCATCGAGCGTGAAGAGACTTCCCGGGCTGAGTGTGATGGAGCGGGACAACAGACGCGGGCGGATGTTGAGCGGTTTCTGGTAGATGATCCGGTAGTCGTCCATGGCCAACGTGTCGAGCGGGCCACCTCCGATATTTTGCAGCCGGATGGTGATGTCGCCCACCGTATAGGCCCGTGTTGCGACCTCCGGGATCGACGGCGTGATGGCAAGTCGCAGCGCTACGCGATTCTGTTCTTGAGTCGTGTCGGCCAGATATTCAATGTAGTCGGGCCGGAAGAAGTAATAGCCCTTGTTGCGCAGGATTGTCGTGATACGCTGCCGTTCGGCCGAGAGCGTGTCCAGATTGTATTGTGCACCGACCTTGAGCAGCGAGGTTGCCGCCAGACTGTCTACCTCCGGCTGCGTCAGAATCCGTGCGGCCGGATACTGGATGCTGCTGTACAGATAGGGCTTCCCGACCCGGATCGTGTAGTCGATCTTTGCCTTCTTCGGGTTGCGACGATGCAACAGTTCATAGGATGCCTCTGAACCGAAATAGCCGTAATTTCCCAGAATATCTTCGACCAGTTTGACCCGCAGATCGGGTTGTACATCGGAGACCAGAACGGGTTCCTTGGCCAGTTTCCGATAGAGCCAGTGTTTGATTCCTTTCTCTTTGGGTGTGTACAGTGAGTTGTAGGCCCACAGTCCGATCGGCAGCGGGGTGCGCACGAAGGGACTGTACAGTGGGTTGTTCGGCGCTACCGACAGCGGGGCTTTGGCGGCTGATTCGGCGGCCGAGGAGAGCGTGACGCCGGAGTCAGGTTCGAAACGCATCTCTTTTACCCCGACATACAGCGTATCGTCCCCTCCCAGGCGCCGGGTGGTCGAACATCCTGCGATCAAGAGTCCCAGGAGCACGAAAATAACGATATGTGTGGAGTGCCTGTTCATTTCTTGTTTTTGTTTGGTTCGGACTCTTCGGCTGTTTGACTGTCGGAGTTGCCTGCCGCCGGATGTGCCTCGGTTTGATTCTGTGCCTTGCTCTTGGCAAAACGGAACAGATCGCCCAGCCGGAGGAGTTTCTTCCGGACGACGAATCCCACGCCGGTCTCTGTCACTTCACCCTCCAGGATACTCTCGTAGCCCGTGTGCCGGAATATTTTCAGAAACATGTTGTCCCGCTTCGTGAGCATGTATTCCAGTGAGATGTCGTCCACCAGATTTTCTTTCAGATTCTCGGTCGGATCGGCATCGGTGCTGAACTTGCCGCCGATGATCGCGCGTACCCGGTTATTGAACAGGTTTTTGGATAATTTGTAGGAGTAATCGGTCCGTTGCGTGCCTCCGGTCTCCGTCTCGTCGTAGGAGTCGATGCCGAAACTCAGATCTACACCCTTCAGGCTGCTCTGTGCCCATTGATTCAGTTGTTTCTCAATGAAGGTGTCGAGCGCATTGCCCGAATCTGTTTTGGCCGTTGTGCCGGGACCGGTGTAGGTGTTGTAGATCAACAGACTCATGGCCTGATTGGCGCGTTGCTCGGCCGTCAGCGAGGCCAACTGGTTTTGGATCGACAGATTTTCCGGTGCCGAGAGGTCGAAAGTGACGGCCAGATTCTCGAGCGTGTTGCGGATATTGATGCTGACGTTGAATTTCACTTGCTGACTCTCATTCGGGTTCTCCTCCGTGGTGAGGTTCGTTTGTACGGTCTCAACGGCGGTGATATTGAACGAGGGGTCGAGCATCTCGCCGGTCCACTCCACGTAACTGCCCGGCGTGATGTTGAAGATCTTCTGCGAGATAATGGGCGGAGTGTAGCGCACCGTACCGCCGCTGACCTCATAACGGCCCGAGAAACGGGTGTCGCCCAGCGGATTCATCGTGTAGGAGAGATTCCCTCCGCCCTGCAGTTCGATACGGTTCTTGCCGTCTTCCGAGAGGTCGACGCCCATCTTGACGGAGTTGTTGACATCGACATTCATTTGAATATCCATGCCTTCCACTTGCAGACGGGCTATCGAATCGGGTATCTCCATGGCCGTCGTATCGCTGAATGAGACGAACGTCACCATATTCTGCGATTGCTGCTTCACCTCCAGCGGAGAATCCGTCATGACATAGGTCACCTCCGTGCCGCCCAACAGACCGATGTTGCCTCGTATGAGCAGGCTCTCCAACTCGCCTTTTACGGAGGCGTTCAGGTCGAGGAAAGCCTTTCCATAGACCATGGAGCCTTTGCCGCGAGCCACGTCGATCGCCTGGAAATCGGCAGCAGTCAGTCGTAGGTCGGTCGTGATATTCGAGAAATCCCCCAGGTTGACACTTCCGTCAATGGTCAGAGCCTTTTTGTTGGGGGCGAATATCTGATAACGATCGAACCGCACCTGATTGTCGGCAATCACGATCCGATCCGGCGTAAATTGGAAGGTGGTCCCGATCATGCCGATCTGGGCATCGGTTTGGGAGAGTTGCATTCCGCCATTCAGCCGAAGTGCACCCTCCTGTTCCCGCATCGAAAGGTTGCCTTGCAGGGTGCCGTTCAGCCGGATCATATTTGCCGGCAGGAATACATTGGCCGGAGCCAGCGGTAACCCGGGAATATCAATGTCGGCCTGTAGGGGGATTGCCTCCTGGCTGGTCGGAAGATGACCTGTTGCCGTCAACACTTTAGCCTGATCCAATGCCAGCTGGACCTTGAATTGCGCATTACCATCCTGTCCGGAATCATAACCGACTGTCAGGTCTGTCGTTCCGATCCGCTGCTTGTCATATCCCAGATCCGCGATGGAGATCGTGCCGGATGCCAGCAGCGTCCCATGGGTTAACAGGTCGTTGGTTTGTAGTGCCAGGTTGCTCTTCAGAATTCCCTCTACGGGAGGTGCTCCCGGAAACAGTGAAAAGGTTTTAGCCAGGTCGATCCCTGCCATCCGGAGCGTAAGAATGGCATTGTCATCGGTTTTTACTGCGAATAATTGTTCTCCGGCAGTGAGGGCCAGGTCGGCCCGGATGTCGCCCCGCAGATCGTACGCCAGGAAATTGTCGGAGTTGACACTCCACGGTTCGCCGCCAAAGATGGGATGCTCCGGGAACATCCGGGCCGTGATCGTACTGTCTTGTAATGAGGCCTCAATGCCGAAGCGGAACCCTTCCGGGCCATCCTGGAATTTCTGCAGGAAATTCATCAGGATCCGGTTCTGCCGGATGTCCCCGTACGATGCAATGAGCGCGATGTTGTTGGGATTCTGCGGGCTATTGCCCATTCTCAACAGATAGTCCAGTTGCTCGGCTTGCTGCCTGAGGATAAATGTCACGGTGTCCATGACGATCCCGCCCGACGACAGATCGAGGAGCGACAGCTTGCTGACGAAGGGCTGCCCCGTCTCCTGGATGACATTCATCGATAAGTTGCCGAAGGCCACTCCCCGGGTCCGCAGGAAGTTATTCAAGATATTGTCTCTTCCGGCCGTAGCCTTTAGCCTGAATGGGGGAAGTGCCCGGGAGAGTGTCTCCATGTCGAAACGTCCGATTCTGATCTGTGACGCCATGAGTTGACTGGTGCGTGCCATACAGGCCGATAGGGAGTCTGTGCCCACAGGGGCCTCGAATCGCAGATCCAGGTCTCCCGAGGTCAGCATGGCTGCCAGTTGTTCCGGTGCTATCTGGGCACGGATCGAGGTGGTGCGAATCGTGTCTTTTCTCCAGCCGTTCCATATTTCAATGCCGCTCACGACGGCCTGCAGACCGTAGGTCGAATCAGCCGAGGCAGACGCTGACAGGTTCAGGGACAACCGCCCCCGGATCTTTTCCGGCGTGAGGCGCAGAGCATAGAGGTCGCAGGTATCCACAATTCCGCACAAGGAGATCTGCTGTTGCTCTTTGGTGAGCAGGCCTCCGAGATCGAAATCGAACTGCACGGCATCGTCCTCACTGGCCAGGCGCCCCGAGAACAGATGATTCTCCAGAAGGGCATTCAGCGATATGTCCCTGTACTCATGCCCGAGATAATCGGCCCGGATTACCCTGAGATCAGCCATCCCGCGAGTCCCCGTAGCCAAAGGATCGAACCCCTGTCCGCTTGCTTCGAGTCGCAGGGAGAGCAGCCCCAGCGAGTCGGCGGGTAGAAAATGGTTCAAAGGCAGACTGTCGCAAACGACCTCGGCTTCATACGATTGGGCTGCGCTGTTAAAGGAGCCCTTTAGAGCCAGGAGACCGCCGTCGCTTTCTATTCGCAGGTGAGAGCTATAACGACCGTGGTCAATTCCGGCAGTTCCATGAAGTGCGATAAGAGCCGGGATGTCGATTCGCCTTCGGAGCGAGGTGTCGGCAATCAACTCCTTGGCAAAGGCCATGTTACGGAATTGCCCGTCGAGTCGTAACAGTCCGGAGGCTTGTTTTGTCTCCAGCAAATGTTGCAGGGTGCCGTTGGCCGTTAGATGAATATATCCGGGAACGTTTACTGTGTTTTGACTTTGAAGATCGTCCAGCGTACCGGCCGTTTGGTTTTGCCATGAGAGGGATTTCCGGGCTAGCATCTGGCGGATTGATGGGTCCGGAATGGGGGAAATGGCCAGCATCTCATCCGCATTGAGTTCTGCGGCAAGCCGAATCTTAAATGGAGCTTTGCGATCCATCTTTAGGAGAGTGGCTCCGGCCTGCAGATCAGCCTCAAGCGAGGAGTGATTGGTGTGCAGCGATAGGTCGGCCAGGTAGATCCGGGAGGAATCCATGCCGAAACGCCCGCTCATGGAACGGAGTACCAGACCGCTTCGTTCGGAAAATGCCAACTGGTCAAGATGCCCGCTTACGGTACTACCCTGATTGAAGATAGAATCCAGCGTCAGGTTGATCTGCTCCATGCGGATGTAGTCGGGATCGAATCCGGGACGAGGAGCAACACCTTGCTTGCCGAATAGCAGGGCATTGTCGATCAACCTGACCTGCCCGACCGAAAGAGTCCACGGAATGGATTCCTCTTGTGCCGAGGTTGCTGCCGGTGTGGATGCCGCCCCATCAGACCGCTCGCCGGGGGCCGTGTTGTTGCCGGAAGACACACTCTCGTGACTTTCGGTTTTTACAGGGGGCGCGGAAGGTATTGCGGATGCAGTTTTCGGCAGATTGCCGGTTAAGTAACTGTAATCTCCTTCGGCCAGCGTGATGTTCGCGATCGAAACCTTTTGCTGCCCCAGATTGATCACTCCGTCTGTAATCAATCCCTTCTGCAACTCTACTCCTAGCTCCATGGCTTGTGCGGGAGCGTGTAGCGAGAAGTCTATGTTGCTGATTTTCAGTTTTTGTATGATCGCTTTCCATGGCTGTGCCGTAGTCGTGTCAACCATGGTCGTATCGGACATGCCGGGGCCCAGGGTCATCTCGATATTGCCGTTCATCAGACGCACTAGAGTGATATTTGCCTCCTGGCTCTCCAGATTGATGTCGTTTATGGCCAGCAGAAGGTTCCCCAGGTTTGCCTGGAGCTGGAGCCCGGATGTGGTGTCGGCATAATGGAGCGTTGCCTCGGATAACAACAGTTGCCGGATGTCGACTTTCTTGTGCAGCAAAGGGCCGAGGGCAATCGACAGATCGAACCTGCGGCAGGCCAGTAGCGTGTCCTGGGTATTTTGTGTGATTAATAAATCTTCGAT
>CALYBN010000034.1 GCA_944414825.1 uncultured Rikenellaceae bacterium
CTGATGACTTTCCCCTGAATGGTGTGGGCGCGATAGGAGGGGGCATAACGGTCGAAATGTTTCAAGGGCCGCGGCAGATAATTCACACCTCCGTATTGGGTAGCGATCCAGATTCCGCCTTCGTTGTCGCGATAGATATCCAGGATGGATTGGTCGCTGAGGCTCTGCGGATCGGTAATATCGTCGATGCGATGATAGGAGGCTGTATTGGTATTGAGCAGATAGAGCCCGTTGTCTGTCCCGATCATCAGTTGCTGTTCGGAGTAGGGGATGATCTTGCGGACATAGGTGATGGAATAGTTCCCGGTGGCGGAGGCAAGCAGACGGTCCTGTCTGTTGCTCAGATTCAGCATGTGGAGCCCTCGTCCGCCTTCCCCGTACCAGATGCGGTCGTCGCAGCTGTATAGGGCGGTTAGCTCTGTGATCCGGGTTTCGTCGACGACCTTTGACAGTTGATATACCAATGTTTGTTCGGGAGCGAATTCGGCGATTTCCCCCGATTGAGTGCTGATGTACATCTTCCCATTGGGCGTTTTGAAGATGGAGTTTACGATGGAGGTCAGGCGACTGTCCTGACGGAGAGTCTGTGTTTCTGAGTCGTAGATCAGAAGACCTTGCCCTTGTGTTCCGATCCAGATTTGATGTTCTGGGCCCGTGGTGATCACCGAGACACAGCTGCTGATGATCACCTCGTCAGGGGTTTGGGTGCGAAACGGAGTGAATTTCCCGGTTTGTGGATCGTAGATGTCGATTCCTTTTTCCGTTCCGACCCAGATTTTACCCTCTCGATCCTCATATAACGAATGGATCGAATTATTACGTAGAGAGGTTGTATCTTGCTGGTCGTTGTGGAATATTTTATAGTTGATGCCATCAAACCGGTTGAGTCCATCTCCTGTGCCGAACCACATGAAGCCGGTTTTGTCCTGAATGACACATCGTACCGTGTTGTGCGACAGTCCGTTGTCGACTTCATACTTGATGAATGAAAAATCCGGCGACGCGATTCCCGCAACGGGTAGCAGACAGACAATACATAGTAAAAGATAGTAGCAATTCCTCATGCGGTTTTTTTGTAGTTTGTGCGACTTGCTGATGGGGCGTATAATTACAAATATACAAAAAACGGATAAAATAGCATAGTGAATTCCTCGTGTCAAGCTCCTTTTGTTGCCGTAGATTGTGGCATTCCGATGGGCTTATTCCGATTTTTTATACTATCTTTGAACAAGACGAAAAAACTCAACTACACTATATGAAAAACCTCCTTATCTGTTCTTTTGCCATAGCTGGACTGTTGGCGGGATGTGCCTCCAATCGTGGAATTGAAATGGCCTCTTCGCCGGTCGATTATGTCAACCCGCTGGTGGGAAGTCAGTCTACTTTCGCCTTGTCCAACGGCAATACCTATCCGGCCATAGCCCTTCCGTGGGGGATGAATTTCTGGACCCCGCAGACCGGTGAGATCGGCAATGGCTGGACCTATGATTATAGCAAGACGAAAATCCGCGGGTTTAAACAGACCCATCAGCCCAGCCCCTGGATCAACGACTACGGACAATTCGCCCTGATGCCGGTCACGGGTAGTGATAAGCTTGACCAGCAGCAGCGGGCCAGCTGGTTTTCCCATAAGGCGGAGACGGCCACACCCTACTACTATCGGGTCTATCTGGCCGATCATGATGTCACGGCCGAGATCACGCCTACCGAACGCGCCGCCATCATGCGCTTCACTTTCCCTGAGAGTAATGAGTCGGCCGTGGTGATCGATGCCTTCGACAAGGGGTCGTGCGTGGGGACGGCCGACGATCGTACGATTGTGGGCTATACGACGCGCAACAGCGGCGGCGTGCCGGAGAATTTTCGCAACTGGTTTGTGGTGCGCTTCGACCGGCCTTTTACGGCTGTCGAATTGGCCGACTTGGCAGAACCTTATGAAGCCGGCTCGAACCTCCTTTATCCCGAGGGAGGCAAGCAGGTCGAGGGCGGACATGCCGTGGCAAAGGTCTATTTCAATACGCGGCGCGGCGACCGTATTACGGCTCGCGTGGCCTCTTCCTTCATCAGCCCGGAACAGGCGGAACTCAACCTGAAGGAGCTCGGAGACCGTGATTTCGAGGCGGTGAAAAAGGCCGGCCGCGAACGCTGGAATGAGGTGCTGGGACGCGTTGAGGTGGGTGGAGGCACTCCGGAGCAATATCGGACCTTCTACTCCTGCCTCTACCGTAGCGTACTCTTCCCGCGCAAATTCTACGAAATTGATGCTGACGGCCGCGTGGTGCATTACAGCCCCTATAACGGAGAGGTATGCGAGGGATATATGTACACCGATACCGGTTTCTGGGACACGTTCCGCAGCCTTTTCCCCTTTCTGAACCTGATGTATCCTTCCGTGAACGAGGAGATTCAGGCCGGATTGGTCAATACCTACAAGGAGAGCGGCTTCCTGCCCGAATGGGCCAGCCCCGGTCACCGCGGCTGTATGGTGGGCAACAACTCCTGCTCGGTTGTGGCCGATGCCATGGTCAAGGGGCTCGAGGGGTATGACCTGGAGATGCTTTACGAGGCCATGCAACACGGTACGAAGCATGTCCACCCGACGGTCAACTCGACCGGACGCCTGGGGCATGAATACTACAACCGCTTGGGGTATATTCCCTACGATGTCGGTATCCGCGAGAATGCCGCCCGGACCCTGGAGTATGCCTACGACGACTGGTGCATACTGCAGGTGGCAAAGAAACTGAACCGGCCGGACGAGGAGATCGCCGAACTCGAGAAACGAAGCCTCAATTACCGCAATCTGTTTGATCGGGAGACCTCGCTTATGCGCGGCCGCAATGAAGACGGTACCTTCCAGTCTCCGTTCAGCCCCTATAAATGGGGCGATGCCTTCACCGAGGGCAACAGCTGGCACTACACGTGGAGCGTCTTCCATGACGTGCAGGGGCTGATCGACCTGATGGGAGGCGACGAGCGGTTTACGGCGATGCTCGACTCGGTGTTCGTCGTGCCGCCGATCTATGACGACAGCTACTACGGGATTCGCATCCACGAAATCACCGAGATGCAGATTGCCAATATGGGAAATTATGCCCACGGCAACCAACCTGCCCAACACATGATCTACCTCTATGACTATGCCGGCCAGCCGTGGAAAGCGCAGTATTGGGTGCGCGAGGTGATGGACCGCCTCTACAATTCCAATCCGGATGGATATTGTGGCGATGAGGATAACGGACAGACCTCGGCATGGTACGTCTTCTCGGCACTGGGGTTCTATCCCGTCTGTCCGGCTACCGACCAGTATGTGGTTGGGGCACCGCTGTTCAAAAAGGCGCTGCTTCACCTCGAAAACAGTCGAACGGTCGAGATAAGCGCTCCGTCCAACTCGGAGAAGAATCGATATATTGATCGGGCAACCTTGAACGGGAAATGCTATACGAAAAACTACTTCTCCCACGACGACTTGCTCCAGGGGGCGGAAATCCGCTTTGAGATGACGTCGCAGCCTAATCTGAAACGGGGGACGGCCCCCGAAGATCGGCCCTATTCGATGAGCCGGGAATAGTGTGTAGGGATTTGTATGAGGGGGCATGATGTTTGTCATGCCCCCTCACACGCATTGGAAGAGTATAAAAGGCTGCCGACCCTTGCCCCCCCCCAGTAAGGAGGGGGGGGGAACCGAGACCCTCCCTGGTCTAGAAAACCTATTCTTCCAGCCCCAGATGGGTAATCCGTTCGGTAGTCCGGAATGGATAGGGCGGATATTCGAACAGTCGGAATGTCTTTTCGGTTGTGCCGCTGCGGTACCCCCAGATTGAGCCATATTCCGCCAAGTGTTCTCCCATCTCTTTCAATTGCCGGAGATAGGCCGCCACCGATTTGTTCTCGACGATATAGACCTTTCCCATTTTGTCGATAATCGGACTATGACGTCGGGTATGATCGTGGTCGAAACACAGGATGCGACGTCCGTCGGGGGTGATGCCCGCCAGTGTAAATGTCATGCTCTTGCCGATACCCGGCAGGTTGAGTACGTTGCGATCTGTCGCCAGAAACGGTAACCCATTCTTTTTTAGGAAGGTGGAGAGCCATCGTGCCGTGTAGCCTTCGTTCGCGATCTGTTGCCATAACTCCTCGGCCTGCTGGGCAGAGAGATGGCCTGCGATCTTCTCTTCGCGGCTTTCCTGTATGGAGCGGCAGGCAGGAGCGAATAACGTACGGTTTTCGGCAAAACCTTTCACCGAGAAAGTATAGTAACAGATCACACCGGCTTTGTTGAGCACTCGCCTCAACTTGGCCGTGTGGCCGCGGCGTGAGGCGGCGACCGTGAAGACCAGCTGATTGGTTACGGTCCAGCCGGCCGATAGCAGGGCGTTGATGGCTTGCACGGCTTCCGGTGTCATCTCCAGAGGCGATTCGAAGTGAGTCTGTATGATGAATTGTTTGATCCCGACAGCCGCCCCTTTTTGTTTAAAATTTCGGAGGATTCCGATCAACTCCTGGTCGATTCGCATGGGGAGGTAAGCCAGGAGACGCGATCCCAGACGGACTCGTTCCAGTTCGGCGAATTTCTCACCGTCGGGACGAGCGAGATTTGCCCGTCGTTTGCGAAGGGCCATCTTGTAGATCTCGTCCAGGATGAGTCGCAAGGTGGCATTGCGACTCATCAGAGCGTCGCCGCCTGTTACAAGAATGTCCCGCAGTTGGGAGTCATTCTCGAAGTAACGCATCAGGCGGACGAGTTTCTCGGGCCAACTCTCTTTGGGGATCAACTGCTTGAAGTCAAAATTGAGTCGTTCGCTTTGGAAATCGTACATCCGTTGGCATACGGCGCATAATCCGCCGCAGGCCCGGCCGATTGAATCGGGAATCATAATGGCCACATCCGGATAGCGGCGATGGATATTGTGCCCCGGCAGGAGCCATCCGGCGGCATTCGGCTCCCCGGCCACGACCAGGTCTTCCCGCTCCCAGGCACGGATGCTGCCGTAGGTATTCACCAGATTCTCGCTATAGAGTACATAACTGCGGATCGTACGGTCGTCATATCCCTCTTTTTCGATGTTCAGCAGTGAGAGGTAGTAGGGGGTAATGAAGAACGGCATCCCTTTCTTTTTTGCACGGTGGAGCAGATCCATGGTCTCAGACGACAGGGTCCCACCCAGAAAGTGGTTCAGTTCTGAAGGACTTTTTATGGCCGTTGAAAGGTGAAACCGAAAGTTTTTCCACCACCCGCGGACTGCCTCCCGTTTCTCCTCGGTCGTCATTCCTTCCGCGAAACGATAGGGGGAGGAGGTGCTGTGCCGTTGTTCGATTTTGGAAACCAGCAGGTCGATGATCCGTTCTCGGTTCCGTTCGCGATGGGTCATGACGGTCGGGTCGAGACCGCTCTCCCAGCGTTGCATGTGGAGTGAATGGTCTGAAGAGCAGGGGCGGTATCTCCCTTCCAGCTGAAGGAACAGATAGTACAGGTCGATAAACAGATCGGTCGGTATGTTGTCCGGGGTATTGCCTCGGAGGAAAAGCCAAAGATTGGTCAGTGTTTCCAACTTCAGCTCCATGTCGTGGGATAATTCCCGGATGGTTTTTCCTTCCTGGTCGATCAGTCGGAGGATCTCTTGAGCCGCTGCCCTTTGCCAGGGGGAGGGATTCTCTGCGGATTCGCTTGTTTGCGAGGCCCTTGATTGCAGTGCGGTTAAGAATGTGGCAGGGTCAGCACTTTGTAGGGCTATTTCATAGAGTTCAGGGAGGTCGCTTAGGCATTTTTCTCGCAGTTCTTTAAGAGATAAGAATAGAATTTTTTTGTGATACATGGATTTTTTGATTGATATGGAATGAATATATTAATAAAGTATCCGGAAACTTTCCGGGTACTTTTTCAAATATACGAAAAATAATCGGTAAATCAAATTTACTGCTCCAAACCTGCCAATTGACAGAGCAGATCGTGGATTTGCGTATTGTCCAGCAGATGTCCGAAACGCGATGCCCCTGTGCCGTAGGCCATCAACGGGACCAGGCAGCCGGTGTGATCTCCCGTGCTGAATCGGTAGGCAAGGCTTTTGTCTCCCGTCTCTTCATGAACGTCACTGTTGGAATTGATGGTCAGCCCTCCTGTTTCATGGTCTGCTACGATGATGACCAGCGTGCCGGGATTCTGGTCGGCAAAGTCCATCGCTATGCCAACGGCATGATCGAAATCGCACATCTCTTCCAGGATCTGTTTCAGATCGTTTTTGTGTGCGGCGTGATCGATCCTCGAACCTTCTATCAACAGGAAAAAACCTTGCTTTGTGCTGTCACTTTGTTGCGCCAGCAACTCCAGGGTTTTGGCCGTGGCTTTAGGCAGATAGTCGCCACGTTCGGGATGCCACGGCATGTTGCTGCCCTGGGCCATGGGTGCGGCGACTCTGCCGGCATGAACCCTATCCAATGCCGTTGTGTCGGTTATGAGGGTGTAGCCTTTTGCCCGGAACTCTTCCAATAGATTGCGGCCATCGGAGCGCCGGTCGAAATGTTTGCCGCCGGCTCCGATCCATACGTCCACCTTGCTGTCGACCAGTTGCGCTGCGATCTGTTCGGATTCATACCGGCTGGGAGTGTGGGCATAAAATCCGGCAGGGGTTGCATCCGTGATGTCGCAAGTGACGACCAGCCCGGTGCCCATGGCCTGTTGTTGGGCCTTCTCCAGGATGGTTTCCAGCGGGTGCCCCAGCGTGTCGACGCTGATGGATCGGTTTTTGGTCTTGTGACCGGTGGCCAGTGCTGTACTGGCTGCGGCAGAGTCAGTGACGCGGTTGTTGGCAGAATGGGTCCTGACGAAACCAGTGGCTTGGGCCCGCTCCATGGCAATCGGCCTGTTCTGCTTGTTCAGCAAGAATGCGGTGAGGTGAGCGAATCCCATGCCGTCTCCGACCATGAAAATGATGTTGCGAACGGCCGGTTCGGAGGGCGTCGTGGCTCCGGTGTGCTGGGTGGAAAGCAGCCCCAGCAGAAGTGCCGAGATGCAAATGACCGTGAATCTCAAGTGTTTCATAAGTGACATTTTGGATGCTTGTTTTCTCTGATTTGATCCCCCAAAAGTAGCTCCTGCTTGTTGCGTAAAGGTTAGAAAAGTGTAAAGAAAAGATTAATATTTTTCTCGACAGAGAGAACGTAAGGTTCTATTTCTGGTGATTATTCTTATCTTTGCGCTTCGAAAAAAAATGGCAAATGGCGCTGTGCTGTCTCATAAAAATGAGCAAAAAGATGGCTTCGCATACTATTCTGGAAAATTTTCCGTTCGCAGAACGTGGGCGTGAAGGAGTTGGTGCCGATATGCCCTTGTTTTGCAGATGGGTACGATGATTTGCGGATGAGGTCACATCCTTTTGGAGAATCACGCGCCGGAGAGGAAAAGTAGGCCCGGCCGAGTAGAAATATGATAAAAATATGATACGGTAATGATTATGAAAAGATCGATCTTGACAGTTTTGTTCTTGTTGTGTGCGTGGCCTTTATTGGCTGTTGATGCGGAGGTAAGCACCAGTGTTTTACGGGGTAAAGTGGTGGATGCCAAAACCAAGGAACCGATTCAGTATGTGAATGTTGTAGTGCGAAAGGCTGGTATGCAGACGCAAGTGAAGGGTGCCGTGACCGATCAGACCGGTATGTTCCGTCTGGAGGGACTGACCAATGGCGACTATACGGTCGGGATCTCTTTTCTGGGTTATACAACTTTCGAGAAAGATTTCACCATTTCGGATAAGGTGCGTAGTGTCAATCTGCAGACCGTGGCCTTGACCGAAGACAGCCAGGTGATGAACGAGGTGGTGGTCACGGGTAAGCGTTCACAGATGCGTTTCGAGATCGATAAGAAGGTGTTTAATGTCGACCAGAACCTTGCCACCACAGGCGGTTCGGCCAGCGAGGTGCTGGGGAATATTCCTTCCGTGGAGGTGGACAACGAGGGCCAGATTTCACTGCGAGGCAGCACGAGTGTTACGGTCTGGATCAACGGTAAGGCGTCCGGACTGACGGCCGATAACCGGGGACAGATCCTGGAGCAGATTCCGGCCGAGAACATCGAACGGGTCGAAGTCATCACCAACCCTTCGGCCAAATACAGCCCCGAGGGTACGGCCGGTATTATCAATATCGTCCTGAAGCGGAACCGTCAGGCGGGTTATTATGGTAGTGTACAGGCCGGTGCCGATACTGAGGGCGGCTATTCGGGGAGTGCCAATATCAATTACAGCAGCGGCCAACTCGAAGCTTATGCCGGATTTGGTGTGCGCTACCATTCGTTTGAGAACGGAGGCAATAACCTGCGGACCAATCTGGACGATGCGGGGAATCAGACCTCATATCTGAATCAGCGCTCGGAGGGTGACAGCAAGGGAACTCCGCTCTTCTTCCGCGCCGGTGCCACGTACAGCCCGACGCTCAAGGATCACATTACGGTGGGAGGTTTTGGTATGTTCGGTGACAGCAAACGCAATACGTCTATTTTCTATGATGGTGATATGACGGGGTATTACCCTGGAAGTGAGCGGATCGGCCGTCAGAACAGTTCGATGAATGGCGGAAACGTTGAGTTGGGCTACAAACGCGAGTTCAGCAAGACCAGTAGCCTGGATATCATGGGATCCTACAATAGCTGGGGGATGGATAACACGACGATCTATAATCAACGGTCGGTTTTTGCCGATGGCCATGAGACGACCTCCTATCAGCAGCAGGAGAGCGACATGCGCATGCAGAACTGGGAGGTGCAGGCCGATTATGTGAACCAGTTCAGTGAGAACAGCAAACTGGAGGCCGGGTATAAGGGAACCTTCTCGCGGGAGAACAGCCCCGTGGAGACCATCTCCGGAGCCGATGCCGCCAGTGCCGTCCCCGAGACTCAGCTATATAATCGCTTCTATTACAATCAGGACATCCAGGCGCTCTATGCCACCTATTCGGGCCGTATCGGTAAGTTCGGCTACCAAGCAGGTCTGCGGGGCGAGTATTCGCGCATCAATACGCGGTCGCTGGCCTACGGAGAGGCCAAAGGTGATGTCACACCCTTTGAGAAGGACTACTTCAGTTTGTTCCCCAGCGTGTTCCTCTCTTATCAGTTGCCCGGCGACAATGAGTTGCAGGTGAACTACACGCGTCGTATCTCACGGCCGTGGGGCGGGCAACTCAATTCGTTCGTCAATGTGACTGACTCGACCAACATCTCCTATGGTAATCCGGCTCTGCAACCGGAGTTCTCCAATGCCTTTGAGTTGAATTATATCAAGAACTGGGACAAACACACCTTCTCGGCCTCGCTCTACTATCGCAATACGAACGATGTGATCCAGCGGATCAGTTACCGCGATGGCGAGGTGATGAAAGGTACTTATGAGAATGTGGCCGAGTCACAGTCTGCAGGAGCAGAGTTTGTGGCCAAGAACGGCATCGCTTCGTTCTTCGACCTGACGACTACCGTGGAATTCTACTATTATAAGTTGGATGGATTTATCTACTATCCGCTCCAGGATGGGGAGCCTGTGACTGGCCGAGGCAGTGAGGATTTCTCGTGGAATGCACGGATGATCGCGGACTTTACCCTGCCGTACTCCTTTTCATTGCAGCTGACCGGACGCTATGATGCCCGGCGTGTGATCGCACAGGGGTATCGCAAGGCCAGCTATTCGGTAGATGCCGGTCTGCGCAAGTCGTTCCTGGATCGCAAGTTGAGTTTCAGTGTCAGCGTTCGCGACGTGTTTAATTCCCGCAAGTGGCATGCGGTGACTTCGGGAAGCGGTTTCCGGCAGGATTCGCGCAACTGGTTCGGAGGCCGTGTGGCGCGCTTCACTCTTACGTACAGTTTCGGCAATATGAAACAGGGCGGTATGAAGGGGCGTCAAGTCCAGCCGAGTGACGGCGGCGGCATGTACCAACAACAGATGGAAATGGGCATGTAGGATTCTTGTTCATTTTGGAAAAATATACCATTTCTCCCGACGAAAGGGCGTCTGTTTTGGCCTCTGGGGAAAATCTTCCGGAGGCCAAAATTTAAAATTTAGTCGTATATTTGCGGCGTTGTTTTTCTGGCATTGGAACTAATTATGAGGATTTATAATATGAAGACGAAATTGAAAAAGGATGTGTTGCTCGGGATGCAACTGGTTGCGATTCCGCTTCTGTCATTCCTGATGATGGCATGCAAAGGGCAAACCGCCACAGGAAATGCAGGGCCGCAAGAATATGCAGTAGAGACCTTGGAGGCCGGATCAGCTCAGTTGAAACGTTCCTTCCCGGCAACGATCCGCGGAAAACAGGATGTCGAAATTCGTCCCAATGTGTCGGGTTTCATTACTCGGATGTGCGTTGACGAGGGTGCAGTGGTTCGTGCGGGCCAAACCTTGTTTATCATTGATCAGGTGCCTTATAAGGCGGCGCTGGAGGTGGCCGAGGCGAATGTGAACGTGGCTAAAGCCAATGTGGAGACTGCCGAATTGACTGCCCAGAACAAACGGGAGTTGCAACGGAAAAATATCATCAGTGAATACGACCTCCAAATGGCCGAAAATACCCTGGCCAGTCAGAAGGCTGTTCTGGCACAAGCCGAGGCTCAACTGATCAATGCCCGGAACAATCTGTCGTATACCGAGGTGAAGAGTCCTTCCAACGGTGTGATCGGGACGATTCCGTATCGTGTCGGGAGCCTTGTCAATCCGTCGATGGCCACGCCGATGACGACCGTATCCGATATTTCGGAGATGTACGTCTACTTTTCGATGAATGAGAAACAACTGCTCGAGATGATGCGTTCGAGTGCCACCTTGAAAGAGGCGATGGATCAAATGCCGGCTATCGAGTTGCAGTTGGTCGATAATACGATTTACCCGCAGATGGGTAAGGTGGATGTGGTCAGCGGGGTGATCGACCCCTCGACCGGTGCGGCCAGCATGCGTGCCGTTTTCCCGAACAAGGCGACCTTGTTGCGAAGCGGCGGTTCGGGAAAGGTGTTGATCCCATATGAGTTTGAGGATGTTGTGATGGTGCCCCAAAATGCCACGTATGAGATTCAGGATAAGAAATATGTCTATGTTCTGGATACAGGGAATGTGGTCAAGAGTACCCAGATCGAGGTCTATCCGCTCGATGACGGTAAGGATTATATCGTGACTTCCGGCCTGCAGGTAGGCGACCGGGTCGTTATCGAAGGCGTTGCCAAACTGCGCAATGGTATGGCCGTCAAACCTGTGGAGGCAGCCGCAGTAGTTGCCCCTAAAGCTAAAGAGGAGTAAACTATGAAACTGGACAGATTCATAAACCGTCCTGTACTGTCGACGGTTATTTCCATTATTATCGTGATTCTGGGTATTCTGGGTCTGGTGTCACTGCCCGTTTCCCAGTATCCGGATATCGCGCCCCCGACGGTCCGCGTGTCAGCTACCTACACGGGTGCCAACGCCCAAACGGTGCTGAACAGCGTGGTGGCTCCGCTCGAGGAGCAGATCAATGGTGTGGAAGGCATGACTTATATGACCTCCGAGGCGACCAGCGACGGTAGTGCTTCCATTACGGTCTATTTCCAACAGGGAGTCGATCCTGATATGGCGGCCGTGAATGTACAGAACCGGGTTTCGATGGCCACGGGTCTGCTGCCGGCTGAGGTGACGCAGATCGGCGTGACGACACAGAAGCGTCAGACCATTATGCTGCTGATCTTCACGCTGACGAGTCCGGATGATTCGTATGATGCTATCTTTCTGAACAATTA
Organism: uncultured Rikenellaceae bacterium; assembly: GCA_944414825.1. GTDB lineage: Bacteria > Bacteroidota > Bacteroidia > Bacteroidales > Rikenellaceae > CALYBN01. Next base: position 11,750 of record CALYBN010000034.1, read on the forward strand.
CTTGCAGATCAACGTTCGGCCGCAGATCATGCGTGTCCCGGGCGTGGGTGACGCTATGGTGTGGGGCTCGGACTACTCGATGCGTATCTGGCTCAAACCGGATGTGATGTCGCAGTATAAACTGGTTCCGTCGGACATTACCAATGTTCTGGCCGAGCAGAACCTTGAGGCCGCTACGGGTAGCTTCGGCGAGAACGGCGACCAGTCGTTCCAGTATACGATCCGTTATCGGGGCCGTTTGCAGAA
>CALYBN010000035.1 GCA_944414825.1 uncultured Rikenellaceae bacterium
AGGAGCCGTCATCGATGACCAGCACCTCGTACTCTTCGGCCGCCAGGTCCTGCACCAGTGTGGAGCGGATGCAGCCTTCGATGTACCCCTCCAGATTATACAGCGGAATGATGATGCTCAGAAGCATAACCGATAGGATAAAAGGCGTTTCATGATTTTGGCCTGCCATGAAGGGTAGAAACGCCGGCAGGCTACTTTATAACGGCGCAGAAGCTGTTTCTTCAGGATTCGGCGATTGAACCGTCCGACCTGAGCGTTGGTGCGGTACAACCGTAACAACAGGTTACGATAGTTTTTCAGTTCCGAGCGATCTGGATGGCCTTTGCTTTGGGAAAAGAAGGTATAGAGTTGAGCCTCATGGTCGTTCAGTTCGATGCCGAGCGATTGATGGAGGTAGTTGCGGAGAATCTCCTGGGCACTGGCCGTCTGTGCATCTTCGGCGCGAGTCGAGATCTGGCCGTCCCATCGGCGATAAAAGGAGAGACATTCGGGGAGGTTGGCCATGCGCATGTGGCCTGACAATTCGACCCAAAACAGAAAGTCTTCAGCCATCGATTTCTGGAATCGCACTCCGGAACATCTGAAAGCCTCGCTGCGCATCATGACCGTCGGGGCGAACGGACAGCCGAATAACATCCCGACAACGATCTGTTCGTGCGAGATAGGAGTACGGACCAGTTGGGCGCTGGCTTTGTTGTTGTGAAATATGGCATAATAGGTGCCGCAGAGGTCTACCTCCGGATGTTGGTTGAAGTAGGCCAGCAGGCGCTCGAAACGTTCTGCAGCGATCAGATCGTCGGCATCCATGAACGTGATGAAGTCTCCCTGTGCAATATCGAGACCTCGGTTACGGGTGTCGGCGGCGCCTTGATTGGTTTCGTTCTGCAGGAGATGGATCCGACTGTCTTGTTTGGCGTATGAGCATGCAACCTCCCAGGAGTTGTCGGTCGAACAGTCGTTAATGATGATCAGTTCGAAATCTTGGAAGGTTTGTCCTAGGATGCTTTCAATGCTCTCTGCAACAAATTTTTCCGCATTGTATAGCGGCATGATAACACTGATTCGGGGGTGGTTGTGTTTCATAGGTTTAGTGATTGCTGACTTTCGAAATATTGCCACAGGTTGTCGCTGGCTGGGACGGGGGCTATGATCCGTATGGGGTCTTTGCTGACCGGATGGATAAATTCCAGCGAGCGGGAGTGAAGAGAGATGCCGCCGTCGGGATTCGAACGTCGGGCTTCGTATTTCAGGTCGCCACGGATCGGACACCCGATCCGCGAGAGCTGGGCCCGGATCTGGTGATGACGCCCGGTGAGCAGTTCGATCTCGAGCAGATGGTAGTTTGTGCTTGACCCGAGCAGCCGATAACGCAGACGGGCCTCTTTGGCATCACGGACAGGCCTGTCGCAGGCTCGAGAGCGGTTGCTGCGGCTGTCGCGCAGGATATAGTGGCACAGTTCTCCCTCCGGCTCGGCGGGTCGTTGCTCCACGATGGCCCAGTAGCGTTTGTCGACCTGTCGGCTTTTGATCATCTCGTTGAGGCGGGTCAAGGCTTTGCTTGTTTTGGCAAACAGCACGGCGCCGCTCACCGGACGGTCAATGCGGTGGACCACCCCTAGGAAGACGGCGCCCGGTTTGTGGTCGCGCTGCCGGATGTACTCCTTGATTTCGTTCTCCAGGGCGCTGTGACCTTCCGGGTCGGGTTGTACCAGATCGCCGGAGTGTTTGTTGACGATCAGCAGATGGTTGTCTTCGTAGAGGATGTCGGTGGGTTGGAACATGGCACGGTGATGGCTTACAATTGGAACAGGAACGGTAGTAGATCGCGCGGACTGGCCACTACGGTAGCACTTTCTCGCCCGGCCATAATGACGCGGATCGGGGTTGCCTGCCGCTTTTCGGTGTCGCACAGCACCTGCCGGCAGATGCCGCACGGATAGCATTCCCGTTCATCGGGCCGAGAGGCGATGGCCAGCGTCACGATCGGGTCGTCTTTGTAGTGACTTTGGTGATGGAACAACAGGCTCCGTTCGGCGCATACGCCGGCCGGGAAAACCTCGCTCTCCTGATTGCTGCCGGTGATGATCTTGCCACTGCGCAGACGAGCTGCGGCTCCCACGTTGAAGCCGGAGTAGGGGGCATAGGCGCTGGCGCAGGCTTCCTTAGCGCGTTCCACCAGTTCGCGGTCGCTATCTGGCATCTCTTCCGGCCGTTGGTAGTGTTCGTAGTGGAAACTGAAAGTCTTATCCATGGTCGTCAAATCTTGGTTGCTCGGATCATGTGTCGTTTGCCGGGGGCTCCGGGGCGTCGTTCTACGTCGAATCCGGCGCTGCGCAAGGCCCGTTTCACGTCGCCTTTGGCCGAATAGGTGAGCAGAATCCCTCCCGGTGCCATCTGATCCCTCACCCGGCGGAACAATGTTTCGCTCCATAATTCCGATTGGGTATCGGGGGCGAAGGCATCCCAGTAGACTATATCAAATATAGTGTCAAAACTTGCATTTACCAAATCGCATAGCCTCTTTTTCAGTCGGAATCCGGGGCTGATGAGGCACCACTCCTCCCAGGGCGCCTCGTGCAGTGAGAGAAAGTGCGGATCGGAGGCATAGCACAATTGTCGGGCCGTGCCGAGCGGAACAGGGTAGAGCTCCACGCTGGTGTAGTCGACCTTTCGGTGGTGCTCCTCTGCGCTGTGCAGGGTGAGCAGGGCATTCAGACCCGTGCCGAATCCGGCTTCCAGAATGCGGGCCTGCTCCTGTGGCCAGCTTTCGAATCCGTTACGCACATAGATATGAAGGGATTCTGCCACAGCCCCGTGGAGGGAATGATAAGCATCCCCCAGGACGGGATGCCGCAGGGTATGCGACCCGTCCCCGGTGGATGCTATTTCGGGGGAGAAATCCATGTGTGCACCGATGTCACTCTGCTTTATTCGAGAGCGAATTTGGCGCTGACGGAGTATTTCAGTTTGATGTTGCGGAATTCCAGCTGCTCTTCGGGCATGCTTCCCGCTTCGGCATCCATCATGGTGCTCTTGGTGCGGGCCAGCATGACGTTGTTGGCCGTGTTGAGGATGTCGTTGTTGTAGTCGGCGATGTAGATGGCACGGCCGGCTTTCTGCCCTACGGCTTCAGCCAGTGACTGGGCGATCTGCTGCGCGTTTTTCATGGCTTCGATCCGTACCTCGTTCGTAAGCTCCTGAAGTTTGGAGTGAGTGATCTTTGTGACGCTGAGGTTCGAAATGTCGATACTCTCCAGGGCCTGGAACACCTCGGCCATCTTCTGCGCGCTGGTTACCAGCAACTGATAGGTTGCCGTAGTGCGGACGGCATTCTTGCGGAGCCAGAACTGCTGGAAATCGCTGCTCATATCGCCCACCTTGAGGTTCTTTTCGGTGTCGATGCCCAGTGATTTGAGTTTCGAGATCATGTTGCGCTCTTGAGCCTCGAGCGAAACCTTGCCTTTATTGTCGTTCTCGTTGATGACGATTCGGATGTAGATCTGATCCGGGACGATCTCCTTTTCGGCCTTGCCGGTTACCTGTATGTAGTTTTCGTATTGTTGTCCTGCGCAGGGAAGTTGTGCCCATGCGGCTCCGGCGGTCATCAGCACGACGGCGAGAGCCAGAATCATCTTTTTCATAATCTTTCAGTTTTTAGTTAATGGTTTGTTATGTTGTTGTGTGTCGTCCATTGTGTCTTTGGGGGCAGACGGTTTGAAGGACGGACTGTGTGTGAACTTATCGCCGCACCAGTTTCACAACATTCTCCACGTGGTGCGTATGGGGGAACATGTCCACCGGTTGTACCCGTTCCACACGGTAGGCCGGATCGAAAATGGCCAAGTCCCGCGCCTGTGAAGCCGGATTGCAACTGACGTAGACGATGCGGTCGGGAGCTGCCCGCAGGATCGTTTCCGCTACATCGGGGTGGATGCCTGCACGCGGCGGATCGAGGATCACCACATCCGGATGCCCCTGTTCTGCGATGAACGTGTCGCTCAGTACATCCTTCATGTCGCCTGCAAAGAACCGTGTGTTGCCGATTCCGTTGATCTCCGAGTTGACCCGGGCGTCGTCGATCGCCTCCGGGACGTACTCCACCCCAATAACCTTGCCGCATTGCCGGGCTACAAAATTGGCGATGGTGCCGGTGCCGGTGTAGAGGTCGTAGACCGTATCCTCCGGGCGCAGGTCGGCAAAATCACGGGCCACCTTGTAGAGTTTGTAGGCCTGGGCTGAGTTGGTCTGGTAGAAGGACTTGGGTCCGATCTTGAACCGCAAACCCTCCATTTCCTCGAAAATATGGTCGGAACCGCGGTAAAGAATCACTTCCTGGTCACCGATCGAGTCGTTCAGTTTGGTGTTCACTACGTACATTAAAGATGTTATTTCGGGGAATTTCGTTGCAAGACGGTCGAGCAAAGAGGTGATTTTCCGCTGGTCGTCCTGTGCGAAGACCACAATGACCATGATTTGGCCTGTCGAGGCGGTGCGTATGACGAGGTTGCGCATCAGACCGGTGTGGGTCCGGATGTCATAGAAGGCATAGCCGTGGTCCAGACAGAAATGTTTGGCCTCGAGCCGTATCTCATTCGACGGGTCGCGCTGCAGCCAGCATTTACGGATATCCAACACCTTGTCGAACATGCCCGGGATGTGGAAACCCAGCGCTTCGGGATCCTTGATTGCCTCCTCGCCGGCCACCTCTTCGGAGGTCATCCAGCGCTTGGCCGAGAAGGTGAATTCCAGCTTGTTGCGGTAGAAGGTCGTCTTCTCGGAGGGGAGCGTCGGGGCGATTTCCGGCAGTTCGATCTTACCGATGCGGCGGAGTTGGTCGCACACCTGCTCGCGTTTGAATTTCAGTTGCTCCTCATAGGGCAGGTTCTGCCATTTGCAGCCGCCGCATACGCCGAAGTGCTCGCACATGGGCTCCACGCGCAACGGTGATTGCTTTACGTAACGCACCACATAGCCCTCCATGAAGCGGCGGCGTTTGCTGCGGATCTGGACGTCGACCACGTCACCCGGGACGGTCATCGGGACGAAGACCACCATGTCATTATATCGGCCCATCGCTTTGCCTTCGGCAGCGAGGGTAGTTATTTCAAGACCCTCAATCAGAGGATAATTTGCTTTTTTTCTGGCCACAGAAATGATCGTTAGTTAAATGTATGTAATGTACAAAGGTAGCGAATCCTTTTGAGCCTTCCAATGACTTTCTTTGGCCTGATGAGGAGAAAATATTGTCTTTTTATGTAAAGATTTTCTCTTTCCGATAAAATTTTTTATGTTTATGTGTGTTTTTTTACTGAATTTAGATTAACCTAAAACTTATCTTATTGAAAATATGTTAAAATCTACTTTTACCCTTTTTGCTTTTTCATCATTTCTGTTCTCACTTTGTGCCGGATGTGGAAAAAATAGTGCCGACGATCTTCCGGAAGGTCCGTCTCCTGTTGTCCCTTCTGCTCCGACGGAGGTTTCTGCTACGGCCTATGGAGCCAGTTCTTGGACGGCTGAATACGCTTCTGGGCAGAAAATTCTGTTTGATGACGAATATCCGGCTTTCCGACCGGCGAAAAAGGTCGGTATTTTCTATTTTATCTGGCACGGTTCGCACGGGTATGACCAGGCGGGGCCTTATACCCCAGGTCCGGCCACCCCGGCTGTTACCGATACGCAAAGCCCGTACGATATTACGGAATTGCTTCGGGAAAATCCCTCGAATCCGGCTTACGGACCGTTTCAGGTATTCCACCACTGGGGGAAGCCCTATTTCGACTACTATGTGTCGGATGATAATTGGGTTCTGCGCAAACATGCACAGATGCTTACCGATGCCGGTATCGATGTAATCCTGGTGGATGTGACCAACGCCTTCTGTTATGAAGAGACCGTGCGGAACTTGTGTGACCTCTATCTTGAGATGCAGGAGGAGGGGAATCCGACACCGCAAATCGCTTTCGTGACGAATGCTTCAGCTCCGCAGACTGTGAAAACCCTGTTCGACAATTTTTATGCGAATGCCAAATATGCTCCATTGTGGTTCCAGTGGGACGGAAAGCCCTTGATCCTGGCCCCTCTGGAGGAGAACTACGATCCGACCGTGGCAAACTATTTCACGATGCGTTATGCCTGGTTTGATTCCGGACTGAAGTGGTTCGGCGATGGCGAGGGTAAGTGGTGTTGGGGGGATTATTATCCACAGAGTCCCGGCCTGAAGAATGGAAAGGCGGAAGCAATCTCCGTCATGCCGGCGACGCATCCTCATAAGAATCTGGGCCGAAGCTACCAGGGGGAATACCCGAACGGCACGCAACCTGAGAACCCATCGGAGGAGGAGTCCGGCATGGGACGTTACTTTAGTTTGCAGTGTCAGCGCGCTCTGGAGGTTGACCCCGATTTTGTTTTCATCACCGGATGGAACGAATGGGTAGCACAGCGTCAAATCCGGGGCCTTTCTTCCGATTGGGATGAGTTCTTGGGTAAACCTCTCGAGGAGGGAGGAACCTATTTTGTCGATCAGTACAACCATGAGTTCAGCCGCGATCTGGAGCCTGTCGCAGACGGATTCCGAGATAATTACTATTACTACATGGTAGACTTTATCCGTAAATTCAAAGGCGTGAACCGTGTGCGTCCTCAGCAGAATACGGTGGCGATCTCCGTGGATGGAGCGATGGAGGATTGGGCAGATGTGACGGCCGTATATGCCGATAATCGGGGTGATGTGACCGACCGTGACCACTTTGGGTGGGGCCGAGTTGGCCGCCTGGTAGATAATTCGGGACGTAACGATATTGTGATGGCGAAGGTGGCCACTGATGGAACGAACCTTTACTTCTATGTTCGTACGGATAAGGCGCTGACTCCTTATACCGACAGCAAATGGATGCGTCTGTTTATCAGTGTGGAGAATCAGAATATCCCGGATTGGGAGGGCTTCGGTTATGTGGTGAACAATAAGGTAAAGAGTTCGACGAAAACCTATCTGCAGAGTTCGCTCGGTGGATGGAGTTGGGGCAGTGACCGGGAGATTGATTATGCGATGCATGAGAATGAACTGGAGGTGGCTGTGCCGTTGGCAGCGTTGGGTATCTCCGATCCGAATCGTTTTACGATTGATTTTAAATGGATCGACAACAGCGTGGAGAGCGGCGATATTTGCGAATGTATGAAATATGGCGATTCAGCACCCAATAGCCGTTTCCGCTATCGCTTCTCGTTCGAAAAGTAGGAGGTTGTTGACGTAGAGAAATTTCCGCTGTTAGGGGACGGAGAGTGTGGCATTTGTTTTGTTCTTGGGATTTGTTGCAGGAATCGTTCTGTCAAATTCAGGAACTATGAGAATAGCCATTAGCGGAGCATCGGGGTTTATTGGATCCTATCTGGTAAGATATTTTACCTCTGAGGGACATTGGATTGTGCCATTGGGCCGTGATTTTTTTGCCGACGGTCCTGACGCAGGTGAAACACTCGGACGACGAGCCGCACTGTTGAGAGGGTGTGATGCGGTGATCAATTTGGCCGGGGCACCCATTAATCATCGTTGGACAAAGGCCTATAAACGGGAACTGTGGGAGAGCCGCATCGGGACGACCCATCGTCTGGTGGAGGCGATCAATGCCCTGGAACGTAAACCATCCGTATTTATTTCGACTTCGGCGGTGGGATATTATGATCCCGCTTTTTGTCGGAATGAATTCGACGGGAATCGGGGAGAGGGTTTTTTGGCTGATTTGTGTGTGGGCTGGGAGCGAGAGGCTCGGCGGGTTTCGGGTGATGTGCGACTGTCGATTGTACGCTTGGGTATTGTGTTGGATCAACGGGGCGGAGCATTCCCGCGTATGGCGAAACCTTTCCGGATGGGAATTGCAACCCGAATCGGATCGGGACATCAGGCCTTTGCTTGGATTGCTCTCCAGGACATGGCACGGGTTGTGGAATTTATCATGACCCACGAAGCACTGTTCGGCGTGATCAACCTTGTAGCTCCGCAACGAACGACCAATGCCGGTCTGACGGATGCGTTGGCGCGGTATTATGGCGACCGGTGGCGAGTGTCGATTCCTTTGTGGGTATTTCGGCTGTGGTATGGCGAGGCGGCAGAGTTGTTTGCCTCGGGGCCATGTGTGATCCCGCGTAAATTGCTTGGCAACGGTTTCGAATTTCGATGCCCGACTCTTTCTGCTTTTTTGGGTGGTGGCGAAGCTTGATTCTTAGGTGCTTACAGAGAAATCGAACGTGTGAAATAGCCGGTTGGAACGGTATTCTGCGAAAAAAATCGAGCAGGTATTTGGAGGGAATGTTTTTTTGCCTATCTTTGCACCACAAAACCGAGCTGAATTCGTCTAACGGTTAGGACGGCAGATTCTCATTCTGCAAATAGGGGTTCGATTCCCCTATTCAGTACAACGACAGCGCCGCATGATACAATCGTGCGGCGTTTTTTTGTGCTCAGCGGACGGGGTTGCAAGGCAGTCCTGAAATGGTCTGAGAACCCTCTGTGTGTTCGCAACTACCTGGTTGTCAGATCAGCATTCCAATAGGAGAAAGTTTGCCGGGTGCCGTCACTGAGCCGGATCTCGTAGCTTTTGAATGTAGGGGCTCCCAGCTGATAGGGAACAGGAGTGCGAAAGATCGGACCTGCGTGGCAGAATGTATGGTATTCGCCGTTTTCACCGTTCGGATCCACCCCTGCCGGGAGCGCGTCGATGAATGCGCGGTCAACGGTGCGTCCGATTGCCGAAGCATCCAGCCGGTCGGCCATGGTCGTGACGACGACGCTTTTCAGTCCCGAGGTCAGGAAGGTCTCCATGATGGTCTCGGACGATTGATCCCAGAGAGGTTCGACCACCTCGATGCCATAGGGAGCCAGTCGTTGGCGGCGATAGGTGCGGACGTCGTGCAGCGCGATGTCTCCGAAGATGAAGTGAGTCACCCCCTGCGGTTTGAAATGCTCCGTTGCCAGCCGCATCGACTCCGCATCATTTACCATATTCCCCTCCGGCTTCAGCTCGATGACGTGGAGCGGAATCCCGATATGCTCCGCCTGGGCATGCAGGAGCGGTAGCGGAATACCATGGACGGTGGAACGATGGGAGTCCTGGTCGAACAGGGTCAGCAGAGCCACAATATCATATTCCCCTGTTTGCAGGATGCGCAACAGAGCATGTGCAGAGTCTTTCCCTCCGCTCCAATTGAAAACGGCTTTGATTTTTCCCATCCGACAAATATACCATAATTATTTTGAACATCCTCTGTTGGGGCGTTCCTTGTTTGCGGGAAAATTCCCTATATTTGTTCAGCGAGTTTTTGTGGCTCTCGGATCGAGTGGAAGAAGCCGCTTTCACCCGTAGGCGGGAGAGTTGCATTCGGGGCCACTCTGTTTAACCCAAATAAGATGTGTTCGTATGAAAAGAATGAAAGATGTGATGAGAAGCGTATTACTTTTGCTTGCCGTATTGTGGCCGTGCCTGAACCTTCAGGCTGCGGATCGGCCGGAGAAGAGTGTGTTGAATGTGCAGACCGACGACTTGTCGTTGGTGTTGGGAACGGCTTCGGACAGCAGCCTGATGTTCCACTATTTTGGACCCCGCCTGGCCGACGTGTCGCCTTTTCGCAATAAACAGACCTACCGTCGGGCGGATTACGGGACCGATGATCCGGCTTATGCGGCTGCCGGTGGCCGGAACCTGCTCTATCCGGCTCTGCGGATGACCCATGCCGACGGCAATCTGAATACCGAACTGATCTATGTCGGTGCTACGACAACCGACAGTTCCGATCCTAATGTGACGGAGACCACGGTGCTGCTTCGGGATCGGTTCTACCCGCTGGAGGTGAAGCTGATCTTCCGAACGTATGCCCGCGAGAATGTGATTACAGAACGGGTGGAGATCACCAATCACGAAAAGAAAACGGTGGTGCTGCATCACTACTATTCGGCATTCTTGCCCGTCAAGGCCCAGAAATACTACCTGAATCATTTCCATGGCGCCTGGGCCCAGGAGATGACGTTGGAGGAGACGTTGTTGACCCACGGGATCAAGAGTGTCGAGAGCCGGAAGGGTGTGCGTACGACCCATCACGAGAATCCGTCGTTTCTGCTAGCGCTCGATCGGCCGATGGATGAAAACTACGGCGAGGTGATCGGCGGTGCTTTGGCCTGGAGCGGGAACTACCGGCTTAATTTCGAGATGAATGAATCCAATGAGCTTTATATCTCTGCCGGGATCAACCCCTATGCCTCGGAGTACAGGCTCTCTCCCGGGGAGTCGTTCCGGACTCCGGAGATGGTCTTTACCTATTCCTGTGAAGGAGCGGGCGGTGTGACGCGGAACCTGCACGACTGGGCCCGCAACTATCAGGTGTATGATGCCCAGACCATCCGTCCGACGCTGCTGAACAGTTGGGAGGGCGCCTATTTCGATTTTGACGAAAAGACCCTGACCGACATGATCGACGATGCCGCCGAGATGGGACTGGAGATGTTCGTGTTGGACGACGGTTGGTTCGGGAATAAATACCCGCGCAATGATGCCAAAGGCGGCTTGGGGGACTGGGAGGTCAATCATGCAAAATTACCCCGAGGGATAGGCTATCTGGCCGATTATGCCGTGTCGAAGGGGTTGCGGTTCGGTATCTGGATCGAGCCGGAGATGGTCAACCCCCGCAGCGAACTGGCGGAGCGCCATCCGGATTGGATTGTTCGCAGCAAGGGCGGCACTGCAACGACCATACGATCACAATGGCTGTTGGACCTGACCAATCCCGAGGTGCAGGATTTTGTCTTTGGCGTATTTGACGGGGTGATGCAGCAGTCGCCGAATATTACCTATATCAAGTGGGATGCAAACCGCCATGTGGAGAATGTCGGCTCGGAGTATCTGCCCGATGATCAGCAGGAACGCTTCTGGGTGGATTACATCCAGGGGCTGTACAGCGTGTATGAACGCATCCGCGCCAAATATCCCCGGGTCATCGTGCAGGCCTGTTCGTCGGGTGGTGGCCGTGTGGATTACGGCGCGCTCAAGTACCATCAGGAGGTGTGGACGAGTGACAATACCGATGCCCTGAGCCGGGTCTATATCCAGTACGGGACGAATTTGATCTATCCGGCTCTGGTGACCGGCGCCCACGTGTCGGCCAGCCCGAACCACCAGACGGGGAATGTGATGCCGTTGAAATTCCGGTTTGATCTGGCCATGAGCGGCCGTCTGGGGATGGAGTTGCAGCCGCGGCAGATGAGCGAACAGGAGCGAGAAATGGCCAAAGGGGCAATTGCCGATTACAAACGGATTCGCGACCTGGTGATGTTCGGAGATCTGTATCGGATCGAGTCGCCTTATGCCGGGACGGGCTATTATTCGTTGATGTACGTCAGCAAGGATAAGAAACGGGCCGTAGCTTACGGCTATTGCCTTCAATATCAGGGGCGGACTGTGACACCACGTTTCCGCTTGCGGGGTTTGGACCCGGAGAAACGCTACCGGATTACGGAACTGAATACGCGGAAATCCTCCTTCTGGGGCAATGGAAAACTATTTGGCGGGGATTATCTGATCCGCGAGGGGATCAATCCCAAGTTGCAGAAGTGTGGCGAGAGTGCCGTTTTTCTGATTGAAGAGGTGGAGTAGACCGATGAAAGAGATTATGAGAGCAGTCCGCCCCTCCGATATTGGGGCTCTTTGCCGGATCTATAACCATTATGTGGAGCATACGGTGATCTCTTTCGAAATGGCACCGGTCGACGAGCCGCAGATGCAGGCGCGGGTAGAGCAGATCGCACGACGGTATCCATATCTGGTGTGCGAATGTGACGGTGTGGTCGTGGGATATTGTTGTGTACATCCGTGGAAGGGATGGGCGGCCTACGAACCGACGGTGGAGTGTTCCGTTTACCTGGCACCCGGCTTTACCGGCCTGGGGTTGGGGCGTCGGTTGATGCAGGCACTGTTGGAGGTTTTGCCTGAGAGAGGCGTACATGCGGTTATTGCCTGCCTGGTGGTGCCGAATGAGGCCAGCCGGAGGCTGTGTGCGGGCTTGGGCTTCCGGAGAGTGTCGCATTTCCCGGAGGTGGGGCATAAATTTGGCCGCTGGCTCGATGTGGAGGATTGGGTGTTGTTGCTCGACCCTTCTGCTCCGGAGCAGCACTTGGACGGTGAGTCCGACAGCCTGAAGCAAGTCTAGCGTTTGGTTCTGTAAAAAACAATTCCCTGCCGGAATCGAACTCGGGCAGGGAATTGTTTTTATGCGTAGCACGGGATTCCGAAGAGTATCTTTACCGTGTCTTGTTTACCGTGTCGTGTGTAGGCTTAATCCTCTGGGCTTATTGCCTGGAAGATCACTTTGGGGCCGCTTGTAATCGTAGGGTCAGATCGCTCTTTTGGAGATGAGTTGTCCGATTTTCCGGTCTCGGCCTGCGGGCTGTTTGCAGAAACGCCTTTTTCTTTGTTGCAACGCACTCCCCCCCCCTCTCCTGCGGAGATATCCCTCTTTTCCGGGAGCGTTATTTGATCTCCCAGGTTTCGCCGCTGTGGAGCAGGTCGTCCACGCAGTTGATGGCCCGTTTGGATTTCACCACCTCCACCTGATCGCGTACTTCGTCGTCGTAGGTGTGATCGGGTACGTCTCGGATTACGCCCAACGCCACCGGATAGTTCGGGTACTTCATGTTGACCAGCATCATGTGTACGCCCGGGTTGGGCTCGTGGACGTTGTGCGTGAGGATATCGTCGATCGTGACGCCCCCTTCGCCGATCTTCACGACCATCAGTTTCTGGCCGATCTGTACTAGACCTTTGTCGCGATTCTTGCCGAAGATCATCTTTTCGCCATCGCGCAGCACGATGGTTCGCTCCAGCCGTGTCTCCTTGTCGGCGGCGAAGTCGGCGTGCGTGCCGTTGTTGAAGATGACGCAGTTCTGGAGAATCTCGACCACCGACGTGCCGTCATGCTTGGCGGCTGCCACCAGGCAATCCTTCGTTAGCTCCAACTCCATGTCGATCGACCGGGCGAAGAACGTTCCGCGGGCTCCGAGTACCACTTCACCCGGGTTGAACGGGTGCTCGATCGTGCCGAACGGTGATGTTTTGGTCACCTTGCCCAGTTTTGAAGTGGGGGAGTACTGCCCTTTGGTGAGGCCGTAGATTTCGTTGTTGAATAGTAGAATGTTGATGTCGATGTTACGACGCACGGCGTGGATGAAGTGGTTGCCGCCGATGGCCAGCGAGTCGCCGTCGCCGGTGGTGACCCATACGGTCAGCTTCGGGTTGGCCACCTTGACACCGGTAGCCAGTGCAGCGGCACGGCCGTGGATGCCGTGGAAGCCGAACGTATTCATGTAGTATGGGAAACGGGACGAACATCCGATACCCGACACGAATGTGAAGCGTTCATGTTTGTAGTGCAGGTCGCGTGCCACCACGGGCAGGGCCTTGAGCACCGAGTTGAGGATGGCGTGGTCGCCGCATCCGGGGCACCATTTGACCTCCTGATCGCTCTTGAAATCCTGGGGCGTATATTGATATTCCTCTTTCATGGTTATTCCTCCTTTAACAGTTCATTGAACTTCTCTTTGAGTTCCACGACGGTGAAGGGCAGTCCTTGTACTTTGTTGTACTGTTCATAGTGGAACTCCTGCAATTGGGTGCGCAGATAGCCGGCAAACTGGCCGCTGTTGAGTTCGCACACCACGATCTTCTTGAATCGGGCGAAGATCTCCCGTACGCCCTTGGGCAGCGGGTTGATGAAGTTGAAGTGACACAGCGACACCTTTTTGCCTTCGGCCTGCAACTCCTCGACGGCACAGGTCAGATGCCCCTTCGTGCCTCCCCAGCCCACGACCAGCAAGTCGCCTTTCGTGGGGCCCATGATGCTCTGCCGGGGCAGGAATTCCTGCACGCGGGCTACCTTGGCGGCACGGATATTGACCATGCGCTGGTGGTTGTTCGGGTCGTGCGAAACACTCCCTTTCAGGAAATCTTTTTCGAGACCTCCCACGCGGTGCTCGACGCCTTTCGTACCAGGCAGCGCCCACGATCGGGCGAGCCGTTTCTCGTCACGCGCATAGGGCATGAATCCGCCTTCGGGAGCTTTGGTGATGATCGGCGGGTTGATCTTCGGATATTCCGACATGGAGGGGATACGCCACGGCTCGCTGCCGTTGGCGATGAAGCCGTCCGACAGCAGCAGGACGGGAGTCATGTGTTCCATGGCGATCTTGCCGGCCCAGAAGGCGTAGTGGAAACAATCCGACGGGCAGCTGGCGGCCATGACCACCAGCGGGCATTCGCCGTTTCGTCCCCAGAGTGCCTGATACAGGTCGGCCTGTTCCGGTTTGGTGGGCAGACCAGTCGAGGGCCCGCCGCGCTGTACGTCCACGATCACCAGCGGCAGTTCGGTCATCACGGCCAGCCCTATCGCTTCGGATTTGAGCGACAGTCCGGGGCCTGAGGTCGTCGTCACGGCGAAGTTCCCGGCATAGGCGGCGCCGATGGCCGTGCAGATGCCGGCGATCTCGTCTTCCGCCTGCAGGGTTTTTACGCCGAGGTCTTTACGCTTGGCCAGCTCTTCGAGGATCACCGTGGCTGGCGTGATGGGGTAGGAGCCGCAGAAGAGCGGCCGGCCACTCTTCTCCGAGGCGGCGATGAAACCCCACGCCGTGGCCTGGTTGCCGTTGATGCTGCGATACGTGCCCCGGGGAAGATCCCGGGCCGGTTGTACTTCGTAGGTGTTGGCGAAGGCGTGCGTATTGTGGGCATAGTTGTATCCGGCATTGAGGGCCAGTTTGTTGGCCGTGGCCACTTCGGCGCTCTTTTTCCCGAATTTCTTGTCGATGTAGTGCTCGGTATGCTCCAGCGGGCGGTCGTACATGAAGAAGCACATCCCCAGGGCAAACATATTCTTGCACTTGGTGACGCTTTTCAGGTCGAGATTGACGCCTTGTAATGCCTCGCGGGTCATGGAGGTGATGCTTGGAGCCAGAATGTTGTAGTGCTCGAGGTTTAGCTCGGCGATGGGGTCGTCGGTTGTGAACCCGGCCCGTGCGATCTGTTTTTCGGTAAATAGATCGGCGTCGAGGATGATTGTAGCGCCTTTTTTCAGCCATTTGGCGTTGGCCTTCAGAGCCGCGGGATTCATTGCCACCAGCACGTCGCAATAGTCACCGGGGGTGATGATTTTCCGGTTGCCGAAATGTACCTGGAAGCCCGATACCCCAGAAACGGTCCCTTGCGGAGCGCGTATCTCCGCCGGATAGTCCGGGAAGGTCGAAATACCGTTGCCCAGCAGGGCCGACGTATCGGAAAAGAGGGTGCCCGTGAGTTGCATGCCGTCACCCGAGTCGCCCGAGAACCGGATCACCACGTCGTCCAGTTCCACGATGTTAGGTTTGTCCATGATGAAGTCAGTAGGTTTACAAGGGCGAATCTAATAATTTTTTATGAAACAGCCTCTTTTTGCTTACGATTTTTATCTGTTTTGTTTGGAAAAGTTTCAATCAAGGTTCTTTTCCCTTCTATTTGGTCTTGTGGAAACGATAGAAGAACGATAGTGTGAAATAACGGGCATATAGCTGTTTCCATTGGTTGGCGATATGGTCCACGTACATCGTGGCAACGAAATTCCGGTTTTGATTCAATATGTCGAATACCGACAGGCGGAACTCACTGCGATTGTCTTTCATCACTCGGCACCCCAGGAAAGCGTTCCATACATTGGCGTGGAAATCGCCCACCGCAGCGACATAGCTGCGATAAGTGTGGTGTTCATAGGCTGTTCCAAAGAAGAGGCGCGTGCCGAAGTCGGCCTTCAGATCGATGCCGGCCCGGGCATCGATGGCTCGATCGTAGTTCTTGTCGGAGGTGGTCTCGTACTTGAACCCCGTGACCGAGAAGAGTTTGATTGAGATTTTTTGTGAGAAGTTGCTTTGCAGGGCGAGTTTCAATTCGGGCATGTGGCGATAACCGGTTGCGAGGCGTTCGCCCAGGTACGAGGGGCTCTGTGCGTAATTGTATCCCGCTTCGAGGTAGAGCATGGAGCGTAACGGGGTGAGGGGTGTGTTGAAACTGGTCCCGAACCGGGCGGTCAGGGTGGTCCGGGAGGAGTTGGCTACGGTAGTCAGTGTAGCTCCCGGTTGCGTGGTGTAGTCGTACTGGGGCAGGAAGGTGGCTTCGGAGAAGAACTGTTGGCGGAAGACGTGTTCGCGCCCCATGATCTGAGCGTTGGCCGAGATGCTGAATGTCGATTGTTTCTTTTGGTTGAACGAATTGTATGTTATATTGATATTGTTTGAATAACTTTGTTTCAGATTGGGATTTCCTCCTTGTAGCAGGAGCGGATTCTCCGTGTTGAGTTTGTCGCTGACCATTTCCAGCGAGGGGAGAGAGTGGGAGAGTGAATAGCCGATACTGAGCAATTTCATGGGAGCAAATGAGTGCGAGAACATGATGTTGGGTTCTAGCGCGAAGAAATCCTGTTGGGCTTGGGGCGAGAGCGGCACCCGTTCGTCACGCAGCAGACGGGAGATCGAAGCCTTCAGACTTAGAGAGATGTTGTTTTTCGAGGAGTTACAGTTCCATTGTATGCCGGGCAGGTGGTTGATGATGCTGTTCGTGTAGCGGAAGGTGAGGGTAGGGTCTACAATACCCGAAAAACGGTCGACAGCCATTTGGTTGCTTCGGCTGCGGTTGTATCGGAGGGTGTATCCCAGATTTAGTGTTCCGCCTTTTCCGGTTTTTTTGTTTTTCTCCGAAGGCGTCATGAAGAAAGTGATGTTCCCGTTGAGATTGGTAGCGGTCCCGTCGCCCGACATCCCTATCAGGTAGTGACCCGTGGAAGAAGAGAGGGTGTCGAGGCGCACTTCGTCTGTATCATGATCACGGATAGATAAATTCCAGAGGGTGTTGAGACCAAACCGCTTTCCGAAATTGAGAAAGTATTGAACCATCGAAGTCAGGTCATAGCCGTTGTCGCGTGTTTGGTTTTGAACGGTTTGCCGGTTGAGTATGTTGTCGTCGACGCTGAGCAGGGAGGTTGTGCGGTTATGCTGGGTATTGTCGTCGAACGTGGCGGAGACCGAGGCCTTCAGGGTTGATTTGCCTGTTTCGCGGTTAAGTGAGAGGAATCCTGTGTGTTGCGAGCGTGTCGAACGATTGGTGGCAGTGTCTCCATAGATGCGTGAGCGGTAGTCGTTGGTCGGGAAATAGTCGTTGTGCAGGATATTCTGCACCGAATGCCGATTGTCGTTGAAAGAGTAGGCAGCGCACAATTCGCTCAAACCCAACAGTTCAGTCCAGGATGCCGATACGGAATGTTCCCGGCTTTCTCCCTCCCGGGCGGAGGAGGCTGCGTCCATGCTTTCGAATTGGCTGCCGATACGGTTGTAACCGAAAGCGGAGTTCGAAATACCCAGATTGTTGCCCATGTACTCGAGCGAGATGCGGCGTTTGAATGAGAAATATTTGAAATCCAGCTCGCCGAGGTAGCGACCCTTGCCGATCTGTTTCTGGTTGAGGTCGGCACCGCCACCGGCCATGGCGTTAAAGTCTATACTGGTTTGAATGGGTCGGAATGTTAGCATGTTGAGTACGCGGCGGCGACGTGCGTTTTTGCGTCCGTTGACTTGCGCCGAGGCTTCGTCGATCTCGTCGTAGGCGAGGATCTGGCGTATTTCATCGGCGCGGAGGTATTTGAGCGTGGCCAAGGGATCCTCTTTGCCGTAGAGGGTCTCTCCGTTTACGTAGGTTCGCTCGACGGTCTTGCCCCCGATCTTGACGCCTCTTTCAGAGACTTCTGCTCCGGGGAGTGCGGAGATCAACTCAAGGGCACTGGCTCCGGCACGTGTCCGAAATAACGAGGGGTTGTAGATGAGCGTGTCGCCATTAATTCGGAAGAACATGGCGCGGGTTTTGACCTCGACGGCGTCGATCTCTTGTATATCCGGGACTAATTGGATGACTCCCAGGTCTTTCTCGGCCTTGCCTGGATCGAGAGGTGGTATGGCCATGTGTTTAATGTGGTAGCCCAGGAGCGAGACTTCCATTGTCTGGTTGTCTTCTCGAAGGGTTGAAAACGAGAACTCTCCATTTGTTCCGGCCTCATTGACATGCACCATCCCGCTGGGGGAGGTAATGATCAGAATGGCTCCGGGCAGCCGTTCTGATGAAATGGAATCTTCGATGATCCCTTTATAGGTTATGAATAGATCGGGAAACTGTTGTGTGAAAGAGTGTGCATGGATGGGCACCTGTCGCGGTTTGGAATCATCGGTTTTCTCCTGACCGAATGACAACCCCGTCCAGCACAGCAAAAGCAACAATAAGGAGAGTCCTCGTTTCATGGAAATTTAAATTAAGATACTATACCTCTCTTAGATTCTCCGGTTGATACCAATTTCACTATGTATATTCCCGGTACTTCAATAGGAACCCAATTAATATCATATACTATGAGGGTGCATGTTTTTATTATGGTCCCATTTGTATCTAGAATATGGATCAACTCTGTTAATTGAGAAGGTCCTGATACAGAAATTGTAAGGCCTCCGTCTCCACTGTGGACTGAGAGATATGAATCCGGAACTGGAATACTTTGGCTTTGCATAGAATGTTCCTGAGCATATGCAGGAATTGTACATGCGCCGGCTAGCAGGAAAATGCAGACGGCGAGAGTGGTTGTCAATGCTCTCATAGGTTTGTCGATTTTTTGGATTAGTAGTTGTTTGCAAACCCATATGGCGACGGATCCTGACGGAAAACTACTCTGTGCCCGGACAGGCTTATTTTCGCGTATTTTAAAAATACGGAATAGAATGTTTATATCCACAAACGTTTTGTTGGTTTCTTGGAGTGGCGCTTGGCCGCGTATGGAGAATAAAAAGCGAGGAATGAATCACATTTTAAAATAAATGACTAATTTTACAGCCCGAATTGTCCGAAACTATCATAAATTGACTGCATAACATGAATAACCAGATCAAATTCGTTACGGCCGACGAAGCCGTGAAGGTCATCAAATCCGGCGATCA
>CALYBN010000036.1 GCA_944414825.1 uncultured Rikenellaceae bacterium
CGGCCGAGATCACGGTGGCACCCGTCAGCACGGCAATATCCTCGAGCATCTCCTTGCGTCGGTCACCGAAGCCCGGGGCCTTGCAGGCGGCGATTTTCAGCGTACCGCGCAGCTTGTTGACAACCAGGGCCGACAGCGCTTCGCCATCGACATCGTCGGCGATGATCAGCATTGAACGGCCGCTCTGAGCCACCGGTTCCAGAATGCCCATCAGCTCCTTCATCGTCGAAACCTTCTTGTCGGTGATCAGGATGTAGGGCTTCTCCAGCTGAGCCTCCATCTTCTCGGTGTCGGTGATGAAGTAGGCCGAGATGTAACCGCGGTCGAACTGCATACCCTCTACCACCTCGACATGGGTCTCGGTGCCCTTGGCCTCCTCGACGGTGATCACACCCTCGTTGTTGACCTTGGCCATCGCCTCGGCGATCAGCTTGCCGATGTTCTGGTCGTTGTTGGCCGAAATGGAGGCTACCTGCTCGATCTTGCCGAAATCGGAACCTACGACCTGGCTCTGCTCACGCAGCGATTCCACCACCTTGGCCACGGCCTTGTCGATACCGCGCTTCAGGTCCATGGGGTTGGCACCGGCCGTCACGTTCTTCAGGCCCACGCCGATGATCGACTGTGCGAGCACCGTAGCGGTCGTCGTGCCGTCGCCGGCATCGTCGTTGGTCTTCGAGGCGACCTCCTTGACCATCTGGGCGCCCATGTTGGCGAAAGCATCCTCGAGCTCCACCTCCTTGGCTACCGTCACACCGTCCTTGGTGATCTGCGGAGCGCCGAATTTCTTGTCGATAATGACGTTGCGGCCTTTGGGGCCGAGGGTCACCTTCACGGCGTTCGACAGCGCATCGACACCCTCCTTGAGCAGTTCGCGCGCCTCAACATTGTATTTAATATCCTTTGCCATAGTGCTTCTTCGAAATTAGATGATTGCCAAAATATCGTTCTGTTTCATGATGAGGTAGGTCTCGCCGTCGATCTGGATCTCCTGCCCGGCATACTTGCCGTAGAGCACCTGATCACCGACCTTGACCTCCATCTTGACCTCCGAGGTGCCGGGGCCTACGGCAACGACCTTGCCTGCCAGGGGTTTCTCTTTGGCCGTGTCGGGGATGATGAGTCCGCCGGCCGTCTTCTCCTCCGCGGGATTCGGGAGAATCAACACGCGATCCGATAAGGGTTTTACGTTCATAGCTGTTTTGGTTTTATTGTTTGTAACTCTGAATTCGTCCGTACGCCCGGGGTTCGTCCGCAGGCGCACCTCCATCCCAACAATAGCTGTGCCAAGCGGATTTTGGCAGGCCGGGCGTGACAAACGAGCAGGATGGACTGCCATTTTGTCACCCGAAGCCGGGAAGAAAATTTTTCTTGCGATTTTTTTTGCACAGACCGAAAAAGTGTATTACATTTGCACTCCGATACGACGAATGCGTATCGACATGGTGGATGTAGCTCAGTTGGTTAGAGCGTCGGATTGTGGTTCCGAAGGTCGAGGGTTCGAGCCCCTTCTTCCACCCCAGGGCGCAGGAAAAGGAAGTGCTAAAACGAGTAAAATGCCTTATGTATCAGTGATATGTAAGGCTTTTTCATTTTTGTACGGTTCTTGAAAATGCATTTTCAGGCAACGAGTCCGAGACCAAATCGTGACCTGTTTTGCTCCGGACCGAAAACAGGTCACGATTTACGCACAATACACTGTTTTACACCGACTTGCGTCGCAATATCGCCCATGCTGCAAACGTTTGTTTAACCCCTTAAAAAACATGCAGCCATGCGCCGAACAACCTTCTCCGTGGTCTTCTTCTGCAAGAAGTCCAGAATCTCCAAAAAGGGCAAAGCGCCCATCTATGCCCGAATCACCACCTCCGGCCTCTCAACCGAGATTTACACCCGCTGCCAGATCGAGCCTGAGCGCTGGAACCAACGTCTGGAACGCTCCCTGCATCGGGACAAGGTGGCCCTGCAGATCAACGGCATCGTGGACAGCTATCGGGCCAATATCCTGGCGGCCTACGACGCTCTGATTCGGGAGGGCAGGATACCGGACTGCTTCACCATCAAGGAGCGGCTCGAGAATCCGGGCGGCACCACCCGACTCTTCCTTGCCGAATTCTCGAAATACTGCGAAAAACGGCAGCAGGAGGTCGGTAGCCGCATCACACAGCTCACGGCCAACAAGTACCACCGCCTGCTGCGTTACATGACTGAATATATTCGGCAGGTGTACGGCAAGGAGGATCTCCCGTTGGAGACGCTCGACTATGCTTACATCGATGGACTGAATACCTATATGCAGACGGCTTACAGCTGCCACAACAACGGAGCGGTCAATCTGCTGTGCTGTCTGAAGAACTTTATCCTCTATGCCATCCGGAACGAGTGGATTGAGAAGAATCCCTTCCGCTTCTACAAGATGAAGATCGACAAGACGAATGTCAAGGTACCGTTGACAAAGGCGGAGCTGGACCTGCTGCTGAAACGCCCGATGCCAAAGAACGGATGGAACGGATTCGGAATGTTTTCTGCTTCTGTGCGCTGACGGGACTGGCCCTCACGGATGTCGACCACCTGCGTCCCGAGCACATCACGACCGACGAGAACGGTACTCTGTGGATTCATAAACCACGGGAGAAGACCGCAG
>CALYBN010000037.1 GCA_944414825.1 uncultured Rikenellaceae bacterium
TGCCAGAAATTCATGAAGAGTCATATACAAATGTTTTTTGGAGCCTAAAGTAAAAAGGTGGATTGAAACAATACGATGAGTCCCGGCCAATAATCTCACGAAGCTCAATCCTGAAGACAAAGGTACCTCTATCGGTAGAGATAAACCAGATCTCTTTTACGGATCTTTGTACCTCAATTCCGGATTCGGTCTGGACAAATGCGCGATTTATGATAAAACCTGTTATCTTTGTAGATAGCCAATCTATTTGACAAGCACCATGGACGAAATCATCAAACTCGACAGTGTAGAGCGCTATAACCAGATCTTCGGCCTAGAGACCCGCCATCCCCTGGTGAGTGTCGTAGACCTCTCGCAAGCCACTACCTGGCCCACACGGGCCCGTTTCAACTACGGGATCTATGCGCTTTTCCTGAAAGAGGTCAAATGCGGAAACATCAAATATGGTCGGCATTATTACGACTATCAGGACGGGACGGTGGTCTGCTTTGCTCCGGGACAGGTAACCGATCTGGAGATGCTTCCCGACACTCAACCGATCGCCCACGGACTCTTGTTCCACCCCGATCTGATCCGCGGCACAACCCTGGGGCAGGAGATCCGCAACTATACCTTCTTCTCGTACGAAACCAACGAGGCTCTGCACCTTTCAGAAGAGGAGCGACACATCGTGCTGGATTGCCTGCACAAGATCGAAGTCGAATTGGGACACCCCTCCGACAGACACAGCCGTCGTCTCATCACAGCCAATATCGGCCTGCTGCTCGACTACTGCATGCGTTTCTACGAACGGCAGTTCACCACCCGCAGCGACGTAAACCAAGAGATCGTCGTCCGCTTCGAACAACTCCTCGACGACTACTTTGAGGGGGATACTCCCCAGCAGGAGGGACTTCCCTCGGTGAAATATTTCGCCGACAAGGTGTGCCTGTCCGCCAACTATTTCGGAGATATGATCCGCAAGCAAACCGGACAAACTGCCTCAGAGTATATTCAACACAAGTTGATCGATCGCGCCAAAGAGGCCCTACTCTCCTCCAGCAAGACGATGAGCCAGATCGCCTATGATTTGGGATTCCAGTATCCGCAACACTTCAGCCGCATGTTCAAACGCGTGGCAGGATGTACTCCCAACGAGTTCCGCTCACAGAGCTAATCCCTGACACCTCAAAACATCAGAAGAAGGAGGGGCAGCACAAGATACTTTTTCAGAAACCGCTGGCGGGGAAGACCATTTATTGAGAGGGTTTCAACGCGCAAAACGGATCTGGCAATGATCCAGACTCTCGATCACCGCCAGCGATTCGACCCGGATTCCCCGCTCGCGAAGTCGCCGTCCGCCATCCTGGAAAGCCTTCTCGATGATGAAGCCCATGCCGCAGAGCGTGGCTCCTGCCGTACGGATCAACTCCGCCGCTCCGATCGCGGCATTCCCGTAGGCCAGAAAGTCGTCGATGAAGAGCACGCGATCGGCTGGGGTCAGAAAATCGCGGCTCAGGCACACCTCATAATCGCGATCCTTGGTAAAGGAGTGGATCGTGGTAGCCAACATATTCTCCATTGTCTTGGGGCGTTTCTTCTTGGCAAAAACCACCGGCAGGTCGAGCAGAAACCCCACCATGATGGCCGGAGCAATGCCACTGGCCTCGATTGTCATCACCTTGTTCACATTCTCGGATGCAAACCGGCGGACAAACTCCACGGCAATGGCCTTCATCAAGCCGGGATCCATCTGATGATTGATGAAACTGTCCACTTTCAGAATGCCACCCTCGAAACAGCGGCCGTCCTGTAAGATTCTCCTCTTGAGCAACTCCATAATCCAAACATTTAACAGTCTCCATGCGGAGGCCTATCCGACCATAAAAGTAGTCAAAGGAGTACAATTTTTTTATTGTTCGCCAATATTTTGTAGTTTTGCGAAGAAAAAAACGGAAACATCCATGAACAAAACGGCCGGATACAAACTGACAATCATTGTCCCTACCTACAATGAAGAGGACAACATCTACGCCCTGGAAGAGCGTCTGAAAGCCTTTTTGCCCAATTCGCTGGCTGCTCCGACCTGCGTATTGTTCGTCAACGACGGTTCGAAAGACCGCAGTCCGGAACGGATTCGTGAGGTCTGTGCCCGCAATGCCGATTTCTACTACCTCGATTTGGCCAAAAACAGTGGTCTGAGTGCGGCAATGAAAGCCGGGATTGATGCCTCTTTTTCGGAGTATGTGGGATATATCGATGCCGATCTGCAAACCGCTCCGGAGGATTTCAACCTGCTGCTCCCCTACGTCGGAGAGTATGAACTGGTGATGGGTATCCGTACCGGACGGAAGGATTCGCTGGGCAAGCGTCTTTCGTCGAAGATCGCCAATGGCTTCCGACGCATGATGACCGGAGACGGCGTGGAGGATACAGGTTGTCCGCTGAAGGTGATCCGGACGGAGTATGCCAAGCGCATTCCCTTCTTCACGGGCATGCACCGATTCCTGCCGGCACTGATCCTGCTGCAGGGGGCCAAGGTGAAACAGGTCCCGGTGCGGCACTTCCCGCGTGTGGCCGGGCAGTCGAAATACCACTTATGGAACCGGCTCACAGGACCTTTCATGGATTGCTTCGCTTACCGCTGGATGAAAAAACGTTACATCAACTACACCACAGCCGGGAACAATCTCGAGTAACCGACCCGACAACCCCGCTCCCTCACGCCGCACACCATGAGTTACGCCATCTTCGCTATCGGATTCCTTGCCCAGGCCTTCTTTTCGGCCCGCATTCTGTTGCAGTGGATCCTCTCAGAGCGGGCTAAGAAAGTCGTTTCACCGACGATCTATTGGGTGCTGAGCATGCTGGGATCGTATCTGCTTTGCCTCTACGGTTGGTTACGCGACGACTTCGCCATCATCCTGGGACAGTTGATCTCCTACTACATCTACATCTGGAACCTGCACGAAAAGGGTGCATGGCAAAAGGTGCATATTGCATTCCGTACGGTACTGTTTCTGACACCACTGGTGGCCGTGGGGTTTGCCCTGCGGAAACCGGAAGTTTTCGTCGAGACGTTCTTCCGGAACGATGACGTTCCGCTGTGGCAGGTGGTCTTCGGTTCGGCCGGACAGGTGGTCTTCACGCTGCGGTTCGTCTACCAATGGCAATACTCCTACCGACGCCACGAATCGATCCTGCCACTGGGATTCTGGATCATCAGCCTCATGGGATCGGCCATGATCGTCTCCTACGGGTTGTTCCGCCACGATCCGGTACTGATTCTGGGACAATCGACCGGATTCCTGGCCTACACACGCAACATTTTCATATATCGTAAAGAGCGTCAGACCGCTCGGAAAAACAGCGAATCATGAAAACTATCCGCTATCTGCTGCCCCTGATCGCCGTGATCCCGCTCTTCCTGCTGCGGGACTTCACGCCCGACAACGAACTGCGATACCTGAGCATCGCCGACGAGGCGTTGCGCAACGGCGACCTCTTCGCCTTCACCAACCACGGTGTGGCCTATGCCGACAAACCACCCCTCTATCTGTGGATCGTCATGCTGGGCAAGCTGCTTTTCGGCCAGCACTGCATGTTGTTTCTGGGTCTGTTCTCGATCCTGCCGGCGCTGGGCGTGGTGTGGATCATGAACCGTTGGGTGCGGGAAGCTACGTCGGAAGCGGAGCGCACGTCAGGCAGCCTGATGCTCATTACCAGCGGCTTTTTCCTGGGATCGGCCGTGGTGATGCGGATGGATATGCTGATGTGCTTGTTCATCGTGCTGTCTTTGCGGAGTTTCTACCTGCTCTACGCGGGTAAAGGCTCGCCAAGTCAGCGGTGGCTATTCCCGGTGTGGGTATTCCTGGCAGTCTTCTCGAAGGGACCGGTAGGGATTCTCGTGCCGCTGCTCTCGGTCGTGGTATTCCTCGTGGTGAAGAAACAACTCCGCACGCTGGGGCGTTACTGGGGATGGCGGACGTGGCTGGTGCTGGTATTGCTGGCCGGAGCATGGTTCAGCGGCGTCTATGCCGAAGGGGGTCGGGAGTATCTGGACAACCTGCTTTTCAATCAGACAGTCAACCGGGCCGTGGATTCGTTCCACCACAAGGCACCCTTCTGGTACTATGGCGTGGCAATCTGGTACTCGTTGGCTCCGTGGTCGTTGCTGATGATCGGGGTGCTGGTCGCAGGAGTCGCTTGTCGCAAGATTCGCAACGGGATGACCGATCTCGAACGGCTCTTTCTGACGATCGCCCTCACGACCTTGGTCATGCTCTCGCTTATCAGTTCCAAGATACAAATCTACTTGTTGCCGGCTTTCCCATTCTTCTGCTACCTTACTGTGCTGTGGCTGCCGAAGTTCGAGCGGAAAACGTGGCTGAGCCTGCTGGTCGCCATCCCGGCTTTCATACTGATGTTGGCTCTGCCGGGTATTTTCATAGCCGCACGCTATAATGAGACGCTGTTGGCCTCTGCGTGGGCTCCGATCAGTGCCGCATTGTTGTCGATCGGCAGCATCTGGACACTTGTACGGTTGCTGCGCGGCAAATTATACGGCGGAATCAACACGCTGGCGATCACCATGCTAATCACCATTTTCGTCGGTTCATTCGCCCTGCCAGCCTTCAATGATCAGGTAGGATACGGCAATTTGTGTCGCTCGGTTTTGGAGACGGTTCAGGAAAAGGGAGCCAAGGAGATCTATGTTTACAAGGTTCGTCGTCCGGAGAATATGGATGTCTATCTGGGACGCGTACCCGTCGAGATTACGGCCGAAGAACTGGCCGATAGCGCTCAGGCAATCATGCGCTCCTCTGTAGTGATGTTCCGCCAGCGGGACCTGGGGCGTGACTCATTGCTGACTCGTTTCGTAGGGGAACAAACAATCCATACGGTTGGCGGAAACGCGTTCATCGTAGCGGAACAGAAGAACGGTCCGATCACAGCGGATTCACTCTCCGTCAAGCCATAGTCTGCGCAGGTCTCAACCGTAACCAGATCCCGAAAGCGGCAATTTCAACTCCTGTTTTGGAGCGGGGGGGGGAGCGGCAGAGTGTTTTCTTCTGGCAATGCCATTATTTTCAGAAATCGTCAACGCGGTCAAAATACCCCGCGCTGGTCTGCCCCAATGGGATGGCTTTATTGGACTACTTCGGCGCCTTCTTGTAGAGATAAACCGCGATTATGGCATAGAGAATGTTGGGAATCCACACCGAAAAACCCGGAGGCAGCACGCCTCCCTTGGCAAATTCCTCGGCAAACTTACTGAACAGGATATACGAAAAACAAAGAGTGATTCCGATCCCGATGTGCAATCCGGTTCCTCCGCGCACCTTCCGCGAGGAGAGCGATACACCGATCAGCGTCAAAATAAACGTAGCGATCGGATACGAAAAGCGTTGGTTTCGCTCCACCTCGAACGTAGCAATCATATCCGACCCCTTTCCTCGTTGTTGTGCAATGAATTCAGACAACTCACCAATGGGCATCGTCTTGATCAAATCCTGCACACGACCCAGTTCCGTAACATTAAGGTTAATCATCGTATCGAGTTGCTGGTGTCGCTCGAAGATCTCCTTTTCGCCATCGAATCGGCGAGTAATATACTTTTCGGCCGTCCAGCGCCGGGTCTCGGGGTTGAAGCTTACGTTCGATGCCTCGAGCATCGACACGATCGCATTCCCCTCGTACTTCTCCAGAGCCAGAAAAGCAGCTCGTTGTGAGGAACCGGAATAGTCGCGAATGTAGGCAAACGTCCCGGGATAGGTCTGACGATAGATATGACGGTCGTACTGAACGTTCTTCTTCTTTTTCAGATACTGGCTCTCGAAGGCCACACGCCGTTCGTTGGCCGCCGGGATCACCACCAGGTTCAGCGTCAGCGACAGCGACGTGATCAGCAATGCCGAAACGAAATAGGGCCACATCAGCCGTCGGAAACTCATCCCGCCCGAGAGCATGGCGATGATCTCGGTCTGGTAGGCCATCTTCGAGGTGAAGAAGATCACCGCAATGAAGGTAAACAGACCGCTGAACTGGTTAATGAAAAACGGTATGAAATTCAGATAGTAGCGAAAAATAATATCCGACCACGGGGCTTTCAGTTCTACAAAGTCATCGATCTTCTCCACGTAGTCAAAGATCACCACGATGACGATAATCAGGCTAATGGCGAAGACATAAGTTCCGATGAACTTACGGATAATATAAAGGTCGAGAATCTTTAAACCCGGAAACTTGAATTTCATACGCCTGCAATGCCGTTATAGTCGTCTGGATAATTTCTCTATCATCGCCGGTTTCCACTGGGCGAACGTACCGTCCGCAATCCGTCGCCGCGCCTCGCCCACCAGCCACAGGTAGAACGCCACGTTGTGCAGCGAAGCGATCTGAGCGGCCATCATCTCTCCGGCAATGGTCAGGTGACGCAGATAGGCCTTCGAGTAGGTTGGGTCTACAAAGGCAGTCCCCGCAGGGTCGATCGGTGAAAAATCCTTCTTCCACTTCTCATTGCGGATGTTGATCACCCCTTCCGAGGTGAAGAGCATGCCGTTGCGCCCGTTACGCGTGGGCATCACGCAATCGAACATATCCACGCCACGGTCGATCGCCTCCAGGATGTTGATCGGCGTCCCTACTCCCATTAGATAACGGGGTTTATCGGCCGGTAGTATGCTGTTCACCAATTCAATCATCTGATACATCACCGGAGCCGGCTCCCCTACGGCCAGTCCGCCGATGGCATAGCCTTCGGCGTCGAACTGCTGGACGAACTGTGCCGAGCGACTCCGCAGGTCGGGGTAAGTGCATCCCTGTACGATGGGGAACAAGGTCTGGGAGTGTCCATAGCGGGGTTGGGTCTGCCGATAGCGGTTGAAGCAGCGCTCCAGCCACCGGTGGGTCAGCTCGAGCGATTTGGCCGCATAGTCATAGGGGGCATCGCCCGGCGGGCACTCGTCGAAAGCCATCATGATGTCGGCCCCGATGATTCGTTGGGTGTCGATCACGTTTTCAGGCGTAAACAAATGCTTCGACCCGTCGATATGGGAACTGAAGCGACACCCTTCGGGCGTTAACTTCCGGCATCCGGCCAGCGAAAAGACCTGAAATCCACCGCTGTCGGTCAGCATCGGGCGATCCCACGACGAGAAACGGTGTACACCGCCCGCCGCCTCGAGTACCTCCAACCCCGGCCGCAGGTAGAGATGATAGGTATTAGCCAGGATGATCTGTGCCCCAGCCTCCTGCACCAGGTCGCGATGGAAGATTCCCTTCACGCTGGCGGCCGTACCAACCGGCATGAAAATAGGGGTACGAATCACACCATGGTCGGTGGTGATCTCGCCGGCACGTGCGGCTGTGCCGGGTGCCGTATGTTGGAGTTCGAACTTCATACGGTGCAAAGATAGGCTTTTTTTGTGGAAAACCGTGTTTTTTACTCCCCAGGACAGAGAGTGTGGAGAATTTAATGAACGTTTCAGGAAAAAACATTATCTTTGTTCCAAATTTTACCTCCGTGGACTTCTTTGCTCAACTATATCATAATCTGACAGTTAATTACGGGACGTATGGATTGCTGCTATTGGTGGCCATCGTCCTTCTGTTCTTCGTCCAACTCTACTACTATGCGGGCCCCTACGGACGCATCCCCGGATTCCGGAACGGCCGCCATGCCACCCATCGACGGGAACCGGACGGGATCTCGGTGATCGTCCTGCTGCATGACAACCTGTGGTATCTGGAAAACACGCTGCCCAAACTGTTAGCACAACAATACGACCGCTTCGAGGTGGTGATTGTGGAAGTGGGGGCAACCGAGGAGTTCTCCGATCGACTAGCCATTCTGCGCGAGCATTGCGCCAACCTGGTCACCACCAAGATGGAACAGGACCCGCGCTTCCCGATCAGCAACAAGATGGCTTACAACCTGGGAATCAAGGCTGCCCATTACGAAAACATCATCCTCACCACAAGTGATGCGGAACCCATCTCTGCAAAGTGGCTCACTTGTATGGCCAAAGGATTCGCTACAGGCGACGTGGTGATCGGATATTGCGGCATAGAACCGGCTCCAGGCCTCGCAAACCGGATGATGCGCTGCAGCCGTCTGATGCAGGGGGTACGTTACCTCTCCGCAGCCATCCACGGGACGCCCTACCGGGGTACCATACAAAACCTCGGCTTTACCAAAGAGCTCTATTTCTCGCACAAAGGATTCAACTACCTCAATATGAATGTCGGCGAAGACGATCTTTTCATTCAGATGATCGCTCGCCCAGAAAATTGCAGCATCGTGATGAATCCTCATGCCACCGTCCGGCAAAAAACCTGGGGAGGGATTACGTGGTGGCGGAATCAGCGACGCTTCTTCAGCGCAACGTATCGCTACTATCCGCTCCGGGCAAAAACCACCATCGAGTGGGAATTGGGCAGCCGTTTGCTCTATCTGCTGACCACGGTCACGGCCGTAATCTGCCTTCCCCTTGAGGTCAAAATCGGGGCCAGCACACTCTGGTTGTTACGGGCCTTCTTCGTACGATTCCAACTGTGGCGGATCCGGCGCAGGTTGGGAGAACCACGACTGGGGTGGGCTCTGATGCTGCACGATCTGATCTCGCCTTTTGATGAAATCATGCTGGCATTGGTTCGTCGTTTCAAACCCATCGCAGGCGTATGGAGATAGAAGAATATATGGTCTCGACCGACCAGCAGCTGGTCTCCCTGTCGCTGACGGGTGATTCCTTGGCGTTCGAACACCTGTTCAACCGCTATCGCGACTCCATGTACCAACTTTACGTCCAGCGGACAGGTGGGAACAAAGAAGACGCCAGCGATCTGCTGCAAGAGACCTTTGTCAAGGTCTACCTCAACCTCCACAAATACAACCCCACCTACACCTTCGGCCAGTGGGTCTACACCATCGCCCGTAATACCTTTATCGACTACGTACGCAAACGGCGGGACGATCTCTCGTTCGACAGCATGCCCGGCGGCTATGCCAACATCCCGCGCGGGACCTTCGCCCCGACGCCCGAAGACAGTATTATCAGTTCGCAACAACGCGCTCAGTTGGATCTCCATCTGGAGAAACTATCGCCGCGTTACCGCCGGCTGATCGAACTGCGTTTTTTCAAAGATTACTCCTACGAGGAGATCGCCGCCGAACTGGGTTTGCCGCTGGGGACTGTCAAAACCCAGATACACCGGGCACGGGAACAGTTCTGCCGCTCGATCACCGACAACTCCGACATCCTCGAATAGTAAATACATTTCCCGACCACAGAACTCGTACGAAAAACACACCGCTGCCGTGGAACTGATTCTGAAATACTTCCCCGATCTGGACGCAACGCAACGCCAACGTTTCGAGGCTCTCTACGCCCTTTATGAGGAGTGGAACGCACGGATCAACGTCATCTCGCGCAAGGATTTCGAGCAGCTCTACCTGCGCCATGTGCTCCATTCGCTGGCCATTGCCCGCGTGTGCAGGTTCGAGGCCGGAGCCCGCATTCTGGATGTAGGGTGCGGCGGCGGATTCCCCGGCATCCCGCTGGCAATACTCTTTCCCGAAGCACACTTCACACTGGTCGACTCGATCGGCAAGAAGATTACCGTCGTACGGAACGTAGCCGAGAGTCTGGGCCTAACCAATGTAACGCCCCTCAACACGCGTGCAGAGCAACTCTCCCAACGGTTTGACTATATCGTAAGCCGTGCCGTGACCGACCTGAAGAGCTTCACGGGTTGGATCTGGGACAAAATTGACCGCGGCTGCCACGGCACGTTACCGGCCGGCATTCTCTATCTCAAAGGCGGCGACCTGAGCGATGAACTGGCCGCAGCCGGACGAAAATATGTGCTGTATGATATCGCCGATTTCTTCGAGGAAGAGTTTTTCGAAACCAAAAAGGTGGTCTACCTTCCCCGCTACTGATACGCTGCAGCATACATCGGATTTGCATATCGAACTTTCCGGGATGCTCCTTCTCCCCCCCCCTCCTCCGACTTGCAGCCCTTCTGTGCATGGAACACTAACACGGTGTGTGAGTCTATGTTGCAACCGTGGCGTTCCTAGCGTTTCATGGCGCGATCCATCTCGCGGCGTGCATCCTTCTCCTTGATGTAATCGCGTTTATCGTAACTCTTACGGCCTCGGGCCAGTCCGATCATCACCTTGGCCAGACCGCGCTCGTTGATGAACAGTTTGATTCCCACCACCGTGAGGCCCTTGTCCTGCAGTGCGCGCTGAATCTTGAAGAGTTCCTTGCGTTGCAAGAGCAACTTGCGGTCACGCTTGGGCTGGTGGTTGTTGTAGGTCCCCCAGTGGTATTCCGAAATATTCACACCCCGGATATAGAGCTCCCCCCGGTCGAAATAGCAATAGCAATCCACCAGCGAGGCTTTGCCCATGCGCAGCGACTTGATTTCTGTGCCGAAAAGCACAATGCCGGCCACCCACGTCTCGAGAATCTCGTAGTCGAACGTAGCGCGCTTGTTGCGGATCACGATATCTTTCTTGAAATCGGTCATGGTGCAAAGGTAACAACTATTTTAGAAATAGTATCCCAGGTTGAAGTAAACACCCACTTTTTTGCTGTGGTTCGAGTAGTCGACCAGCAGGTCTATCGGCCCGATGAGCGTATTGTAGGAGTAGGCAAGACCCATGCCCCAGATGTTGCCGGCATGGAAAATATCGAAAAAGTCGTCGCTCTGGGCGGCATAGTTTCCTTTGAGCGATACGAAGGTCTTCTCCCACAGCCGCACGCGGAAGTCCAGTCGTGCCCCCAACACCGTATTCTTAAACTGCTCGAGATGGTGAATTCCCACAAACGGCATCTGTTGCGGCATATACCGTCCGGCCACCGTTCCTCCCATAAAGTTGCGGGCCGAGTATGCAATCCGGTTACCGATCAGCACCCGGCCGAAAAGCCCCGGCAAAAATGCCACACGCCGTGACACGGAAAGAGCCGAATTGAAATCAAGCGACA
This sequence comes from uncultured Rikenellaceae bacterium, assembly GCA_944414825.1. Lineage (GTDB taxonomy): Bacteria > Bacteroidota > Bacteroidia > Bacteroidales > Rikenellaceae > CALYBN01. Next base: position 10,977 of record CALYBN010000037.1, read on the forward strand.
GGGCACTGAAAGGGGTTCCATTCTCATAGGTGACGAAATTGGTGGTGGCCAGATTGTATTTCAATTGCAGCCACAGACCTCGTGTAGGATTATAACGCCGATCGAGCGTCTCATAGAGTGCCGTCGCATAGTAATTGATCAGCCCCTGGGACTTCATCCGTTCGGCACTGTTGTCAGCGGAGGTCAACACCGTACGATAGTCAAAATACTCGTATTTTAATCCGACATCGACCTTGAAGTTCCGCAAACGAATGTTGGAAAAGTTCAGATCGATCAGGTGATAGTCATAGTCAAGATTCGCTGTTTTCCGTCCCCAACTGTACAGATTGAAATCGTTGTAGCAATACATATAGGAGACCGACATCTGACGTCCGGTTCGATTTCCCAATTGATATGCGGTCCGGATATAAGGATTCTCGCTCAACCGTCCCGTGATATCAAAAACCGAATTTCCGAAGCCTCGCACTGCCAGCGTTGCATTGAGCAGGACGGCTGCCATCTCCTCCGTATCGAATCGGAACCCGAAGCTCACCGAGTTCCGGGACCCCTCTTCGACATAGAACGTCAGATCATAAGGAGAATGACCGTCCAACCGATAATACACCGACGAAAATGCCCCTATCCCCTGCAACCGTGAAACCGCATCGTGCAGATCCGAAGCGGTGAGAATGGTATTTTCCTTTAGGCGGATGATTTTCGAAACCTGTTTCTCGTTCAAGGTTCGCAGCCCCTCAAAATTAATCTTTCTGATGATCAGCGGCTTATCAAGATCCATTCGATCACGAGTAACCATCATGGAATCGGCCGGAATCCCGATCCGTTGCTTCAGCGCGATCAGCTCATCCCAGTGGGCCCGCATGGTCTCCTCGCCACGCCGGATCAGTGTATCAATGGCCGCAGCACTGAAACTGGCCGCACCATAAGGTTCAATATCGGGATGAACATAAAAATCGGCCGACTGCTTATTGGCTTCATAGGATTCCAATCCCGTGAAATTGGTGAGCTGATCAAACAGATCGGCCACATTGTTCAATTCGTCCTTAGTGTGCAGGCCCGCCCCTACATCGATGCCGACAATCACATCTGCCCCCATATCCCGGGCCACATCCACCGGGAAGTTGTTCGAGATTCCACCATCGACCAACACCATATCATTAATCCGCACCGGCTCAAAAGCCCCCGGCATCGACATACTGGCCCGAATGGCCTGCGGCAAGTAACCTTCATCAAGCACAATGGCCTTACCGGTCACCATATCGTATGCCACACAAGCAAAGGGTATCGGCAAACGATCGAAATGGAGCGAATCATGGTAGTCGATCGTCAACTCCGCCAGCAAGTTATAGACGTTCTGCCCGCCAAGCAACCCGGAGGGCATTTTCAGTTTTTTTTCGCCCGTGAGCGACATCGAAATCAGATATTTTTCCTGTGCCTCGCGCGTGGCAAGCGACATTTTGTTACGCGGTACGCGATCGCCCAACAGAGCAAGCCAGTTCTGCGTCCGCACCAGCGAATCAAGCATCTGCGGCGTATAACCAATTGAATAGAGACCGCCCACGATGGCTCCCATACTCGTCCCGGCGATATAATCCACCGGGATGCCGGCCTCCTCCAGCACTTTAAGGGCTCCAATATGGGCCACCCCCTTTGCGCCACCACCGCTGAGCACCAGCCCCACCTTCTTGCGCGAAACGGGCTGTGCAGACACTCCCAGCGAGAGCGTCGCAACAATCAGTAAAAGTCCGATTCGTTTCAAAAGTACATTCATGGCCTTTCTCCTTGACAATTTGTCCGTTTTCCGAGGATCAGTAGTTCGAAATTGCCCCACCGGGTAAAAAGATTAAAGAATCAGTCGCGAAAGCTTCCGCGCAATGGTCATCCGTTCCTTGTTGAGTGCCGTGATCCGGTAGGTGATATCCCGTAATTTATCCTCCGGCAAAGAGTCGTCTTTCAATTCCTTTTTCAATTCGTCGATGATGCTTTCAATCGCCTTCGACTTATAGAGAATCACGGCTCGGGGAACATAATCGGCCAGGCGATCGGCCTCGCGCTCCACCACCACATCGTGCTTCTCCCACATTTTGCTGATGGGGTAGTTTTCACTGTCGGTCAGGATGTCGACCGCTGCGTTGCACACATCCGGGTCGGGATGGTTGACGAAATGATGCAACTCGATCGGCTCCTTTCCGCCATGCTCGGCCCGCTCGGCATACAGTTCCACATAGCGATTATATAGTGCACGGTAGCGGGGATTGCGAAACTCGAGTCCGTTGGCCTGCAGGTCGCCGATGATGATCTCTGCCACGTTGAGCGACACCATCGTCCGCCCCTCCTTGTAGTCGAAATTGCGGTCTCCATACTTGAGCAGATACTTCACCAACTCCTTCTCCAGCTCCTCCATGCTGCTGCCGACTGTCACGCCGTGCAACAGCGTAAGTTCTTCCGTCTCACGCCGCTCCTCGCGTTCGAGTTGCTGCTGTGTGCGGATGAATTCGCGAGTCTGTTCGTCGCTGCCGTGCGAGAGCCGTTTCTTGGCCACCTCGCTTGTGAGCAGTCCCTGCTCGACACCCATCTTTGACGCACACTCCTTTATATAGAGCGAGCGCATGATCGGATCGGGGATCTCGGCGATCGACGCCACAATATCGCCGATCAGACCCGCCTTGCGGATCGGATCATTGCCGGCATCGGCCAGCAGAATACGTGTTTTAAAGGAGATGAAATCCTCCTCGTTGGTACGAATATACTCCTTCACTTCGGCAGCACTGTGGCTCTTGGCGAAGGAATCGGGATCGTCCTCCGGCGGCAGTGGCACCACCCGCACGTTCATCCCCTCGTGCAGGATCATATCGATCCCGCGCAGCGACGCCTTGATACCGGCTGCATCGCCATCGTAGATGACCGTGATGTTCTTCGTGAAGCGGCTGATCAGGCGGATCTGTTCCGTAGTCAGCGACGTCCCGCTCGAGGCCACGACATTTTCTACGCCGGACTGGTGCATCTGGATCACATCCGTGTAGCCTTCCACCAGGATGCAGTAATCCTCCTGTGTAATGGCCTTTTTGGCAAAGAACAGTCCGTAGAGTACATTACTCTTATGATAGATCTCGCTCTCGGGCGAATTGAGGTATTTCGACACCTTCTTGTCGGTGCGCAGGGTTCGGCCGCCGAAGGCCGTCACCCGACCGCTCACAGAGTGGATCGGGAAGATCACCCGGCCGAAGAAACGATCATAGTAGCGTCCGTTCTCCTTCTTGCCCGACAGACCCGTCCCGATCAGGAACTCCTCCTTGTAACCCGCCTTCAGGGCCGCCTGCGTAAAGGCATCGCCGGCGGCAGGACAGTATCCCAGTCCGAATTTGGCGATCGTGGCATCGGAGAATCCGCGCTGACGGAAGTAGCTCAGTCCCACGCTACGTCCTTCGTCGGTCTGCAACAACTGCTCGCGGAACCAGTCGGCAGCATAGCTGCTCACCACCATCATGCTCTCGCGGTCGTCGTTCCGGCGGACCTCTTCGGGTGTGAGTTCGCGCTCCTGCACCTCAATGCCGTACTTCTTGGCCACATATTTGAGGGCATCGACATAGTTCATTCCCTCGTGCTCCATGACGAACGTGACGGCATTGCCGCCTTTCCCGCAGCCGAAACACTTGAACAAACCCTTGGTGGGCGACACGACGAACGAAGGGGTCTTCTCATTATGGAACGGACAGCAAGCCTGGTAGTTCACCCCCTTCTTGCGCAGGGTAACGAAATCACTGACCACCTCCACGATATTGGCGGCGGCATAGATGCGATCTATGGTTCCCTGGTCGATCATAAGATTCCCTACGTTTGTGAGGGGTAAAGATACGGATTTTCCAAGAGAATATTAAAAGGATTTTACTAACTTTGTCCCGGCAGAACAGAAAATCGGATGAATTTCAAACTCGTATCGGAATACAAACCCACGGGCGACCAGCCCGAGGCGATCGAGCAATTGGTCTCATCGCTCCGGAGCCACAGCCAGCACAACACGCTGATGGGGGTCACCGGCTCGGG
>CALYBN010000038.1 GCA_944414825.1 uncultured Rikenellaceae bacterium
GTTCGTATAGCCGCTCGAAGGGAAGCTATTCCGGATCGAGACGGTAAGGCCCGAGTAGGTCACCGCAGCTGCTCCCGTTCCTGTCGCATTGATATAACCATCCCACTGGTCGAGGAAAGGACTTCCGCTTCCGGTCCATTGAGCCTTATCCAAATTATCGGTATAGATCGTCTCTGCCGCGAATGAATCCTCGCCCTTCTCCCTGCGGGTAAGAATCACGGTACGAGTTGCCATACGGTCGGATTCATTGCGCTTTTGCGTAGTGATCACCACCGTACAGGATTCTCCAGCCGGCATATCCTTCACCATAATCTGATGGTCCCCAGCCTCTCCGCTGTTTTTATCCAATTTCACTCGGGAATCGCTCGGAGTTGCCTCCCAGTCCGTATTGGCACTGATCACAAAACAATTTTTCGACGCATCTGTTTCGTCGAACACCATATCGGCGGGAGTCACCTCCAGAATTGCCTCAGGCAAACCGGTCTCTTCAGCGGAATCCTTCTGGCAGCCGACCAAAAGGCCGAAGGCCATTAGCAGAAAAAATAGGTAAAATTTTTGCATATAATTTAGATTTTGAAAAATTCTAAACACTACAAGCATCTCAAATGACACTACCGATCGAACCGGCGTTTTTCATTTAATAAAGATAAAATCTCTCGGAGAGTTCCCTAAGATCATGCTCGCAAAATTTTGCGCACAGAAGCAAAATTAAATGGCAAAAAAACAAAAAAAACAATCACTCCATCAAAATCGCATACAACTATTCTGTCCGATAATTCTTTACATATTTGGCAGGAGTTTGCCCCACTTCTCGCAGAAAAGCCCGATTGAACGTCGACAAGGAATTAAATCCACAGCGCTCGGCTATCTCGGCCAACGACCGGCGCTCCTCTGAGATCAACAATCCTCGAGCCATCTGGACTCGATAACGATTCACATACTCATAAAAACTCGTATGCAGATGTCGGTTCAAATAATCAGACAGATAGGTCCGATTAGTTCCAATAGCTACTGCCACATCTCCCAAAGTCAACCGCGAATTCAAAAACAGCTGTTTCTCCTCCATGCAAGTCTGTAACTTATTCACGAATGGAGAATAACTCTCCGGAGGAAGATCATCTGGCTGAACGGGCTTTTCCCGCAATGGAAAAATTTTCAACGTTCCGGGAGATACTACCACCGCATGTTTCAGCGAGAAATGATAAATCAGCATCCAGATCACGATCGAAACACCATAGAACAGTGCATCACCCCACCAACTAGCTTTCCACATCAGGATCGCCCAAAGCGCTAGGCAGACAAAAAGAGCTAAAATAACTCTTCGCACCCAGGATACACTAACACCTTCCAGTTGCGAAAAATTATTCCGAATATAATTATCGTAACGTGAGCTAGCCAGAAACACGATCGCCAGAACTAAACAGCCAAAAACAACCGCATAAACAATCATGGCCTTAAACATAATCTCGACCGGATAGAAGGCATATACAAGCAACAATACCACAGAAGGCATCAACAGGCCTACCGCACGCCACTTTCTGACCCAACCCGGCGAAATCACCTCAAACATGAACAGCGCCATTACCGGCACATACAGCATATCGACACCCATCACCAGATCGGAAACATAGCTATCTGCCCATACGCCGGGAATCAAAAAACATATATCCTTCAACTCCAAAAAGGCAATGAAGATCATGCTGACAAACAAGATTCGCATCATATTGTCCCGATTCCGAAGCGGATACAAACGGGCACTCGTAGATACGAAAAACATAAAAGCGGCACCATGAACAAAGTGGGCCAGGTTCTCGGCAAAAGCAGTTATCATCATTCCTTATGCCCGACTGTTCCGGGCTGTTATCGTTTACGGTCCTAAGTATTCGGGGAAACAATCTCCTTGAAAAGTAAAGATATAAAAAAGATACGATTATCAAACCCCATCTCATATTCCGGTCACTGTTTTTCGGTCAGGTAGCGCCAAAAACGACGAGGCATGTTCCGGCGCTGCAGGGTGGGATTGATCCGCTCGCGGATGGCTATGGCCTCGAAATAGTTTTTCCACAACTGCTGGAAAAGCCGTTCTTCGTCGGCCATCTGGGCTTCGGTCAACTTCTCTGGGATCTGAGTCTCCGTCCCGGTGAGGGTGATTTCGGTTGCCCGGCCCTGTTCATAATAGTAACCGTAGCGGCGTCCGACGTCATAAATCAGCCATCGCTGATCGGCAAAACGGTCACTGAAATGCCTCACAACCAGCGGCAAGACATTGTACCGCGGATTGACCGGCGCAAAGAACGTTCCGTCGGCTGCCTGCTGAAAGCGGACAAACATCAACATATATTCCCGTTCGCGCATCACCTTGTCGGCCAGTTTCTTCACGGCCAGCACATCCGGATCGGAGAAATCCGTCACCACCGCCGGCGAGCCATCGAACACCTTCCGCAGATAGCGCAACAACAACTCCTCACATGCCGGCATCTCGGACAGCCACACGCAGCTCAACATATGGCACACCTCCCGGGAACTCCGGGCATAAACGCCCCGCCACACCCGGTCGGCTTTGGCCGAATCTGTCACAACCTGGTGGCATTCGGTTACGAAAAGCGGCAGCGGATCATCCGGGCCCAACAACTTGTCGGGGAATGTTTTTCGGGCATACGCATCGAAAACTGCCGTAAGCAGCCCCTCAAAACTCTTATCGTAACGAAATATCCGCATACTGTGCTCATTCAGGGAAAAACAACGACAATTGGTTGGCATCCGCCCCCTTCCGCCCGGCAGGGCTGATCAACAGACGGCGCACATACTCCGGGCGCAGTTCCTGCACGCCCGGCATTGTCAGTTCACGGCAGGTGATAAAATATTGCGCCTTCTTCATTACGACACCCATCTTTTTCAGCGCCGCAGCTGTCAATTGTCCATTGCGCCGTGCCGCAACAATCATCGTAGCCGATTTCACCCCGATACCCGGCACTCGCAGGATCAGCTCATACTCCGCCCGATTGATGTCCACCGGGAACACCTCGGGATGACGCAGGGCCCAGGCCAGTTTCGGATCGACCTCCAGATCAAGTTGCGGCGAGGCTTCGTCCACGATCTCATCTACCCGGAAACCATAGAAGCGCATCAGCCAATCAGCCTGATAAAGGCGGTTCTCCCGCACCAGCGGAGCTTGCTTCAGGGCCGGCAGACGAGGATCGTAGGCATTGACCGGGACATAGCCCGAATAGTAGACCCTCCGCATGCCCGGCCGGCCGTAAAGTGCAGAGGAGAGTTGCAAAATGTCGCGATCACTCTCGTCGGTCGCCCCGACGATCATCTGGGTACTCTGGCCGGCCGGCGTGAAACGCGGCGCATGCCGGAAGCGTCGGCCATCCTCGGCACTCTGCAGCAGCCCCTGCTGGATGTAGCTCATCGGTTCGTAGACGCTCCGATAGTCCTTCTCCGGGGCCAGCCGCTTCAGATTCTGCTCGGTCGGTATCTCGATATTGACGCTCATACGGTCGGCATACAGTCCGGCACGTTCGATCAACTCCCGGCTCGCACCAGGGATACCCTTCAGGTGGATGTACCCGTTGAAGCGGTGTTCCGTCCGCAGCTTCTCCACCACCCGCACCATGCGTTCCATCGTATAATCGGGGTTCCGCACCACGCCCGAACTGAGGAACAGCCCCTCAATGTAATTCCGTCGATAGAAGCCCATGGTCAGCTCCACCAACTCCTCCACCGTGAAGGTAGCCCGCCGGACGTCGTTGCTGCGCCGGTTGATGCAATAGGCACAATCGTAGATGCAATTGTTCGACAGCATCACCTTGAGCAGGGATATACAGCGTCCATCGGCCGAGAAACTGTGACAGATCCCCCATCCCGAGGCACTCCCCACCATCCCGGGACGATTTTTGCGGGAAGTGCCGCTCGAAGCGCAGGAAACATCATATTTGGCAGATTCGGCCAGAATCGTCAGCTTATCCAGAATTTGCTCTTTCATGTTCGAAAGGTACACGATTTTAGTCAGAAATCCGACCGGATCGGAGGGATTTTTTATATAACGGGATTTTACTAATTTTGTTTGAACAAGTTAAAAATTCACCATGAACGGAGAACTTATTTTAAGATTGCTGTTGGCGGGCGTACTGGGCGCCATCATCGGGCTGGACCGGGAATATCGTGCCAAAGAGGCCGGTTTCCGTACCCATTTTCTGGTCTCACTGGGCAGTGCCCTGTTCATGATCGTCTCCCAGTATGGATTCAACGAGGTACTCAACCATCCGGGTGTCGGACTCGACCCCAGTCGCGTAGCCGCACAAATCGTAAGCGGAATCGGTTTCCTGGGAGCCGGCACGATCATCTTTCAGAAGCAGTTCGTCCGTGGATTGACAACAGCGGCTGGGCTCTGGGCGACGGCCGGAATCGGCATGGCCATCGGGGGCGGCATGTATATACTGGGGCTGGCAGCAACGGGACTGACTCTCGCAGGCCTGGAGTTGCTGACTATTCTCTTTCGGAGAGTCGGATTGAGCAGCATGTCAATCAATTTTCAAACCACCGACCGAAAGAATTTAACAAAAGTGATCGATGAGATCGAACGCAAAAAATACCGGATCGTCAGCTACACCACGCAGGAAGAGCGACACGGCGAGGTGACAATCTACAAAGTAGCACTTGTGGTAAAAATCCGCCAACCGGAAGAGGCGACCCTCTTTTCATTTATCCAATCATTGCCCGACCTGACACTGACCGGTTTGGAATAGAGTTGTCAACGTGGACGAGTTCCATACGAAACAGAATCGCACGCACCCCAAAAGCGAAGAAATGCACCATGAAATGGGAAAGCACATCACAAAACGAAAGAATGCACACGAAAAATCGCCCGATCCCTCTACACAGGATCGGACGACAACCTAAACCGTTCCATTCTACTTCCTCAGCAGTACGTCGTTGATCGCCTGCACGAAGGCATCCTTCGGCATGGCCCCCTGCGCCATTTGAGGCTGTCCCTCCATCGGCACAAACAGAAGCGAAGGAATCGACCGTATACCGAATGCGGCAGCCAGTTCCTGTTCCTGCTCGGTATCCACCTTATAGATCACGATCTGCCCCTTATACTCCTGAGCCAGCTCCTCCAGCACGGGGGCAATGCTCCGGCAGGGGCCACACCAAGAGGCATAAAAATCAATGATAGCGGGCTTGTCCCCCAGGTATTTCCACTCATTGGGGGTGGTTTCATAGTTGGCGACTTTCTTCAAGAAATCGGCCTTGGTGAGATGTTGTACTTCCATGTTATGTTCGTTTTTAGTTTGATCCTTTTTTGTTTGATGACCACAGCTGACCAGTAGCAAAAGTAATATCAACAATGATGCAAGTTTTTTCATAATCGGACCTTTTAGATTTTTTCTTACACAAAAATAGAGGGTCTAGTCATATAAATCAAATAGATATTTACTATTTTTACATAGACTAAATCTATTACACTTCCATGACCCTGCAACAACTCGAATACATCGTAGCGGTCGAGAGACACCGTCATTTTGTCCGGGCCGCCGAAGAGTGCGGCGTAACACAACCCACACTCAGTTCCATGATCCAGAAACTCGAGGAAGAGTTGGGCGTTCTGCTGTTCGACCGTACGAAGCACCCTGTCGAGCCGACCGACATCGGCCGAAAAATCATCGCACAGGCTCAGACAGCCCTCAACGACACCAAACGGCTCCACGAACTGGTCCTGTCGGAAATCACCACACTCTCCGGCGAATTGTCGATCGGCATCATTCCCACGATCGCTCCCTATCTGATTCCGAAGTTTATCGGACAGTTCCGGCAACATTATCAGCAGGTGGCGCTGACCATTTCGGAGATGCGCTCGGCCAATCTGATTGCCCATCTGCTCAATTCGTCGCTCGACATGGCCATCATGGCTACTCCGACCGGGAATGACGATCTGCTGGAGATTCCCCTCTATTACGAACGTTTCTCGGCCTATTTTTCACCCAATCATCCGTTGCGAGATCAGGCGTTGACGGCCAGCCACCTGCCCGACGAGGGGCTGTGGGTACTGCAAGAGGGGCACTGTCTGCGCAACCAGGTTTTCAACTTCTGCCACCATAAACCGGGTCTGCACCACATCTACGAAGCCGGCAGCATCGACACACTGATCAAAATCGTGGACCAGAACGGCGGCTACACGATCATTCCGGAGTTACATCTGGAGTTTCTCTCTCCGGCTCAGGCAGCCAATGTCCGCCCGATCGATTCTCCTCCTGCCGTACGGGAAGTCTCGATCGTTATCCGCCGCGACTACCTGAAAGAGCGGATGGTCAACGCCGTGGCCGACACGATCAAAACGATCATCCCCGAAAGTATGCTGGATGCCCGGCTGAAGAAATTCTCCATTAAATTATAACTCACAGCCAAACTCAGCTCCAGCTACCATGAAAATCACCCCTCCCCAACTTCCGGACTCTCTGCCACAATCCGCAGCCCTCTGCGATGCAATCACCAGCAGCGACCGGGAGCTCTACGGGCAGCATTATACCGAGCAGCATATCAACCCTGTCGTGCAAGAGCACCTGCTCGTCCAAACATGCTTGCTGACTCAGTGCAGCCTCCAAGAATGTAGCTTCCGAAGCGCCCAGTTGTGTGACGTCCGGTTTCGCAACTGCGACCTGGCGAACGTGGACTTCACCGGCAGCAGCCTGTTCCGCGTCACGTTTGAGGATTGCAAGGTAACCGGGATGAACCTCTCGGAGTGTAGGTTGAATCACGTCTCACTGATCAATTGCAAAGCACCCTATCTGAGTCTTTCGTTCTCGAAGCTCAACCATGTAGCTCTAACAGCATGCGACCTCATGAGCAGCAGTCTCGAGAGTTGCAAACTGACTGCCGTCAGCTTCTCGGCCTGCGACCTTTCCCGGGCCGAATTATACCACACATCGTTGGCCGGGATAGACCTTTCCGAGTGTACACTCACCGGCATACAGGTAAGCAACAGCGAAAATCCAGAACTGCGCGGCGCGGTCGTCTCTCTCGAGCAAGCCCTAGAATTGGTCGGCCTGCTGGGAATTTCGATCCGCAAATAACTCCTCTTTTTATAATCTTCCATCTCCCCCAAACGTATGATTGCAGATTTCAGACTGAAAGTATTCAAAGCCGTCGCCGACCGCCTCAGTTTCACCCGGGCTGCCGAAGAGCTCTACATCTCTCAACCCGCCGTCACCAAACACATCAACGAACTGGAAAGACAACTCGGCGTACCGCTCTTCCTGCGCCAAAGGAACGCCATCGTTCTGACGGCAGCAGGTCGACGAGCACTTCGGCATGCCAATCGGATCCTGGCGGCATATAACGCACTGGAGGAAGAGTTCGCCAAGTACGGCACCCTCGCAGGCAAGGAGATTCGTCTGGGAGCCAGCACAACCCTATCACAATATGTTCTGCCAGCGATTCTGGCCCGGTTCCGGCATGCCTTCCCAGTGGTACGCACCACGCTTTTCAACGGCAATACGGAACAAATCGAACAACTGCTCGCGCAGGATCAACTGGATCTGGGATTGATCGAGGGAAACGCCTCCGACCGAAAACTACACTACGAACTTTTTCGCAACGACCGTCTCGTTCTGGTCACGGCAGCACACCACGATGTCAGCGCACCACTCCCGATCGAAACTCTAAAAAGTCTGCCCCTGGTGATTCGGGAAAGCGGCTCCGGGACACTCGCGGTACTCGAAAAGGCACTCCGGGCGTGTGGTCTCACGCTGCGCCAGATGAACATCCAATTGCAACTGGGCAGCACCGAAAGCATCAAACGCTATCTCTACCACACAGACACCTATGCCTTTCTCTCCGTTCAAGCCATCTCGGAGGAGTTGGCCGACGGGAAACTGCATGTTGTCGAGACCGCACTTCCACCCATCGACCGCAGTTTCCGCTTCGTCACCAAACACGGCGTCCACAGCCGCCTCGTGGAGACTTTCAAGCAGTTCTGTCTCGGCAATCAAGATTAAACACGCAGCGGCCCCTCATTATGAATGAGGGGCCGCTGCTTTACTGTTTCTGCGCAGAAGCTATTCCTCTCCGCCCTGCGCCTTCTCAACCAACTTATCACCCTCGGCCGTAGCTTTCTCGACCAGAGCATCGGCCTGCTTCTGGGCTTCATCAACCAGTTTCTTACCGGCAGCTTGGGCTGCAACCTTTGCCAACTTGCTCTCAGCCTTTTCAACCAGGGCATCAGCCTGTTTCTGGGCCTCAGCGACCAGTTTCTCGCCAGCCTCCTGAGCCGCGGCAATCATCGCATCGCGCTGCTTCTGAGCATCCGAGATATCAACACCCAGTTTCTCTCCCACACTCTCGAGTACCTTATCCTCAACCTCTTCCTTGATCTGGGTGGCTGCCTGCTGGGCCATACCTTTCAAATCGACCGTCACACTGGGTGAGGTGAACGTGCCGCCAATCTTCAGGTCGAGCGTCGTCAGCTTACCCATCACACCGGTCGAGGCCGGCAGAGAGATTTTCCCAGTGTAGTCGATCGTCTGATCAAGCCCGGTGCTTCCCGAAAGATTCAGATTCGTATCGCCCAATTTGATATCGAAAGGCTTGGTATCGACCCTCCCGTCCACAATCGTAAAATCGACCTTGAGATCCTTCACGTCGATATTCTTCAGTTCGGGTTTCTGAACAGCCTCGGCAATCCGGTCGATAGTCTCCACGCCCGACAGATTCAGATTTTGGGTTGAGATCGAACCCGAACCGTTCATCGTATTGTAAATCGGAGCCATCGTCTCATCCAGACGGGTAGCCAGTGACATATCCCCGGAGAAATTACCTTTGAGATTCTCGAAAATCGGAACCAGTTTCTGGATCGTCACAAAGGTCGAGAAGGTCTCCCCGAATGACAAGTCATTCATCTTCAAGGCAGCGTTCAGTTCCGGCTGTCCGCTTCCATCAGCCGTGCTGTAATAGCCATTGGCCACGATTGAACCTCCCACCGCATTGAACGATAGGTTCTTCATATCCAGTTTTCCGCCCTTGACCACAACCTGGCCCAGGACATTATCCAGGCGAATATTGTCGAAAGCCACCTTCTTGAGCGACGTATTCATCGTAAAGTCAATATTGGCCGGCACCTGGAAAGCTGTCATCGCACCCTCCGAAGCGGTCGTCTCTTCAGCCGAAGGTGTCTCCTCCGCAGTCGGTTCCTCAGTAGCCGCAGCACCCATCAGTTCGTTCAGGTCCAGGTTATTGGAGTTCAGATTCAATTGTCCTTTTATCGTCTCACCCCTCAGCACAAAAGCCAGATAGTTCTCCAGCCGGCAGTTGGTCGTTAGATCACTCTGGCCGATCTGGACGGTCGTTTCGCTCAGATCGAGATACTGCGGCGAGAAGCTAAAGATCGACTTGCGGATCTCGATATCGGGCAGATCCTCCATGCGAAGGGTCATATCAGCCAATTGCAGTTTGCCACTAGCCGCAAACTTATCGTACAATCCCTGGTCAAGATAAGAAAGGCGTCCGTTCAACGCAAAGTCTGCATTCAGCACACCATTCAGTTCCATATCCTCAAGCGGGTACACTTCCCGGATCATTCCCAGATCCAGCTGACCTTTTGCCGTCATGGCAAAAGCCGGATCGGAAAGCGGGGTCGACAGGTTCAGGGTCACGGCAAAAGGATTGCCGGCGATCCCGAAACTCAGCGGATTCACCGCAACGGTCGTCAGATCAGGGCTTCCACCGGGATTCTTGGCCGACAAAGCGATCCGGATATCGTCAATACCTTTCGGCAAGGCCGGATAGCGGAAACTTCCGTTCTCCACATTCACCGTCACCTCGAATGCCGGCACCGTCGATTCGGTCAACGTTCCCCGAGCCCAAGCTGCCAACGTCACATTTCCCTCCGCTTTCAGACTTTTGAAATCCTGAGCATAGACGGCCGGGATCAGCGAAAGCAACTCCTTGAATCCAATACGATTCGTATTGAGTGTCAGATCCATCTCATACCCCTCGTCCAGCAAGGATACCGATCCATCGATTGCAGCCTGGATCGCATTGATCGAAACGGTATTATCTTTCAAAACGAATTTTCCATTGGCCAGGTCAGCGTCCACATCGATCTGGGCACCAATCTTGGCGTCGGAAACATAGGGTATTCCGCCCATGCGGACAGAAAGTTCCTCGATTCCGGTCTTCAGGCGGATTGTCGTATGGTCGGCACTCATATCGCCCGAGCAGATCAGGCCCAAATCTTCAACCGAAGCATAGGTCCCAGCCATGCGATCGTCATAGACCACATCAATATCGTCGAGAATGAATTTCTGCAACTTGATCCGGAAGTTGGAGGGCTCCTCGGATTCAACCTGCACCGTATCGGCCGGTTCATCCGACGGTTTCATGATATCCCAGTTGGCATGGCCCTCCGGCGTTACGATGGCATGCAGACGGGTCTTCTCGACCGACACCCGGGAAACCTCATATCCCTCGTCACCGAAGAGCGACATCAGGTTCACCGTAGCGGACACCTTCCCGGCCGACACCAACGTATCCTCCGCAAACTCGTCGATGCCCCACAGGTTGAAATCACGCAGCGTAACCGTTGCCCGCGGGAAGTTGCGCAACAGGCTGATATCCAACGAGCGGAAATCAAACCGGGCATTCAGCATCTTGTTTCCCTCGGAAAGAACCACCTCCTTAATTTTACCCCGGAAGGCAAAAGGCAGGATCAGCAACAACAGGATGATCGCTCCGAGCACGATCCCCGTAATTTTCAGCACCTTTTTCATAGTATCATATATATCGAGAATTTTTCTCAAAAATACGT
>CALYBN010000039.1 GCA_944414825.1 uncultured Rikenellaceae bacterium
GCTGCTGGCGACGGTCCGCAGTCGACTGAACAGCGGCGACCAGGCCACACGGAACCACTACCACGATCTGGAACTGCGAATAAAAGAAGCACTCAGAATGTTATAAAACAGATACAATACACGAAGCCGTCGCCTTTACGACGGCTTCGCCGCAAAAAAAGGTCAGAATAGATGGTTTCATATTACAACGAAATCATCCATTTTACCAACAAAACAAAAACAATTTCACAAAAAGAACGATAAATTAACACCAGATAATCATCATTCACTAAAGACAAAGACAATGAGAAGAATCCTCACTATCGTCATTCTGCTCTGTCCGCTTCTGGTCCTCGGACAAACCGAGACCCGAGAACTCTCGGGATTGATCCTCGACCGAACGGACGGGAGGCCGTTGGCAGGCGCCACGGTTTTCATTGCCCCGAGCGAGACCCAAGCCAGCGATTACAACCCTCAGGGAACGGTTGCAGATGCAGAGGGCCGTTTCAAGTTTACCCTACCGACAAATGTCCAGTACGTCATGGTCAGCTTCCTCGGTTTCGAAACCATGAAGGTGGAAATCACCGGCAAGAAGGAGATCATCGTACGGCTGACGCCGGAGGAGACCAATATCGATGCCGTCGTGGTGACTGGTTATCAAAAGATCGAGAAGCGTAAACTCACCTCCTCAATCGCTACGGTCGACATGGCCCAGATCAACCGGGTGGGCGTCGCCAGTGTGGATCAGATGCTGGAGGGCCAACTGGCCGGCGTCTTCTCCACGCCGACAACCGGAGCTCCCGGGGCCGGTAGTGCAGTAAAGATCCGCAGTACGGTCACCCTAAACGGTACGACAGCCCCGCTCTGGGTGCTGGACGGCATGCCGCTCGAGGGAAATGAGATCCCCTCTGACTGGAGTGCGAAGGAGAACATCGACAACCTCTACAACATGTCGATCGCCGGTCTGAATCCCGACGACATCAAGGATATCACCGTACTGAAAGATGCCGCCGCTACGGCCATCTACGGTGCCCGTGCCGCCAACGGCGTGATCATCATCACCACGAAGAAGGGCGAAAAGGGACAACCGCTCCGGGTCAACGCCTCGGCTGCCGTCTTCGTCTCGACCAAGCCCAATATCGACAAGTTGGATCTGATGAACGCCTCCGAGAAGGTCGATTTCGAATTGCAACTGGCTGCGAATCCGCGTCTGAGCTACCGTCAGGCCATGGGTGGCGTCGCCCGTATTCTCGATGCGGCCGGGGAGCGTTCGGCTCTGGTTTCGGGCGGTTTCGGAGCTCTGAGCGCCCAGACACAGGCTGCAATCAACAAACTGCGCACGAACGGTACGAACTGGGCCGATGAGATCTATCGTCCCGCCATCAACCAGCAGTACAGCGTCAATCTGTCGGGCGGCAGCGAACGCGCTACCTACTACTTCTCGACGGGATACTACAACGAGCAGGGTACGACACGCGGAACGGGCTTCGAACGTTTCAACGTGACGCTCAAAACGGATTACGATCTGTTGAAGAATCTCCGTTTCGGGGCCTCGCTCTTCTACGGGCAGAACACCAACTCCTCCTATGTGACCGATGCCGACGCCTTCATCAACCCAGCCCGCTACACCCGCAAGGTCAATCCCTATCTGACGGCCTACGACGCCAACGGAGAGTATATCTACGACCCGGACATGACGCTGTGGCAGGGTGACAGCGACAACAATTTCCTGAACTTCAACTATCTGGAGGAGATGGCCAACACGGACTACCAAATGAAGGTCCGGTCGTTCAAGCCGGTCTTCGACCTGGAGTACACGCCGGTCAAAGGACTGAAACTCTACACGCAGCTCGGCATCCAGATCGAAGACAGCAAAACCGAAAAGGCCGCCGACAAAAACTCCTACTACGTCCGCAAATATGCCCAGAACTCCATCATCGACAAAGTCGTCTACCTGCCCGAGGGCGGTGTGATCCAGAACTGGGACAACGACCTGAGTCAGTACAATTGGAAAGTGCAGGGCGAATACTCGAAGACCTTCAATCGGAAACACGAAATGGATCTGATGGCCGGTATGGAGATGCGGGGCACGAAGAATACGGCAATTCACACCAAAGGGTTCGGCTACGACTCGCGGACACTGGTCACCACCCCGATCGTCTTCCCCAACACGGAAGCCGGGCAGGACAAAGCGGAAAACTCCTACTTCAAGCCCTATCAGAAGACCTTCTACGAGAACCGCTACCTCTCCTACTTCGTAACGGGGTCCTACACCTACGACGGTCGTTACACCTTCTTCGGCAGCATGCGCTATGACGGCACCAACCTCTTCGGCGTCGATCCCAAGTATAAGTTCAACCCCATGTGGTCGGTATCGGGCGCGTGGAACATCCATCGCGAGGCGTTCATGCAGAATGCCCACTGGCTCAACAACCTGCGCCTGCGGGCCTCCTATGGTGCACAGGGGAACATCGACCGCACCACCTCGCCCTACATCATCGGATCGTGGAACACGACAACGATCATCGGCACCACGGAGGACCGCCTCAACGTCAGCTCGCCACCCAACCAGTACCTGCGCTGGGAGACAACCTACTCCTGGAACACGGCCCTGGACTTCGGCGCCTTCGACAACCGCTTGAACATGACCTTCGAGGTCTACGGCCGCCGCAGCAAAGACCTGATCACCACGCGTGCCATCCCCGAAGAGACCGGATTCACGACCACGTCGAGCAACTTCGGCGAAATTTCAAGCAAAGGTATCGAACTTTCGATCAACAGCGTCAACATCTCCTCGCCGAGTTTCCGCTGGGAGACCTCGCTCAACCTGGCCCACAACACCGACCGGGTGGAAAAGGTCTACTACGACAAGCAAAGCTGGTCGCCCAGTCTGGCAGGCCACTCGGCCAGTGCGGTATTCGGTTTCAAGACGGCCGGCCTCGACGAGAACGGCATCCCGATGTTCTGGAAGGACGGACAGAAGGTATCCCTGCAGGAGTTCGTCGGCTTCCGCATAACGCAGACCACAGATCCGTTCGGTGATGTCAGCTACTCGGCCACCATGGACAACTCACGCGAACAGGTGGTCGCTGCACAAAGCTATTTGGGCGACCGTAATCCGAAGGTGACGGGAGGTTTCAACAACCGGTTCTACTACAAGAACTTCGACCTGACCATCTCGTGCAACTTCGTGATCAAACAACTGGTCACCGAGACGCCGTTCTACAACCCCACCATGACCAGCCCCGGGGAAAACTACCCGCGCCGGGTCAGCCAGATCTGGTCCACGTCGAACCCCTCGGGCATCTATCCCGCACTGACGGGTATGAACATGGCCGACGGAAGCAGCTGGGGTTCATGGGAGAATTACGACGCCTACCGCGCCATGTACTACATTCTGGATAACTACCCCGTCAGCTTCTTCAACTCGCTCGACATCTGGAACAAGGAGATCAGCTACCTGCGGGTGAACAGCATCCGACTGGGATACACGCTGCCGGAACGGTTGACCAAGAAACTCCACATGTCCTCGCTGCGTCTCAGCTTCGAAGCCCGCAACCCATTTGTCATCGCTACGAACTACGCCGGCTACTTCGACCCGGAGACCTATGGGAACATCTACGCACAGCCCATTCCGCGCATCTACTCGTTCGGCATCAACCTTTCGTTCTAACACGCACAAAAAAGACCGAAATATGAAAAAAATTCTCTATACGTTCTTCGCAGTCCTCACGCTGAGTTCCTGCGACTATCTGGACATCGACCCCGTGGGGCAGGTCATCCCAAGCAAAGTCTCCGAATACCGCGCCCTGCTGACCGAGGCGTACAGCACGGCCTACCCTCGCGACAACGTCTACTCCAACACCTGCCTGTTGAGCGACGAGGTGGGAGCCTTGGACACGAATCCCTACACCGGATTCATCGTGGCCAGCAGCAGCCTGGCCGCCGGCTACAACTTCCGCTGGGAGTACAGTTCGAACAACATGCAGGAGTATCCATGGCGTGAACTCTACCGAGCCATCTTCCTCTCCAACGCCGTACTCGAAGGCATCGACGAAGCCTCGCAGGACTCGAACGAAAGTAAAGAGCAACTGATGGCCGAAGCCTATGCCATGCGGGCCTACTGCCATTTCGCGTTGGTTAACTTCTACGGCAAATGGTACGATCCGGCCACCGCATCATCAGACCGCGGCGTGCCCCTGGCCCTGTACAACGACATCGAGCAGGAGTATGTACCGGCATCCGTAGGGCGCGTCTACCAGCAGATTGTGGACGACCTGACGACTGCTACGCAACACATGCAGGTAGAAGAACAGACGGATCAGAACCTGAAATACCGCTTCTCGAAGAAAGTCGTGAAAGCCTTCGAGGCACGTGTCAGACTCTACATGCAACAGTGGCAGGAAGCTTACGATCTGGCCACTTCGCTGCTGCCCACCTGCCCGTTGCAGGATCTGAACGAGATAGAACCGAATGAATACGTCGACGACGAACGTTTGCCGTGGATGACCTCTTCCGTAGAGGGGCTGCTGCTGTTGGATCGTCCGTTCGCCGGCTTTGATGGCGATATCACCTACGGGTGCATACTCTCCGACGCCATCATCGCCAAGTTCGACCAGGATAACGACTGCCGCTGGCTCTTCACGCAGGCAGAATACGATATGGAGACCTGGGACCTAGTACGCAAGTTCAAGCGCCCGAAGAGTTGCCTGAGTTCGATCCGCTCAGCCGAATTGTACCTGATCGCCGCCGAAGCCGCTGCCCATCTGGACGGGAAGTTGGACCAAGCCAAGAGCTATCTCACAGCCCTCCAGGACAAACGTTTCACGCCCGACGGGGCCGTGGCCAAAGCGGCAGAGATCGCTGCGCTGGATCAGTCCGGTCTACTGGCCGAAATTGCCGACGAACGGGCCCGCGAGTTCCTGATGCAGGGGCATCGTTGGTTCGACCTGCGCCGTACCACGCGTCCGCAAATTACCAAAACGGTCGGAGAGCAGACCTACACCCTGCAGGCCAACGACTCCCGCTATACGCTACCCTACCCGCAGTCGGCCATCGAGAGTAATCCCAATCTGAACAATTAACCCAGCGTTCATACTCCAATCCTTGAGAAAAATGCCGTTTCCTTTCAGCCGAAGGGAAGCGGCGCTTTTTTTGCAGGATACTCCCCCTAAACGGTATGAACATGTCGAGAATGTTCACATTACGAAAACCGCCCAATCATTTTTTTTCTTACCTTGCATCGGAAAACGGCGAACAGATGAAAGCAATCATTGTGGAAGACGAGCGGCTCTCGATCATCGAACTGCGAAACGCACTGGCCGAGATCACACCCCGCATCGAGGTGTCAGCAACGGCTCAAAGTGTGGGGGAAGCAGTAGCCCTGATCCGCAACACGCCTCATGACCTGATCTTTATGGATATCCATCTGGGCGATGGAAGCAGTTTCGACATCTTCAAGCAGGTGGAGGTCCGCGTTCCCGTCATCTTCATTACGGCATACGACCACTACGCTCTCCAAGCCTTCCGCCACCAGGGCATCGACTACCTGCTCAAGCCTTTCGGCCGGGACGACCTGCAGCGCGCCGTGGACAAACTCGGACTGCTCTCCGCTGCACCGGCCGCAGCCCCGACACCTGCACAAATCTCTGCACTGGAGCCAGCCGGTACGCCCGCCTATCAAAGTCGTTTTCTGGTAAGTATCGGCACAAAAATCCGCTCGGTCTCGGTCGAAGAGGTGGCCTATTTCATGGCAGACGGCAAATATGTCCATCTCCGGACACGGGAAGGGGCCGACTATATCGTCGATCAGACACTGACCTCTCTGGCAGAGCGGGTCTCACCCATACAGTTTTTCCAGATTAACCGAAAGTTCCTGGTCAGCTTTCATGCCATCCGCGAAATGGTCCGTTACTCGAACAATCGCATCAAGGTGACGCTTCACCCCACTCCACCACAAGGGAGCGATGCCATCGTAAGTGCCGACCGCATCCAGGAGTTCCGCCAATGGCTCAACCGCTAGCTCTTCGGGGGAAAAGGCTTTCTGTCATAAAAAAAGCCCTCGCGGAAGATCCGCAAGGGCTGGAGAATTGATTTTTACATTGTCGGGGTACCGGGATTCGAACCCGGGACCTCCAACTCCCGAAGCTGGCGCGCTAACCGGGCTGCGCTACACCCCGCAACAAAATCGAGTGCAAATATACGAATTTATCTCAGACAAGAGAATTTTTTCCAAAATATTTTACTTTTTTTTCATCGATTCCTCGTTTCCCGCTCCTGCCGGACTCCTCCCCCCTGCACGACCTTCTCGAACAGCCGCGGGATACGGGTATCAAACCGCATCTGCTCACCCGTAACCGGATGGATAAAATGCAGAACCCGGACATGCAGACAGACCCGGCCGGCAGGATTGCTCACAGCACCATATTTCCGATCTCCGGCCACCGGATGCCCCATATATTGCAGATGAGCACGAATCTGATTCTTCCGACCCGTTTCCAAAGCCAATTCCACCAGCGAATAACGGGCTCCGCTCTCCAGCACCTGATAATGAGTTACGGCCCGTTCGCCCGCAGCATCCACATACACACACAGATTCCGATTCTGGCTCAACGGAGCATCGATCGTCCCCTTGCTCTCTGCAAAGTGTCCTTCAGCCACCGCCACATAGCGCCGATCGAGCACCATTTTCTTCCAGTTCCGTTGCAAGATTTCCTGCACCTGCTCGCTCTTGGCAAACAGCATCAGTCCGGAGGTTTCCCGATCCAGCCGATGGACAATAAAGATCCGGTTACGGGGGTCGCTCCGTTTCACATGCTCGCTCAACAGATAATAGGCCGTATGGACCTGCTCCTTCCCGGTTCCCATCGACAGAAGGCCGTTGCGTTTATCAACCACCAATAAAGCCTCGTCTTCATACACGATCCGAAGTTGGGAATGCTGAAACGGTGCCGGCCCTCTCCTGTCGAGAATTGCAACCCGATCGCCCGCAGCAAGCGGCGAATCATGATGCGTAACAATCCGCTCATTCACCGACACTTGCCGGTGTGTAAGCAATGATTTAGCTTTATTGCGGCTCAAGGAAGGCAACGAAACGAGCAAAAATGACAATAGCTCATCAGGCTTGGTGACTACCAGTATTTTCCGGACTCCTTTGGCATCAGAATTCTGATTTTTCTCCATCAAGATATCAATTTCTCGTAAAGATACGCCAAGTGGAACAAATTACAAACAATCCAAGTCTGATCTGCCATAAACCTGCAAAAAACAAGCTCGACCGACATGATTGGCAGGGAGTTTGATTACAGCAAGGGAGTTATAACCATTTTAAACGAACAATTATGAAAAAATTTTTCCTACTTATCATGCTGACCGCCTTCGGAGTTTCGGCATTCGCACAGGAGGGTCTAATCATCACCGACGGCTACGAAAGCGTGGCTCTGATTCCGAAAGATAAACGGGGGCCCTATCTCACCAATCGCTTTTTTGATAATATCTTCATCGGAGTGGGCGGAGGCGTCAACCTCTATTGGGGCGAAAACGACAGCTACGGGTCATTTGGCAAACGACTGGCCCCGGCGCTTGACTTCTCGATCGGGAAATGGATTACTCCATCGGTAGGTCTGCGCATGCAGTACTCCGGCCTGAAAGCCTTCGGGTGGACCAACTACCAGAGTATGTATGCCACGGGAGAGCCCGATTCGAAGGGCATGTACCGTGAAAAATTCAACACAATGAACATTCATGGAGACGTGCTCTGGAACCTTTCCAACGCCATCGGTGGCTATCGTGAGGACCGTACGTGGAGCTTCATTCCCTACGTCGGTTTCGGTGGAGCCCGCTCCTTTAAGGATGGACACCACAAGAACGAATTCGCCGCAACGGCCGGTCTGTTGAACAACATCCGCCTGGGCGGACTGGTCGACCTGACGCTCGAAATCAAACAGTTGTTCGTAAACCAGCGATTCGACGGCGTAGTGCGTGGCAGCGGCTTCGAATCCATGACCACCGTCACGGCAGGTCTTACCTTCAAACTGGGACGCAGCGGCTTCAGTCGTCCGGCCCCGATCGTTATTCCCGACTATGCCCCCTACAAGAAGCGTATCCATACTTTGGAGAACGAACTGGCTCAAAGCCAGAACAATGCCAAAGCCATGGCCGCCGAACTGGCTAAAGCCAAAGCACAGACTCAACAGTCAAACGAAGTAGTCAAGACGGTGACCGTACCGACCGTGATGGCCGTATTCTTCCAGATCGGCAGCGCCGAACTCTCGGAGAAAGACATGATCAACCTGGGCAACATTGCCGAAACGATCAAGAAAGAGCCGAACCGCAAGTTCACGATCACCGGCTATGCCGACAGCTACACGGGTTCCTACCAGCGTAACATGGTACTGAGCCAGATGCGTGCCGACGCCGTGAAACAAGCTCTGGTCAACAAATTCGGCGTCAACGCCTCGCAGCTGACCACCATCGGCAAGGGTGGCGTGGACAATTACGCCAATCCTTCGCTCGACCGTATGGTCAAGATCGAATAAACCGCAAGCATAACACAACAGAAAAGAGAGGGACCCGGAAACTGATTCCGAGTCCCTCTCTTTTCTGTCTCGACCGCTCAAGAAGCCCCGATCCCGAGCATCGGCCGCAAGTGAAAGCCGACATCGCGACCGGGCTTCAACACGACAATCGTCCGAAACCTATTGGGTTTTCAGGCTCTGCTCCACCTTGTCGAGCATAAAGCGGCAAAAATCCCGCGACGAAGCATCCCGAGCCACGGCAACCCCCTGTCGATAGATATCACGCACCTTCAACAAGATTCCGTAATAGATATGATCCGAGACTCCCTTGACCATAAAGCGCGGGCGATAGTTCCCATAGGCACTAAACGGCTGGGGCGATTCTCCCTCGGCGGCCATCCCCGCAGGCTGGCCGTACAAGGCATCGCGCAAAGGAGACACACCACCCCATGCAGTCCTGTCGTCCGCAGCGGCCTGGATTCCCGCAGAACGGCTCGAAGAACTCTTCGGCTGAGCGGTCACCCGTGAGTACCCGATCACAATCCCCACGAAGCCTTGCTGAAGCTGTCGGTTATACTCGGAGAGCGTACGCCCTGCCTTGACATCACGGAAAATATAGGCCATCAGATCGTCTGACATCTCCTGGGGCGTATAGGAATCGGGGAGCCGCTGCTGATAACGCTCCAGATTCTCCAGTTTCTTCAAAATAGTTATCATCCCGGAAGACTGTACCGATTCCGAAAGCGAGACAAATCGTCCTTCCGTCAATTCGGTGTCGAGCCACGAGAGATCCTCGATCGCTTTGAGCGACTCGGTCAATGCACGGCGTTGCATCTCCTTGGGCACCACCTGCTGCATACGCTGTCCGTCACCTTCGACCACCTCGTTGTAGTAGATTCCCCCGACGTAGGCCGACAGGTAGCTGATCATCTCCGTCACGCCCGATGCAAGGTCGGCAATCACCTCATCGCGATACGAGAAATCGGGATCCTTTCCCTTCAGCCACTCGGCCGCATGGGCTGCCGTATAGCGCAGATTCTGCAACCGGTAGCGGGTCCGGAGGATCGGGTCGTCGCCCAGATTGGTGTAAGCCAGGCGGACATCACCGAAGTAATAATCGTAGATAAAATTGCCGTAATAGTAGTATGGATCACCGGCCTTTTCGGTCAACATCCGGGAGAGTGCCGCACGCTCCTGCTCCGGAGTATCCGCACCGTCGATCGTGCCGTAGAGCCACCGGATCGCAAAATAGTCATAGACTCCCAGCCGATCGTTCACCAGTCGCACACCGGCCACTACGTCTTCGGGCTGCGCCACGTAGTTATAGTCATTCGGGACGGTGATCGAGGAGCAGATGCCATACTGCTGCGTAAAAGTAGCGCTACGCAGCGAATCGGTCGGATAGGCCGATGCCGCGGCATAGTTGGGTTCCAGACCGAGTACCTGGGCCATGCTGCGGGCAGCGTAGACCCTCATCATGCGGGTGATTTCGGCATCGTCCATCTTCAGGTTGCGGGCTGCAGGATCGACTGCAGACAGGTCGATGAAGCGCCGGGCGCGGATCACATCCAGCATATTCACGGGGAAATGGATCCGGGCGCCGGTAATCTCGCCGCTTCGCGGGTCGGTCCACACGTTGACCATCGGCGAGTTGCTAGTCGAAGCCACATACTTCACACAGAACAACGCCGGGTCGTTACTGTCGAACGTGGAGTCCGAGGGAAAGAGTTCCGTCCGCAGGACATCGCCGCAACCGATCTGCCGGAAGGCATCGTTCCACAGTTCAATACCCTCGCGGATTCCCTGGGCCCAGGGCCGGCTAAACAACGTATCGACATAGACCGTCACCGGCCGGATCGCACCGTTCTCCTCGCGGATATTCAGGCGAGAGGAGAAGTAAGCCGGTTTGGATCCCTCGGCCGTCGTAAACCTCTGATAAGGAACCGGAGTCACGCCGATACGGGGATCGGCAATCCGCTCCCGTGCCACAGTTTCCGGCAACATCGTAATCGTACGATTGGCCACAGCCGTATAGGGTCGGTCGACGTAGACCGGGAAGATGAAGAAAATCGTCGTAACACCGTAGGTCATATCACTGATCACGGAAACATACTTCTCCCCACCCCGGACATCCTTCAAAAATGAGAGATCGGACTTATACTTGGCGGTCGAAAAATAGAAAGTTCCCATACCCTGCGATTCAAAGGGCAGCAAGTGTTCATTATCACTCAGGAAAAGAGCCGTATTCTCGATCACCACAGCACTGCTGTCGGCATTGTAGGCCTTGATCGGATAGTTGGCCACAATCGGCCGGGAGGTATTCTTCGCCAGGGCACGCTCGACATTGGGATCGCCGTCGGTCAACACGCGCGTCGGCACCTCCCGCATCTGCACCAGCGAATCGTTCTTGGTAAAGGTGATATGGTACGGCGGCAGGGGTTGCTGGCCGGCCATACCGTACTCAGCCACGGACGACTCTTCGATCGTAGTCTGAATGACGAACTCCCGCTCCAGAATGTCGAGCGGAATCTCCGTGTAGAGTTTCCCTTCGATCAGGTGGAGCTTAAAGAGCCCCTCCACCGTTTTGTAGTGTTTATCCTTGAACAACTTTTCGTAAGGCGTCAAGGGTTTGGGCGCCTCCGGCGTCTCCTCCGCCTTCTTCTCCTTGCGGCTCTTGGCCGCGGCATCGTCGGGCACGGCCACAACAAGCAGCAGAGTACTCAGTACCAGGCCAAGCCCATACAGCATCTGTTTCATAGCAAGACTCCTCCCGATCATTTCTCCAACGCTTTTTCGATGTTATGCAACAGGTACTGGTAGTGCATCCGGGTCTCGCCCGTAGCGCTGCCCACCTTCCCGCGCAGCAGCGTACGGACCCGAAGGAACGCGTTATAGTACTGCGACGTGAAATTCTTTGCCACAAAATAGCGGAACGAAGGCTCTCCATAACCCGAAACCGGCGCAACAGGATCAATCTCGGCTCCAAAGGCGGGCCGATCGACCGTACTGCGTGTCATGGCAAACGGATCCTCCGTACAATTATCCCACGCAGAGGCCGTAGCATGCTCACGATCGAAATTCCAGAGAATCCCCTCTTCCGGTTGTTGTGTCTCCGCAGCGGCAAAAGCCGACGTGGGGGCGTTGCCCGAACCTACATAGGCCGTAACGCCGGCATTCTTGGCCAGCACCTTGACAAATTCGCGCTGGATAGCCATCTCATCCTCGGTCAGCTTGCGACCGCGCACGGTCGGTTCCCAGACAAAATCGTAGATATCCTCGAAGCACTCCCCCGGCGTATAAGGATCTGATGAGTACTGCGCGTTGAGAGCCAGCGAGCTCTTGGCCGGCGCGTTGACCACAGCCGCAACGACAGCCGCCATGACGGCGCTCTTGGGCGAACCGATCATCGTTTTGGAGAGCAGCGTCTCATTGTCAAGCCAGTCCATATCCTTCAGCTGGTCCATCAGGAAGCGCAGGGCGCGACGCTGCCGTTCACGCGGAACGCAACGATAGGCCTCCACCGGATCCCCTTCCAGTTTCTCGTTCAGATAGATACCCCCACATTGGCATAGATATGGGTTATATAGGTCACATACTGGTTCACAATATCACCGTACATCGAGCTGCGGAACGAAAAGTCCTCATCCTCGGCTGCACACCAGTCGTTCAGGTTGGCGAGAATATATTTCAGATTCTTGATACCATAGTCCGAGGCTTTCACGGCATCGTCACCCAAGTCCTCCATCTGCGATTTGGGGTCGATCGTGGCCCGGAACTGCTGTTTGCCGTAACGGTAAACGGAGTCGGCCGAGGCTTCGGTAATCCATTTCGACGTAATCCGATACTCCTCCTCGGGGGTCTGCGCCGAGAGCACCGGCGTATAGAGCCACTTGACGGCATATTCGTCATAGATACCGAATCGGGGCGGCGTCAGCTTCACGCCACGCTCCATATCGCCGGGCTGCGCCACGTAGTTAAACCGGGCATAGTCCATAATGGAGGTCGTCGTTCCGTACTTGGCCGTGAACGAAGGCGAGCGCAGCGAATCCACCGGAATCACCGACGAACTGCTCATGTTGTGCATGAACCCAAGGCAGTGACCTACCTCATGCGCCAGCACATAACGCAGACCGTCGAGGATCACCTCATCCGGAATATTCACCGTACGCACGCGCGCATCGGCCTGCGCCGTCTGCGTAAAGAGCATGCGGTTGAGCATTTTGATCACATCGTGGAAGACATATACCGAGGCGTTCAGGATCTCACCGCTCCGGGGGTCCACCCACGAAGGTCCCATGGCATTGGCAATGGGGATCGGAGCGTAGCGGATGCAGGAATACTTGATGTTATCCGGGTCGAATTCCGGGTCGTCGGTCGGGTACGGCAACGCCTGCACGGCATCCTTAAAACCGATCTTGGCAAAGAGTTCGCTCCACTGGCTCACCCCCTCGAACAGCGCCGGTTTCCACTTCTCCGGGAAATCGGGATCGATATAGAAAACGATCGGTTTCTTCGGAGCCACCAGTTCACCCCGCTGCCAGGCCTCCGGGTCGGAAGGCTCCAGTCGCCAGCGATTGGCGAAATAGATCACCTTCACGCGCTGTTCGTCGTCGCTGTAAAGATATTTCCCGGTCGGGAAGACCGACATACGGCTGTCGGTAATCCGCGGGCGGTAGGGTTCCTCATCGAGCAGCACAAGTGTACGCGTCATGACGGCCGTAAAGGGCGAGTCGCTGATGATCGTCCGCTTGGTGGCCGGATCCGTCACCGAGAAGGTATAGCTCAGCGTACTCTTGACCGTCAGGTTGTCCGAGAAAGATTTGACCGCGCCCAGGTAGGAGAGCTCCTTTTTGAAGGATTCCTTGGCGGCTCCGCCGTAGGCTCCCAGGTAGGAGAAGGGCGAAAGCTCCTTCACGTGGCCCACGAAAAGGTCGGTCACGTTGAAAACTACGGCCGTACTGTCCGGATTGTAGGCATCGATCTCGAAGTTGCGGAAGATGGTCGGGATGTTGTTCTTGTCGAGCGAACTCAGCATATTCTGCGAAACGCCCGAAGTGTAGTTGTCGCTATTGATCTGGCGGATCTGCACCTGATCACCCACCTTGGTAAAGGTGATGAAAAGCGGTTCGTTCGACTTCGAACCCGGGACACCCGACAGGTTATCGGAGGTCTCCGAGACGACCGAACCCAGCAACATCTGGCGGCCGAAGAGTTCCAGCGGAAATTCAAAATAGAGTTTCCCGTCGATTTTGTGAAGTGTGATCATCCCTTTGGCCACGTCGTGCGGCTTCTTGAGGAGCTTGTCGTAATCCGTCTCTTTGGGTTTCTCGGAGGCAGACGAGTCGGCCTTTTCGGTTTTCTTCTCCGACCGATCTTTTTTGTCTCGGGCCTGGCTTGTCGCAACGACAGTCATCGCACAGAGCATCAGGACAAGAATCTTTTTTTGCATATCAATGAAAGTTAAAATAATAGCAAGGTTTCATCACCGGGATCTGCCGTTTAAAAATAACGGTGCACGATCTCAATGGCCCGCGAACGCGACATGTCGCCGGGATTGGTCCCGGGAACACCTTCCGGAATTTCGTGTTTGTGCATCTGGAAATGCTTCTCCCACAAGGGGCTGGTCTCACCGGTCTTCTTGTCTTTGAAAGTCATCGGGTGAGACTTGAAGATCGGCTTGCCGTTCGATTTCAGATACGACACCTGGATCAGTTCGCTGCAGTAGTAGGTATCGTCGCCGGGCGTGAAGACATAATCGTAGCGTTTGCCCAGCAACGTGTCGATCCGTTCGATCGCCGCCGGGATGCACTTCCGGAAGCGAGGTTTCAGCCTTCCGACCACCACCATCGGATTCCCTTCGTAGAGTTTCGACTGGCGGAAAAACTTGTCGAGCGAACTCTTCACCACTCCATACGGGACCGCCTCCAACACATAGACCTCGCCGTCCTCGACATAAGCTACACCCACATGGGAAAATTCCAGGCCCTTGATCCCGGAGGTCACGCTTTTGATGGCCTCGGTGTAGGAACTCGATCCGTTGACCTGGAACAACAGGTCGCCCGTCTCCAGATCGAACGGGATCTGGGCTCGCAAGCCGACACTGCCCAATAGCAGCAGAACCAAACACAAAATTCTCTTCATAAGTACTCAGCGTCTTAATTTACATGCTTAACGCGGAAAGATTCCGGCCGTCTCCTCATGCAGGGGAAACGGTCGGAATCTCCTATTTTATTACTTCAGGAATACGTTCCTGTCATCTAGTCCACAATCGGCGCATACTGCAATACCTTACCCGGGATCGCAGTCTCCACCTCGGAGAAATCGGCCAACTCCGAAGATTGGGCATCGACGACGTACATCTTCGAGGTCTGCGACGTCTCGTTATAGGTAAAAATTGCCGTATAATACTCGTCACTACTGCTCTGGATCAGATATCCGGTCGCCACCGTAGCATACGTAATCTCATCCGGGAAACTCCGGACAACCACCGGATCTGCCAACGACTCATAGCTGGTACGCCATACATCCTTCCCCTTCACAATGTAGAGATAATTGAGCGGCACCTCGATGGCATTCGTAAACCAGGTCGTCTCGTCGGTCAGACCGCCGGCCCAAGCCGTCACATCCTTCTTGCCCGTATAAGTGATCACGTCATTCCCCGAAGCCATGGGCTCCATGGTATAGGAATAGAGCGTATAGACCGATCCCGTCCGGGCAACGACGAACATCTTGATCTGTTTTTCGACAAAAGTCGGCTGATGGAACACTCCGATAATCCGATCGGCCGTAAGCGTCGCTCCACTCTCATCGGGCAATGCGGTCCGCCGATATCCATACGAATCGTCATACTTATAATAATACAACTCCCCGGAGGTAGTAAGCTGTATGGAGAAATGGAGATTACTGTACGGATTGGCCCCCATCGTTTGCGCCACGCCGGCCTGTGTCGGAGTAGAATGCGGCAATACGGCAATATAAGAGCTTCCCGAGCTGGCCCCGCGACCAATGTACAGCGAGTTATCCACCAGCACCTCTCCCATATTGGAAACAAAACTTTGGCTGACAACATTTCCGTCGGGTGCTCCCTGGAAGATCTCATCCGCAACTGTTCCTCGATAGAACCCGAGCGGATAGTAGGAATCCGACTGAGAGGTAGTGATCAGCACACCATAATCAGGCGCTGTATTGGTATATATGACCATCTTCCCCTGACGGTTCGACATGCTGACAAACTCTCCGCTCAGAGTCCGCGTGGTATTGTAATGCGTATACAGGTCCGTCAATACCGTCGTAAAGTTCTGCGGAGCAGCCGGATCCTGTCCCTTGACAGAGGCCCATTCCAACGTATTGTCCGGTTTCTGGTACACCATCACGCCAATCCGCGGCGTTGCCGTCGAAACAATCCGGAATTTCAGCATGACATCACTGGCCCCACGCAGAAAATAACGCCAAATCTCACCCGTAGCCGTATTGTTGATCGCCAACCAAAAGTAAGCATATCCGTCACTGCCAAACTCCATCTGTTCGGTGCGGACAACCTGCCAGTCCAGATTCTTCCCCTCGCCAATCGTATCGCTTCCGAACACCCAATGATAGGTGACCTTTGACTCGTCCACTCCTTCCTTATATGTAATCTTCGGGTTGATGGTCAGCAACTCCTCTTCCTGCAGGTCCATATTGTAGGCTGTCGAAGAGCCGGGAATCTCCACTCCTTCGACGGATACAATGCTGGTCCACGAACCGGTATTATAACTTCCTTTATCCTCATAGCAGCCTGTCATCATCAGAAATGCCGCCGAGGCCATTAACAGATATTTGATCGTTTTCATTGTTTTTCTCGATTGGATTTATTCATAGATGACCGACCCTTTAAACTCGACCCGTTGACCATCCTCGTCATAGGTCGGGTTATCCCGGAACCACTCATAAGTCAACTTGCAGTAAGCATATAACTCGGCCTGATCAATCGGTTCCAAACTATCGGAAGTCAAACCGCTCAGTTCGACAAACTTCTCAGCCTTGATGCTGGAATAGGTTCCACCATATTCCGTCAAATCGTTTGCATTCCAGAAGTCGGGTTGTGTTGCGAATCCTTTTCCCGAAATTTTCAATCCGATACTTTGGTAACTTTCCAGCCCGACTCCGAAGTTCTCTCCGGGGACATGCTCGATCACGAGCGTCCCCTCGGCCTTGTCTGCCCGGAGTTTGTCGATATTGACACGCACAATAGCCGAGTCGGCATACTGCCCAGCGTGGAACACCTGCTCGGGCAGTGTATAATGCACCCCTTCGACCAGATCACCACGGCTCTTCTCCGGCACGACCCGAATCTTAAACGAACGATCGTAATCCACAATCGCACCCGACATGCGCATCGGCAATTTGAAGTCAATCTCGGGATTCTCAGCTGCCTGAGCTATATAAAACACCGAATTCAACACCAGCGTATCATAATCCGGGCGGTTATAATTCGGAATATAGTAAGATTTCAGAAAATCCAGCGTAGCGACCGAAGAATTGAACTGAGGAATATCCTCCTTCTTGCAGGAAACGAACGCCGCAGCGCAGGCCAAAACCAAAAATACTATCTTTTTCATCTCTCTCTGTTCTGTTAATAGGTTCTGCCACCGTTATACTCCTTGTCCGGAATATCGGGCGTATACTTGTTGTCATCCATTTCAAAATAGTAAACCAAATCCGGCGTCTGGTAGAGCGTAGTCATACGCGGCTCGTTACGCCGTTTGTAGGCATAGAAGAGCTGCCCGTCACCCAAGGTCTCGCGGCGGATCTCGAGCAGGATTTCATCCAGCAGCGCCTCTTTGTCGGCCGAGCCAAAGACTCCACCCTTACGCTCGGTCTGCAACAGATTAAGGATCCGCAGACCTTCGGCCGGAGAGACGGCCTCCACGGCTGCCTCGGCGGCAATCAGATAGGCCTCGCCCAGTTTCAACAGCGTCACCGCCTGCCGCGGATACATCGCCACATCGGCAGCTTCGCTCGATTCGCGGATGTATTTAGCCACCATACCGCTGGGATACACACTCCGCTTCCACAGATTGATGCGGATATCGCTCGCAGCGGAGAAGAATCCTTCCGGTGCACCCACTGTCGAAACCGCTCCACTGCTCAACCATTGATTGCTGGCATATTTACCATAGAAACCATATTTGGTATTGCCTACCGCATCCCGCATGTTCTGATCGATTTCGTCGGTCAGGACGGCAAACAGGTTTTCCATCGGGCAGCTGCGGTCTACCGGCGTGCCGTAGCTGTCCACGCGGCTCCGCTCGGCATCGGTAATAAAATGTATTCCGGCTGCTGCTGCATGGTTGATCACCTCCATAGCAGCATCATAAGCCTCCTGATTCTTGCCCCGATAGAGGAACGAACGGGCCTGCAACAGTTTCACGGCATAGTAGTTCATCTTATACTGCCGTCCTGTCTGGAACATAGGGGTCAAATAGCTCTTACCCGAAGAGATCGGGTCGCGATCACGCATCAGATCGGCCACATACGCCAAATCGGCATCGACCTTATCCAGAATCTCATCCGTGGTCGAGGAAGGAACGAATTCCAATCCATCCAGGCTCTCCATATAAGGAATGCGCGCGGCTGTTTTGCCGTTTGGCGACAGATAAGGCACCTGGAACAACCGAACCAGATCAAGGTGGATATACGCCCGGATAGCCATAGCCTCACCCAGCAACAACTCCTTGACACCGGATTCGAACATGCCGCCATCAACCTCACGCAACTGCTGGATCAGCAGGTTGGCATTGGTGATGGTGTTATAGGACTTCGTCCAGATCTGCTCGAAAACGGCATCGGTGGCCGCCGTGCGGATCTGTCCCCGCGTATAATTAAGCGCCGGAAACTGCAACGGAGCAACCGAAGACGCAAACGTAGGATCGTTATAATAATTATTCGCCATGTAGGTAATCATATTTCCGCCTCCGAAATAAATAGCATTGCCCATCATGTCGAGGTAGCCGCACGTAAGGTCAAATCCATAGAGCTGATCGTCGGCCATCTTCAGGTAGAGACCGGCCAGGGCGGAATAGAATCCGTCTTCGGTCTCGAAGACCTTCCCCGCCGTAATCTCCGACTTGGGGTACACGTCGAGCCAATTCTTGCACGAAGTGCCCAACAGCGTAACAAAGAATAATATCGCAATATATTTCATTTTCATATCCGTCATATTTTAGAAGTTCGCTTGAAGACTGAGCGTATAGGTCCGTGCATAAGGGTAGGACAAACCGCGTTCGCGGCGGATGGTCGACAGGTAGAACAGTTCGTTGGTCGACAGTGCCACCCGCAACATCGACAGGCCCATAACTTTCTGCTTGGGCCGACTCAGGTTGTACATCACCCGCATCGAGTAGAATTGCAGGAAGTTGTTCTCCTGTACAAACCGGGAGCTGGCATAGGTCTTACCCGAAACGTTGATACCGCGATAGCGGGCTATATCTCCCGGCTTCGACCAACGGTCGTAGAGTGCCCGGCGGTCCATGTTGTAGGCAATACGTGACACGGAGTTGTTCATCGACGTATTCTCAATACGATCCACCAGCGTCTGGTTGTAGATATCGCCGCCGAACGAATACTGGAAACTCATATTGAGCGACCAACGGCGGTAGTTGAGATTCAGCCCGAAGTATCCCTCCAGATCGGGCTCGGTATCTCCGACCACGACCTGATCGGCTGCATTCCAGAGGAAGGTCTTCTCTCCATTCTTGGTCAGGAAGATCTCCTGTCCCGTACCCGGATCGATCCCTAGCGAAGGAACGGCATAGATCGACGTCAGCGACTTGCCCTCCTCGAATAGGAAGACGTTTTCAATCTTCGTAGCGGAGGAGGTCCCGGCCGTAGAGGTCTGGGAATCCATCACCCGCTGGTTATAGTCCTTAAGCGCCTGGGAGAGTTTGGTCAACTTGTTGCTGTTGTGCTTGCCGTTCACGAAGAAGTTCAACTGCCAGTCCTTCGTCCGCAGCGGCGTCACCGAAACGCTGAATTCAAAACCCTTATTGGATACATCTCCCTGGTTGGCCGTGTAACTCGAGAAACCGGTCGACGGCAGGATCGACACCTGCGTGATCTGGTCCTTGGTCGTATTGGAGTAGACATTGAACTCCATGTTGATCCGGTTCTGAAGCATGCTGACCTCCAAGCCCAGGTTGCGGTTCAACTTGGTCTGCCATTTCAGATTAGGATTGGCCAGCGAGATCAGTTCAGCACCCGAGATACCGTCGTACATGGCCAGATACTGATACATGTCCATGATCTGGCTCAGCACGAAGTTTGAGTTACCGGTTGTTCCGATGCTGCCCTTCAGGGAGAGATTCTCGAAAATGACTCCCTTGAGGAATCTCTCGTTAGCAAGGTTCCACCGCACGCCGACGGCCCAGAAATCCGACATACGCTTCTTGCTGGCGAAGTTCGATGAACCGTCCAGACGATAGCTCAGATCCAACATATACTTATTCTGGAACGAATAGTTGAGCGTGCCGAACATACCCACCGTCCGGACAATGCTGTTACCGCCCGAAGGGCCTCCCGACAACGGGAACTGAGCCCCGTAGGTAGGATACGTGAGCGGATCGTTCAGGAAGCCCGTAACGCTGTACGAATCGGTATCCGAATTGCTCTCGCGGGCTTCCCAGCCCAGCACAGCCTGCAGGGTATGCTTTCCGAGCGTCTTGACGTAGGAGAGGTTCAACATCCCGTAGTAGTTGGGCGACAGTGTGGAGCTCTTCGAATACGAGCCACGGCGGTACAGTTCCTCGAGGGAATTATTCTCAGAATTGTCTACAATAGCAGAGTTGAGCGGCGACACATAATCTTCTGTCGTGCTCTCCGTACGGTCATAGGTAAAACTTCCGCGCAGGCGGAGATCCTTGACAATCTCCCAGTTAAGGCCGAGTTGGTACGAAATGGCCAGGCTCTCGCCCCGGGAGAAGTTATTCAGATGGGTAGCCTCGTAGAGCGGGTTGATCTGCGAACCGAGCACCTCCGACCCGTCCGAGGTCCACGGATAGTTCTCATAAGTAGGAATATTGCTGGCCGAGAGGCTCGGCAGATAGTTACCATCGCTATCCTTGATCCGGAAGATAGGCAGCAGTTGCGTATAATCGGCAAAACTGCCATAAGGAGAGTTCGTATAGTCGACGAACGACACTTGCAGGTCGCTGGTCAGCTGCAACTTCTTCGTATCGTAGATCAGCTTCGTACCACCGCCATAGGTGTGACGCGTGGAGCCCTTCATCACACCATCCGAGAAGTTCCCGTTCAGGTTGACCTGATAGCGAAGCGTATGGTCCCGTCCGGGACGTCCCACATCGGTACCACCCTCCAGGAAAATTGAATGGGAATGCTGGAGCGACGTGCGCAACGGTTGCGACAACCAATAGGTATCCACACCGTTTTCGGCCTCCTTGCGCAACAGCATCAAGAGGTTCATCCGATCGGGATTGCCGGCGGTGCCCGTCACCACGGAGCTTTCGCGGAAGACGTCCATCTTCTCGTAATATTGTACCAGTTCCATGGCGTTCATCAGGTTATAGGACGAAAGGTCGGGGGTCTCGATACTGCCGTTCATCGTATAGGAGATCTGCAGGCTGCCCTTCTTCGGCATCTTGGTCACGATCACCACCACTCCGTTGGCGGCACGCGAACCGTAGATGGACGACGCAGCAGCATCCTTCAGAATGGTCACGCTCTCGACGCGGTTGATGTCGAGGTTATAGACCCGCTCCACGTCGACCTGGAAACCATCGAGAATAAAGATCGGAAGCGTGGTATAGGTCTGCAGCGTATTCTCCGAGATATCCGGCATGCTGTT
>CALYBN010000040.1 GCA_944414825.1 uncultured Rikenellaceae bacterium
ACCCGTATCCGTGCCGCTATCCCTACCATTAAGAAAGTATTGGAGAAAGGTGGATCGGTGATCCTGATGTCTCACCTGGGCCGTCCCAAGAAGAACAACGACATGAAATTCTCGCTGGAGCACATCGTGCCCGCCGTTGAGAAACGCCTCGGCGTGAAGGTCCTGTTCGCCGGCGACTGCATGGGTGAGAAAGCTGCCCAGATGGCCAAAGATCTCAAACCGGGCGAAGTGATGCTGCTCGAGAACCTCCGTTTCTATGCCGAGGAGGAGGGCAAACCCCGCGGCCTGGCCGAGGATGCTACCGACGAGCAGAAGGCTGCCGCCAAGAAAGAGGTAAAAGCCAGTCAGAAAGAGTTTGTGAAGAAGTTGGCTTCGTATGCCGACTGCTACATCAACGACGCTTTCGGTACGGCTCACCGCGCCCACGCGTCGACGGCTCTGATCGCCGACTATTTCCCCAACGACAAGCTGTTCGGCTATGTGATGGAGGGTGAGTTGAAAGCGATCGACGGCGTGATGGAAAACCCGAAACGCCCCTTCGTAGCCATTATCGGCGGTTCGAAGGTATCGACCAAGATCACGATCCTCGAGAAGCTGATGGAGAAGGTCGACAGCCTGATTATCGGTGGCGGTATGACCTATACGTTCATGGCAGCTCAGGGTGGCAAAGTGGGCAACAGCATCTGCGAACCCGATATGTTCCCCACGGCGCTGGAAATCCTGAAGAAGGCCGAGGCCAAAGGTGTAAAGATGATCTTCGCTGAGGATGCCCTCTGCGCTGACGCCTTCAGTGAGGAGGCCAATACGCAGACTTGCCCGTCGAACGACATTCCTGACGGTTGGGAAGGTCTGGACGTAGGTGAGAAGGCCAAGAAGAGCTTCCGCGACCATATTTTGGAGTGCAAGACGATCCTTTGGAACGGCCCGGTAGGTGTGTTCGAAATGGATAAGTTCGCTACCGGTTCGAAAGCAGTGGCCGAGGCTATCGCCGAAGCTACTGCAAAAGGCGCTTACTCGCTCATCGGCGGTGGTGACTCGGTGGCCTGCATCAACAAGTTCGGTCTGGCCGACAAGGTAAGCTATGTATCGACCGGCGGCGGTGCGCTGCTCGAATATATGGAAGGCAAAGAGCTGCCTGGCGTGGCTGCCATCCGGAAATAGTACTGCACGCGGAGCGTCGGCGGGCGGCCAGAGACCGTTTTGCTGCGCACACGATAGGTTTTGCAGGGGGATCGGATCCGTTTCCGGTCCCCCTGTTGTTTTGTGTGTCAGGAGAAGCGGGGGAGGGAGGATGAAAAAGTTTTTGCGGTTGATTTTTTGTTCGTATCTTTGAAACTTGATAAAGTTATTACGGTTAATCTTTCAACAGCTTCGGTTTTGAAAAAAGTCATCGGAATCGGGAATGCCCTGACGGACATCCTCATCAACCTCCAATCGGACAAAATTCTCGAAACATTCGGCCTCCCCAAAGGAAGCATGAGTCTCGTGGATGCAGCCCTCCAACTGAAAATATCGGAAAGCACGGCTGACCTGCCTCGTACGCTGTCGCTCGGCGGTTCGGCCGGAAACACAATCCGCGCCATGGCCAAACTGGGAGCCCAGACCGGATTTATCGGCAAGGTGGGATGGGATAAGACGGGAGACTTTTTCGAAAAGGCACTGGAGAATCTCGGTGTCGAACCGGTGATCTTCCGTGGGAAGAACCACTCCGGACGTTGCGTGTCGCTCGTCTCGACCGATGGTGAGCGGACCATGGCTACCTATCTCGGAGCTGCGCTGGAGATGACCAGCGGAGAGTTGAAACCAGAGATATTCCAAGACTACGACTGCCTTTATATAGAAGGGTATCTGGTACAGGATCACGACCTGATCCGCAGCGCGGCAGCGTTGGCCAAGCGGTGTGGCCTGAAGGTGGCTATCGACCTGGCCAGCTTCAACATCGTGGAAGAGAACCTTGATTTCCTGCGGGGGCTGGTCGAGGAGTATGTCGATATTCTGTTTGCCAATGAGCAGGAGGCCGCAGCCTTTACCGGTGAACAAGACCCGCTGGCAGCCGTGGAGGTGATCTCTCGCGTGTGTGAGCTAACGGTCGTGAAGATCGGCATCCGGGGTGCATACATCAAATACAATGGTGAGGTAATTCATGTCGGAATCCTGTCTGCCGCCAAGCGGGTCGATACGACCGGTGCCGGCGATTTTTATGCTGCCGGTTTCCTGGCCGGCATGTGCGAAGGGCTCTCGTTGCGGCAATGCGGTACAATCGGGGCCATCATCGCCGGAAAGGTGATTGAAGTCGTAGGCACGACCTTCAGCGAAGAGGTTTGGGAAGAGGTATACCGTCTGATCACTCGTGTAAAAAGTGAAAAATACCTGTTCTGATATGAAGGCGTTGATCGAATTGGAGAAGATGGAGTTCCGGGCCTGCCACGGCTGCTATGAACTGGAGAAGGTGGTGGGGAATCGTTTCCTGGTGGACGTAGGGATCGAAGCCGAGGTGGGCGAAGCCGCTGCAACGGACGACCTGCGCAAGAGCGTCAACTACCTGACCGTCTATGAACTGGTGCGGGAGCAGATGGCTATTCCGTCTGATATCCTTGAGAATGTGGCACATCGGATCGCTGCGACGTTGCGGGAGCGATTTGCACAAATCGAACGGGTGACGGTCAAGGTCACGAAACTGGCTCCGCCGCTCGGGGGTAAAATTGCGGGCGTATCCGTAACTCTCTCGGAATAAATCGGTGGCCGGAATTGTTGATAACTTATTAATAAAATCGTTCGATTTTCCCTGCACGGCATTGAAAGATATTGTAAACTTGTACTTGTCCTGAGTAGGAGCGAGAGCTCCTTTTTGTGTCGTAAGATATTGATAATAAATATATAATTTCAAGAAATGTCCGAAGCAAAAGAGAAAAAGGGCCCAGCAGGCGCCCTGAAAGAGTATCAGTATGCTGACGCGGTGGAGAAGGCCCGGGAGTATTTCCATGGAGACGAACTGGCCGCTACCGTGTGGGTGAGCAAGTATGCGCTGAAGGACTCGTTCGGTCATCTTTACGAACAGTCTCCCGAACAGATGCATTGGCGTATCGCCGACGAAATCGCCCGCATTGAGGAGAAATACCCCAATCCAA
The DNA here is from genome assembly GCA_944414825.1 of uncultured Rikenellaceae bacterium. GTDB lineage: Bacteria > Bacteroidota > Bacteroidia > Bacteroidales > Rikenellaceae > CALYBN01. Next base: position 3,129 of record CALYBN010000040.1, read on the forward strand.
TGTCGGCACAGGAGGTGTATGACCTGTTGAAGGATTTCCGTTATGTCATTCCGCAGGGCGGTCCGATGACCGGCATTGGAAACAACCTGCAGATTGCCTCTCTGTCCAACTGTTTCGTGATCGGCCACAAGAATCCGGCCGACTCCTATGGCGGCATCATCCGCATTGACGAAGAGCAGGTGCAGTTGATGAAACGCCGTGGCGGTGTGGGACACGATCTGTCGCACATCCGTCCCACGGGAAGTCCGGTGCTCAACAGTGCACTGACTTCGACCGGTATCGTGCCCTTCATGGAGCGTTACTCCAATTCTACGCGTGAGGTGGCGCAGGACGGCCGGCGCGGCGCGCTGATGCTGTCGCTGTCGATCAAACACCCCGATGCGGAGAATTTCATCGATGCCAAGGTGGAGACCGGCAAGGTGACAGGCGCCAATGTCTCGATCAAGATCGACGACGAGTTCATGCAGGCCGTAATCGAAGGAAAAAAGTACCATCAGCAGTTCCCGATCAAGAGTGATCATCCGATGTACGAAAAAGATATCGACGCCCGGGCGCTGTGGAATAAGATTATTCATAATGCGTGGAAATCGGCCGAGCCGGGCGTGCTGTTCTGGGATACGATCATTCGTGAGTCGGTGCCCGACTGCTATGCCGACCAGGGTTTCACGACCGTTTCGACGAACCCCTGCGGTGAGATTCCGCTGTGCCCGTACGACAGTTGCCGTCTGCTGGCGCTGAATCTTTACGGGTATGTCGACAAGCCCTTCACGAAGGAGGCGAAGTTTGATTTCGACAAGTTCAAGAAGCATGTGGCCAAGGCCATGCACATGATGGACGACATCATCGACCTGGAGTTGGAAAAGGTCGATGCCATCATCGCCAAGATCGACAAGGATCCGGAGGATGCCGATATCCGTCGCGTGGAGCGCGAACTGTGGGAGAAGATCCGGGAGAAGGCCCTGCTGGGTCGTCGTACCGGACTCGGTATTACGGCCGAGGGCGATATGCTGGCTGCGCTGGGTTTGCGCTACGGTACCCCCGAGGCGATCGATTTTGCAGTCGAGATTCAGAAGACGTTGGCCGTGGAGGCTTACCGTGCCTCGGTGACGATGGCCAAGGAGCGTGGAGCATTCCCGATGTACGATGCCAAGAAGGAGGAGAACAATCCGATGATCGGCCGCATCCGGGAGGCAGATCCCGAGCTCTATGAAGAGATGGTTAAGACAGGTCGTCGCAACATAGCGATGCTGACCATCGCCCCGACGGGGACGACCAGCCTGATGTCGCAGACGACCTCCGGAATCGAACCGGTGTTCCGTCCGGTGTACAAACGCCGCCGCAAGGTGAACCCCGGCGACAAAGACGTAAAGGTGACCTTTGTAGATGAAGTGGGCGATTCGTGGGAAGAGTATAATGTCTACCATCATAAGTTTGTGACGTGGCTTCAGGTGAACGGTTACGACGTGTCGATGCTCGACAAGATCAGTGATGAGGAGCTGGACAAACTGGTGAAAGAGTCTCCCTACTACAAGGCTACGGCCAACGATATCGACTGGGTGAGCAAGGTGAAGATGCAGGGTGCGATCCAGAAGTGGGTGGACCACTCGATCTCGGTGACGGTCAACCTGCCGAATCAGGTGACCGAGGAGTTGGTGGCCAATGTTTACCGTACGGCATGGGAGTGCGGCTGCAAGGGCGTGACGGTCTATCGTGACGGTTCGCGGGCAGGCGTATTGGTAGATACCAAGAAAAAGAAGAAGAAAGGTGCCGCAGCCGAGGCAGAGGTCGAAACCGGGGGGTACAAACCGCCTCTGCATCGCCCGTTCGAACTGGTGGCCGATATCGTCCGTTTCAAGAATGGCGAGGAGGATTGGATCGCCTTTGTGGGAATCTACAACGACCGCCCGTATGAGATCTTTACCGGTAAACTGGAGGAGGATGCCATGTTCATCCCCAAGAAGATTACCAAAGGAGCGATTATCAAGGTTGTGGAGCCGGACGGCAATAAACGTTATGATTTCCAGTATCGGGACAAGTATGGTTATACGAACACGATCGGTGGAATCTCGCGTTTGTTCAGCGAAGAGTTCTGGAACTATGCCAAGCTGATCTCGGGCGTGTTGCGGAACGGTATGCCGATTCTGGATGTTGTGACGCTCATCGAATCGCTCCACCTGAACAGCGAGTCGATCAATACGTGGAAAAACGGTGTGGCGCGTGCCCTGAAACAGTATATTTCGAATGGTACGAAGGCCAAGGAGAAGTGCCCCAACTGCGGACAGGAGACACTGGTCTACCAGAACGGTTGTCCGGTCTGCATGTCGTGCGGCTACTCCAAGTGCGGTTAACGGTTGCATGCGGCCGGGTCCTGAGGGGGAGGGATAACTTTGGTCTAGTCCCGGGGACGGATCTCCACGCATTGTCAAAAGATATCCTGAAAACAAGCGGGGAAGTGTACACTTAGTTACACTTCCCCGCTTGTTTTTTACCACCTTCTTTCTGTGGTGTTACAATCTCTTTGCTGCGTACGGAAAAAGGTTAGTGTGCTTCGATCCAATTGGTTCCGATGCCATAGTCGACCGTCAGAGGGACGGCAAGCGTGGCAGCCCCCTCCATGGCCCGGACCACGATGGCGATGACCTCCTCCTGCTCCGGTTTGTAGAGATCCACCACCAGTTCGTCGTGGACCTGCAGAATGACTTTCGAACGCAGTCCCCGACTCTTTAACTGTCGGTGCACCTCGATCATGGCCAGTTTCATGATGTCGGCCGCACTGCCCTGGATCGGCGCGTTGATG
>CALYBN010000041.1 GCA_944414825.1 uncultured Rikenellaceae bacterium
TGATGCTCTTCCTGGGCGGTACGATCGGTGGTTCGACGGCCGGCTTCACGCTGAGCGGATATGCCGCCGTAGTCACGGGAGCCTTTCTGGGTGCGGCCCTGGTGCTGGCCATCATCATCTTCTTCTCGACCATCGTCCGCAGCAACATCATGTTGCTGATCATCGGACTCATGGTGGGATATCTCACCTCGTCGCTGATCTCGCTGCTCAACTTCATCGCCTCGGCCGAAAGCGTCTATTCGTACACCCTCTGGGGAATGGGCGATTTCTCGGGCGTATCGTGGCGGCAGATGCCGTTCTTCGTAGGGACGATTGGCATCGGACTCCTGATCGCCGTGCTACTCACCAAACCGCTCAACGCCCTGTTGCTGGGCGAACGCTATGCACGAAATCTGGGAGTCAGGGTACGCTGGGTACGAGTCTGGCTACTGGTGAGCACAGGCATTCTGACGGCCGTCACCACGGCCTTCTGCGGGCCGGTCGCCTTCATCGGTCTGGCCGTGCCACACATTGCACGACTGTTGCTCGGCACCTCAAACCACAACACGCTGCTACCAGTGACCATGCTCATAGGAGCCATCGTAGCCTTGGCCTGCAACCTGGTCAGCGTACTGCCCGGCAGCAGCGGGGTGATCCCGCTCAACGCCATCACTCCGGTCGTAGGAGCACCGGTGATCATCTATATCATCGTCAACCAGAAACGCATTCAATATTTCAACTGATGAGGCAGGAGGGAATCATAACAGCCTACGATCTGGCGATCGGATACCGCACCGGAGGCGGACGCGAGAAACACGTCCACGACAATCTGGCGCTCTCGCTCAGGCCGGGTATGCTCACCTGTCTGATCGGCCCCAATGGAGCCGGGAAATCGACCCTGTTGCGTACACTGGGCGGTTCGCAACCCCCACTATCCGGCAGCATCTTGCTCGGAAGTCGGTCCCTGGAGCGGTACTCCCTGCGCGAACGTTCACGGCAAATCGGCATGGTACTTACGGACAAGACACACGCAGGCGGGTTGCGTGTAGCGGAGGTCGTGGCACTGGGGAGGCATCCGCACCTTGGGTTCTTCGGCCACCTGCATGCCGACGACCGCCAGATCGTCCAACAAGCCATGCAGCAAGCCGGGATCGACCACAAGGCGGAGAGTTATCTGGCCGAACTGTCGGATGGTGAGCGGCAGAAGGCCATGATTGCCAAGACCCTGGCCCAGGAGTGTCCGATCATCCTGCTCGACGAACCCACGGCCTTCCTCGACATCACGAGCCGCATCGAGGTGATGCACCTGCTACGTTCGCTGGCCGGACAGGGCAAAACCATCCTTCTGTCGACACACGACATCGACCAGGCTCTGGCGCTGGCCGACCGTTTGTGGCTTCTGTCTCGCAACGACGGATTGCGGTGCGGCACGCCGGAGGATCTGGTATTGGACGGCGAGATCAACCGCTTTTTCGACCGGGGAGCTATCGCCTTCGATCCTCGGAAAGGCAACTTCCGCATCCAGTCCGAACGGAGAATCCCCGTCCGGATCGAGGCCGAAGGGACGTTGCGGATCTGGGCAGAGAACCTGCTGACCCGATACGGATACTACAATGCAGAAGCAAAACCGGAAGACCAATCAGATGTCGCCCCGACCGCTACCGGTCCAGGCTGTCCGTACGGTCCGACCGACACTCTGAAGCCTACGATACCGGCAAACACAGCGAGCACGAACACTACGGCACTACGGATCACTGTCCGCTCGCCCCAACGGATCGAGGTCTCGACCGGCGGAGCCCTCCGGCAAACCGTCACCAGTTTCGAGGCGCTGTCTGATCTGTTGAAAAATAATTCGATAACAGAAAATCCAAATAAAAACGCATGAGCAGCATCACACTGATCACAGGAGGCCAACGATCCGGCAAAAGTTCCTACGCACAGGCCGAAGCACTCCGGCGCAGCAGCAATCCGGTCTATCTGGCAACGGCCCGGGTCTGGGACGAGGAGTTCCGCCGCCGGATCGAACGCCATCGCGCCGACCGTGGTCCGCAATGGACCAACCTGGAGGAGGAAAAGGAGCTTAGTCGGCACGATCTGACGGGGCGGACCGTGGTGGTGGATTGTGTCACACTCTGGTGCACCAACTTCTTCACCGACTTGCAAGGTGATGTGGAGGCTGCCCTGAAAGCCGTATGCGAGGAGTTCGACCGCATGACGGCTCAGAAGGCCGATTTTCTGTTTGTCAGCAACGAGATCGGCCTGGGCGGTGTCTCAGAGAACCCCGTGCAGCGCCGCTTCACCGATCTGCAGGGGTGGGTCAACCAATACATCGCCCGGCGAGCCGACCGGGTTATACTGATGGTCTCCGGCATCCCGATGACCGTAAAATAAAGATTACACGACAACTAAACAGAGCGAGATAGATATATGATACCCGAATTTCATATCACCAAACCCGATACGGCCATCCTGCCGCGTCTGCAAGCCAAGATCGACAATCTGACCAAACCCCAGGGTTCGCTGGGGCTGCTCGAGGAGTTAGCCGCGCAAATCGGCTGGGTTCAACAAACACTGACTCCTGCCCTCCACAAGCCTCACAATATCGTCTTCGCCGCCGACCACGGCATCGCCGCCGAGGGAGTCAGTCTCTCGCCGGCCGAAGTGACGCGTCAGATGATCTCCAACTTTCTGAGCGGCGGGGCCGGCGTGAACTTTCTGGCCCGACAGCACGGGTTCGTGCTGAAGGTGGTCGACAGCGGCGTAGATTTCGATTTCCCGCCCATCGAGGGGCTGATCGACCTGAAGATACGCAAGGGCACGCGTAACTATCTGCACGAAGCAGCCATGACGGCCGACGAAGCCATACTGGCCTTGCAGCGCGGAGCCGACGTAGTCGAACAGTGCTATCAGGATGGGTGCAACATCATCAGTTTCGGGGAGATGGGCATTGCCAACACCTCCTCCTCGTCGATGTGGATGCACACGCTCACGGGCATTCCACTAAGGGAGTGCGTAGGCGCCGGAAGCGGTCTGGACGATCAGGGAATCCGGCACAAATACGAAGTATTGCAACAGGCAATGGACAACTACCGAGGTGACCGTTCGACCTTCGACCTGCTCTGCTATTTCGGTGGATACGAGATGGTCATGGCTGTGGGGGGCATGTTGCGGGCTGCCGAACGGAGGATGTTGATCCTGGTCGACGGATTCATCATGACCAACTGCATGCTGATGGCCTCGCGACTGGTTCCAGAAGTGCTGCATTACGCCATCTACGGTCACTGCGGTGACGAGGCCGGCCATAAACTGCTGCTCGACTACCTGGGAGCCAAACCCATCCTGCGGCTGGGGCTCCGGCTGGGTGAAGGAACGGGAGCGATCTGCGCCTACCCCATCGTGGAATCGGCCGTACGCATGATCAACGAAATGAACACGTTCGGAGGAGCGCAGATCACCAAATATTTCTAGTACCATGTTACACCTTGCCGCTGCCCTAACCTTCTTCACCCGACTGCCGATCTGGCGTCTGGTCGAAATCCCCAAGAAATACTACCAAAAGGTAGTGATCCTCTGGCCATTGGCCGGATGGATAACGGCCGCATGCTCGGCGGCCGTACTGTGGGGCATGGCAATGATCCTGCCGATGCCGGTGGCAATTGTATGCGCTTTGACAGTCCGTCTGCTGCTCACGGGAGCGCTGCACGAGGATGGACTGGCCGACTTCTTCGACGGTTTCGGCGGCGGTCGTGATCGGGAACAGACGCTGGCCATCATGAAAGATTCCCACATCGGGAGTTACGGAGTGATCGCTCTGATCGTCTACTTCCTGCTGCTGGGGTGCACGCTGTCGGCCCTGCCCGTAGGAGTGGCCTGTGCTGCATGGATGTGCGGCGACCCGCTCTGCAAGGCCATCGCCGCACAACTGATCAACTTGTTGCCCTATGCCCGCACGGCCGAGCAGAGCAAGTCAAAAACGGTATACGACCGCATGCGTCCCGGCGAGATCGCCCTGACGTTAGCCCTGGGATTGCTGCCGGCAGCACTGCTCATGCCGGAGGCCCGCTATTGGATGGCCGTCGGAGCGCCGGTTCTTGTTTTTCTGCTGCTCACAGCCCTAATGCACCACCGGCTGCAGGGTTACACGGGCGACTGCTGCGGGGCAACGTTCCTGCTCTGCGAGGCGTCATTCTACCTGAGTATAACGGCCATTTACTACGCATCATGAAACTGCATTTCATCCGCCATACGTCGGTCGACGTCAAACCCGGCATTTGTTACGGCCGCAGCGACGTACCACTGAAAAACACCTTTCCCCAGGAGGCCGAAACCACCCGCCAGCATCTTCTGGCACTCACCGGAGACAAGGCTCCCGATCTGGTCTATTGCAGTCCGCTGAGCCGCAGCCGGCGACTGGCTGCCTACTGTGGTTTCCCCACGCCGATGATCGACGAGCGGGTCGTGGAGGTGAGTTTCGGCCGTTGGGAGATGCAACGCTGGGACCAGATCGACGATCCGTTGCTACAGGAGTGGTTCGACGATTGGGTCAACGTCCGCCCGCCGGGTGGGGAGTCGCTCCGTGAACAGATGGAGCGCGTGGCGGCATTCATCGAAGAGGTGCGCCGGAAACCGGCCGAACAGGTAGCCGTTTTCTGCCACGGAGGCGTGTTGTGCTGTGCCCGGGTGCTGCTGGGCGGCCGCGACATCCGTCACACGTTCGACGACGAACCCTCCTATGGCGAGATCTTCACCTTCGAAGTATAGACCTGTTCTCCTCCGGGAGGGGCACAAAAGAAAAAACACGCGTCTCGAACAACGCGTGTTTCTCCGGAACACCGAATCCAGAAAGTGCGCTCAAAAGTTATGGCAAGTAACAGAAGCATCCGCACCGACTTCTCGGTAACCTTACAAAATATCACTCTTACAAACCCACGTGGTCTGGCAACAGAAAGCATCTCTGATCAAACAGGATTCTGGAAAGGATGTCCCCACACGCCTCGCATACTACCCGAGGCCGGGGTCCACTCCGCCGCTTTTCTCCCGAAAGCTTCCGGCTGCAACAAAGATATGACGGCAGGTCTTCTGACTCGTTCCCGCTTTGCACGCCTTCCCATTGACTCATCGCAACAGTGGCACAGGATGTGCAAAACCCTCGCGGAACTCACAGCTACGGGGATAGTCCCTGACTCTCACAGGTGTTCCCATTTTGATCCATCTGCCGACAACCGGCATGCGGAACCGTATATCCGTTACAAATATACGAATCTCCGGCGGAAAATCAAATCTTTGCAGCATTTTCTTTCGCCACCGGGCCCTCTTGTTTTTCGGTGCGGGAGACCGTGCCTCTTCCCAACGTATGGAGATCTCCGCCCGAGGGCTGCTGGTAGATTTCAAGGTCGAAACAGGGCGCAATAGCCATGACGTGGTCGAAAACATCGGCCTGAATGCCTTCATAGGCCACCCACTCCTTCTCCTTCGAGAAAAAATAGAGCTGGATCGGAATACCGTATTCGGTCGGTTGCAGGTGGCGCACCATGTAGGTCAGGTCGAGATTGGCCACCGAAAGATGCTCAATATAGAGCGTAAGATAGGCCCGGAAAAGTCCGATGTTAGTAAAGGCAAACTCCTGTGCGGGATCTCCGTCGGCCGCAGCAGCGTCTCCCGACGGGGCATCTTGGGCGGATGGAGCCGACGTAGACGGCTGTGTCTCACCGGAAGGTATCGCAGCCGAAGCATCGGCCGTACCAGGTTTGGGAACTTCGTAACGATGCCGTTCCAGATACTCCTTCATGTAGGGCAACTGCTTGTAGCGCTCGAGCATCTCCGGCGTACAGAACCGCACGCTGCCGATGTCGATATTCACCGAACGCATGATCCTCCGTCCGCCCGACTCCTCCATACCGCGCCAGTTCTGGAACGAGGAGGTAATCAACGCATAAGGTGGTATGGTAGTGATCGTATTGTCGAAGTTTTCGATCTTGACCGTATTGAGGGTCACCTCCATCACCGTCCCGTCCACGTTATAGGAGGGCATGGTGATCCAATCCCCCGGCCGAAGCATGTGGTTGGCCGAGAGCATGATCCCCGAGACAAATCCCAGAATACTGTCCTTGAAGATCAGCATCAGCACAGCTGCCGAAGCCCCCAGTCCGGTAAGTAACCGCGCCGGCGACCTGTGGATCAACACCCCTACGATCACGATCGTCCCCACAAAGAATAGAATCACCTGGAGAATCTGCAAAGCTCCCTTCAGAGGACGGTCACGAAACTCTTCGCGACGGTTAAAAATATCGAAAGCCAACTTCAACAGTTCGTTGATCAGGACAATGATCGTCACAATGATATAAATGCCGCAGATGCGTTCGATCCACGGCAGGGCCTTCGCCCCGGGTGGGAAGGCCAGCGGAATCAGCGTATAGATAATGGCCACCGGAGCAAAATAGGCGATAATCTTCAGGCTGTGTATATTCAGCCAGAGGTAACTCACCTTGTGGTTTCGAACAAAATGGTACATTACGTTGACCAACAGGAAACGCATCACGAATGCTGACAGCACGGCCAAACACAAAATCAGCAAAATGGTCACAGCCTGATCCCACAGATCGGCCACATGGGGCTGAATCCCAAGGCGGACCAGCAGATGGTTCATCCACTGCGTCAGATCGCTTTTCATCAATTCCATACTCCAAACAAGAACCATGTTCTAACAATGGCCCGGACCTAGGGCAGCAAACCCTCCGCCAAACTCTCTGAAATGGCCTCACAACTTCCGATCGAAGGATTCATAAGTCTGAAAACGTTATTCTCCCTCTCCCGGACAAAACCACGGAATGGCTATTAGGAACGACCTGCTCGGCAAAACACAGAAAGCTTTCGACCAACGGGACATTTATTCCGCTTAAATGGGTGATATGCAAGCTGGATTAGCAAATAATTTTGTATTTTGTAAAAAATATGGAATAAAAAACAGTGATATGAACAGAATCATGACTTGTTTCCTGGGCGCATTGATCGTATGCACCAGCGGATGCTCCCGCAGAACAGGAACCTCTTTGCAGACCGACATCGTAAAACTCGATACGGTACATCGTCATGGCGGGGAACTCTTCATCTCGTATCCTGCTAAAATCGTAGCCGCCAAAGACGCCAACCTGGCCTTCCGTGTATCGGGCCCCATCCGGAGAATCCCGGTCGAGATCGGCCAACATGTCCGCAAGGGAGAGCTCGTTGCCGAGATCGATCCGCGTGACTATGAAATACAACTGGCCGCCACCGAGGCCGAATACGACCAAATCAAGAACGAAGCCGAACGGGTCTTCGAGCTCTACAAACGAGGCAGCGCCACCCAAAGCGACCGCGACAAGGCGTACTATGGTTTGAAACAGATCACGGCCAAACTCAATGCCCATCGAAATGCCTTGCATGACACCCGTTTGGTGGCCCCGTTTGATGGATACATCCAGAAAAAATTTTTCGAAGCCAACGAAACCGTCTCGGCCGGCATGCCGATCATTGCCATGATCGGACGCGATGAACCCGAGGTGGAGATCAACATCCCGGCCAGCGATTACATCCGGCGTTCGCAGTTCGATTCGTTCAGTTGCACGGTCGATGTGCTGCCGGGCGAAATCTTCCCGCTGGAGTTGATCGGTGTCGCACAGAAAGCCAACCTCAACCAACTCTACAACGTACGGTTCCGCATCGGCAAGCAGCCCGACACCCGCCTCACGGCCGGCATGAATGCTACGGTCAGCATCACCTATTCGCCCGACGAGGGGGCCCTGACGATCATTCCGGTGACAGCCGTTTTCGATAACAACGGTAAAAGTTCGGTCTGGATCTATGATCCGGAATCTGAGACCATTACCAGTCGGGAAGTCCGCATGCTGGAAATCCGCCGCGACGGCAGTGTCGTCATCGCCGAGGAGACGCTCCACCCAGGGGAACTGATCGTCTCGGCCGGTGTGCACAGTCTCAAAGAGGGGCAACAGGTAACCCCTCTGGAACCGATTGCTGAAACCAACGTAGGAGGAATGCTCTGATGGATCTGTCGAAAATTGCACTGCAAAACAAACCGTTGATCAAATTTATGATCACGGTGCTGCTCGTGGGCGGCCTTTTTGCCTTCCATGAGATGAGCAAACTGGAAGACCCCGAGATCAAGGTCAAACAGGCCATGGTGGTCACCGTCTATCCCGGAGCCTCGGCCCATAAGGTTGAACTGGAGGTAACCGATCCGCTGGAGAAAGCCATCCGGTCGATGGAGGGCGTGGATAACGTCTCCTCCCGGTCGATGGCCGACATGTCTCAATTGACCGTAGAGTTAAAAAGCACGGTCCCGGACAACGAAATCCAGCAATATTGGGATATGCTGCGTCGCAAGGTGAATGACGCCCGGGGGCAACTCCCCTCCGGAGCACAGGCTCCCTTGGTGATGGATGATTTCGGCGACGTGTACGGCATGTTCTACGCCATGACCTCGGACGGCATCGACGACCAGCAGATGACCGACTACGCACAATTGGTCAAGCGTGAGCTACAATCAATCCCGGAGGTAGGTAAAATCTCAATTTATGGCGACCGTGCCGAATGTATCAACATTGATATCGTACAGGAAAAGATCGCCAATCTCGGAGTACATCCGGCCGAGATACTGGCCACGCTCAACGGGCAGAACAAAACGGTCTATTCGGGCTATTTCCACAGCGGGGACAACCGGCTGCGCGTAGCAGTGGGCGATGGCTATGAACGGATAGAGGATATCCGCAACCTGATCCTGCAAGGGCACGAGGAGGACCAGTTACGACTGGGCGACGTGGCAACCGTGAGCATAGCTTACGAGGATCCGGCCCGCAATCAGATGCGTTACGACGGAGCGCATGCCTTGGGTATCTCCATCTCGATGCAGGAGGGGGCGGACATCACCAAGGTCGGCAAGGTGGTAGATGCCAAACTGGCCGAGTTGAAAGCGGAGCGCATTCCGGCCGGCATAGATTTCCACAAGGTTTTCTTCCAACCGGAACGCGTGTCAAACGCCCTGTGGACCTTCATGCTCAATCTGGTGGAATCGGTTCTGATCGTTGTGCTGGTCCTGATGCTCTCGATGGGACTGCGCAGCGGGCTGATTCTCGGATTCGGGCTGGTGATCGTGGTGTTGGGGTCGTTCGTATTTCTCTACATGATGGACGGTACACTGCAACGGGTCTCGCTGGCATCGTTCATCGTCGCCATGGGCATGCTGGTCGACAATGCCATCGTCATCATCGACGGCATTCTGGTCGACATGCAGCACGGCGTACCGAAACCTGCCTGCCTCACCAACATCGGCCGCAAAACAGCCATGCCACTGCTGGGAGCCACACTGATCGCCATTCTGGCCTTCTTCCCGATCTTCCTATCGCCCGACACGGCCGGAGTCTACGTACGTGACCTGTTTATCGTGTTGGCTGTTTCGTTGCTGCTGAGCTGGGTGCTGGCCCTGACTCAGGTCCCGATGAACGCCGAAAAACTGCTTAAGGTAAAACCCGCAGCACCGGGCAGCAAACCGTTCGACAGCAAGCCCTATCGGATGCTGCGCAAGCTGCTCACCTACGTACTGTTGCATAAAACCGCCACGGTGGTACTGGCCATTCTGCTGTTCTGCATCAGTGCCTACTGCTACCGTTTCCTGCCGCAGGTATTCTTCCCGGATCTGGCCTACGACCAGCTCTATATCGAGTACAAAATGCCCGAGGGAACGGACATCGAGCACGTAAAGGAGAATGTGGCCCAAATCGAGGCATATCTGCACGACCGTCCGGACGTCACACATGTCACGGCCAGCTTCGGCGGAACACCGTCACGCTACAACCTGGTACGTTCGATCGCCGATCCGTCGATGAGCTATGCCGAACTGATTGTAGATTTCACCGACGCAGAGGCTCTGGAGAAGGCCCTGTTCCAGATCCAACAGGAACTGACGGAAAGCCATCCGGAGGCCTACATCCGTGTAAAACGTTACAACCTAATGTACAAGAAATTCCCGATCGAGGTGATGTTCAGCGGTCCAGACCCCGCGGTACTGAAATCCCTGGCTGAGCAGGCATGCGAAATCATGCGGGCCGATCCATCGACAATGCTCGTCACCCAGAACTGGGAACCGATGGTCCCCACCCTGCAGGTGAACTACAACCAACCGACAGCCCGTGACTTGGGCCTGAGCCGCAGCGACGTGGCCACCTCCCTTCTATCGGCTACGGGCGGGATTCCGGTAGGGGAATTCTCGGACGGCGTCTATAAAAAGAACATCTATCTGCGCAGCGTCGATAACAACGGCAATGAAATTGCCCTGTTGGACAATGCCCCTATTTGGGGAATGTTGCCCTCCACCTCCATCCTCAACAAGGAGACCCTGCAAGGATTGCTCACCGGCAGTCTGTCACAAGAAGAGTTGCTCTCGTCGGTATTCTCGGCGGTACCGCTCAACCAGGCCTCGCGCGGCATTTCCATCGAGTGGGAAGACCCCGTGGTATGGCGCTACAACGGTCAGCGGGCCATCAAGGCACAATGCAACAATGCCGAAGGATACACGGCCGAAGGGGCCCGGCAATCCATCGCGCCGAAAATCGAAGCCATTCCGCTGCCGGCCGGTTACACACTCCAGTGGATGGGCGAGCATCAGGCCAGTACGGATTCGATGAAATATCTGTTCAAGAACCTGCCGCTGGCTATCGTGCTAATGATCTTCATTCTGATTGCCCTGTTCAAGGATTTCAAGAAGCCGCTGATTATCCTCTGCTGCCAGCCGCTGATCATCGTGGGCGTGGTGTTCGGCATGATGATCTCGGGCAAGTCGTTCGGATTCGTAGCCATCGTCGGAGCACTGGGACTGATCGGTATGATGATCAAAAACGGCATCGTACTGATCGACGAAATCAGTCTCCAGATCACCTCGGGCATGGAACCGATGCGGGCACTGCTCTACGCCTCGTCGTCACGCTTCCGGCCGGTGATGATGGCCTCGGTGACGACGATCGTGGGAATGATCCCGCTGATCTTCGACGACATGTTCGGGGCTCTGGCCGTGACGATCATGGGCGGACTGCTGGTCGGAACGCTCATCACGCTGATCTTCATTCCGGTCCTCTACGCGATCTTCTTTCACATCAAATGCAGTAAACAAACGGAATCATGAACATCTCAAAAATAGTGCTTCTGTCCCTGTCGGCCGCCCTGGTCGGCACGGCGACGGCCCAGACCCGCCTGACGCTGGAAGAGTGTCGTACGATGGCGCTGGAGAATAACCACGACATGAAGGCCGCCCAGATCTCAGCCGAAAAGGCAGGATACGACCTGCGGGCCATGCGGGCCAATTTCCTGCCCAAGATCTCCGGATACGGTTACTATCTCTACACGGACGACGTATTCAGTTACCAGTTCGCCGGGACCTACCTGCCTATCTACACGATGGGAAGTGAGGGTCTCGTACCCGATCTGGCGCTCAACCCTTCGACCGGGCAGCCCGTAATCGGCGCGGATGGGAATCCCGTATTCAACCAATATGCCGCCATTCCCCCCATGCGGTTCAAACTCAAAACCAGCGGCACGTACAGCGCAGGTTTGAAGTTGGAACAACCGATCTACTTGGGCGGCAAGATCCGTTCAGCCTACAAAATGGCCCGCATTGGCACGGAGCTGGCATCGTTGAATAAGGAGCAAAGCCGCGCGGCCACGATCCTGCAGGTCGACGAGGCTTACTGGCAGTATGTCAAGACATTGGAGTTGGTCAAATCGGCCAGCAGTTATCTGGAGACCGTACAGGCACTCGAGAAACGCGTCTCGGACGGTGTCGCTACAGGTATGAGCCTGCGTAACGACCAGTTAAAAGTGCAAGTCAAGGTCAACGAGGCCAACCTGCTGCTCTCGAAGGCCCGAAACGGGCAGATGCTGGCCCAGATGAATCTCTGCCACATCGTAGGGCTGCCGCTCGCAACCGACATCCAGATCGTGGGAGCCGAGGAAGGTGCCCCGATGGTCCTGCACGGCGAGGGAGACATCGCCGACCGGCCGGAGTACAAAATGCTGGAGCAGGAGGTCGAGCTCCGCTCGCGGGAGGTGGCCCTGGCCCGTTCGGAATTTCTGCCGCAGGTGGGCGTCGCCGCCGGCTACGGCTACTCGCACGGGTTGAACCTCAACGGTTCGCCACTGCTCTCGGACGATACGTTCGTCGCCGTAGCTTCGGTAAGCATTCCGCTTTTCCACTGGGGAGAAGGACGCAACAAGGTGCGTGCAGCCCGGGCCGAGGAGCAATTGAGTCGCGAAAAACAGGCAAAAATGGAGGAACTGATGCACCTGGAAGAGGCACAGTATCGCTTCTCGATGAACGATGCCGCCCTGCAAGTAACCCTCACGGAGCAGTCTCTCGCCCAGGCCGAAGAAAACCTGCGCATGAGTCGCGACCTGTATGAAACGGGAAAAGAGACGCTAGTCAACTATCTCGAGGCACAGACTCAATGGCAGAAAGCCTCGTCCGATCTGATCGAAGCACAGGCCGAATTGCGAATCAGCCAATCCCGTTATCTGAAAGCAATCGGGAAACTATAGTGCCCCTCCCAGAGGGAATTCTGCAAATACGGGAAAAGGGTATGTCCGACCTCTCTCCGAGAGAAGACATACCCTTTTATTTTCTTCTCCAATTGCCAATTACTCCAGCCGCTACACCTTCATGCAGCCGCCGCGGAGCACACGTCTCCATCCGGGCCATGCACTCGATCGGGCTTCTCGATCAACTCAAGCGATACTCGCTGGGCGACATGCCGGTGTGGCGTTTGAAATACTTTCCAAAGAAGGATTGTGTCGAAAAATTCAACGCATAGGTGATCTCCTGGATGCTCTTGCTCGAGTATTTCAACAGGTTTTTCGCCTCCTTGATCACAAAATCGTCGATCCATTCGGCTGCCGACTTGCCACTGACCTCCTTAATAACGGTCGAAAGGTATTTCGGAGTGATATGCAGTGCATCAGCATAAAAAGCTACGCTACGCTCCTGTGCATGATGTTTCTCGAGCGCAACCATAAAATTCCGGAAATACTCCTCCTGACGGGTCCGCGGGACAGACGTCTCCGGCAGACGACGACGCAACATCTCGCTGATCGCGCGAAAGAAAGACACTAACAAATCACGCGTAATATCGGGTTGTCCCAGTGCTATTGTATCCCGCAACAGGTCTAAGTAGCGTTCCGCCACGGTCATCTCCAGCGAATCGAACATAAAATCTTGCGTACGATCAACGACATATTTGAAAATTGGAGCCATCGTTCTCAGGTTGATATTGGCATCGCGTATAAAATCAGACGAAAACAACAACATCCTAACCAGAAAATCCGGACTCTTGTCCGAAACTTGTACGATTGTACCTGGAAGAGCCATAATCATATTGTTCTTCCGCAACGTCGTCTCGCCCAGATTCAGCGACACCTGTGCGCTACCCGAAACACAGAAGGCTATCATCACGGCCTTGATCTGATACGGATATTGCAGAACATCAAGTTCATCGCAAAGATCGTCAGCCAGGACAAAATCCTCATCGGGATAACACACACAATTTTTCAATTTACGTATCTGTGATATCAGAATTGTATTTAGATCTTTTTCTTCCATATATTTTTCTATTATTAGGTCAAATATACGCAAATGTAACAGGATTCAGCTACAAAGGCCCTATTTTTCTTTCCTTTTTTACGGATTTTACACTTATTTTGTACTCCCGAATGATGCGCGCGAGATATGATGCAATTGATCAAAACCCTGATGTTACCGCTGGCCATGCTGGCCGGTTTTCTTTTTTACGACTTTTTCAACAGCCTGAACGGGCTGACTCCCTATCTCATCTTCACCATGCTGTTCATCACCTTCTGCCGCATCTCGCCGGGAGAGCTGCGTTTCTCGCCGATGCACGGTTGGCTGATTCTGTTCCAGGTCGTGGTGGGGATTCTGCTCTACTTGCCGCTGCGGCTTTGGAATGAAGCGGCGGCACAAGGTATCATGATCTGCATGGTGGCTCCGACGGCTGCCTCGGCCGTAGTCGTCGCCGGGATGCTCGGGGCAAACGTAGCCACGATGGCCACGTTCAGTCTGCTTTCGAACGTCGCGGCTGCATTGGTGGCCCCGCTAGCATTTTCCTTCATCGGGACCCATGCCGAGATGCCTTTCATTGAGTCGTTTCTGCGGATTCTGTCGAGGGTTGTGCCCTTGCTGGTCGTGCCGTTTGCAGCTTCGATTCTGTTGCAAAAGGTTGCTCCCCGGATTTTCGAGATCGTACGCAGGTGGCAAATTCTCTCGTTCTACCTATGGTCATTTGCCCTGATGATCGTCACGGGACGTACGGTCTCCTTCATCCGGGCACAGGAGAATCCCGACTACCGACTCGAAATGGGAATTGCGCTGATTGCCCTGGTGGTCTGCATCCTGCAGTTTACAATCGGACGCCGCATCGGACACCAGTGGGGCGATCCCGTCGCCGGCGGGCAGTCGATCGGCCAGAAAAATACGATCCTGGCCATTTGGATGGCGCAGACCTATCTCTATCCGCTGGCCTCCATCGCCCCGGCCTCTTATGTCCTCTGGCAGAACATCGTCAACAGTTGGCAGCTGTGGCGTAAACGAAACGAATAAAACGAAATTGCCCGCCTGCTGTGAAACAGGCGGGCAATTTTATCTCTGAGCCTCGAGGCTCTCTCTCCGGTTTATTTCTGGATATTGGGCAACTGCAGGCCGTAGTGCTTGCGAGCATCTTCACGCTGAAGCAACAATGCAAAAATAATCGACAGAACACCAAAGCCCATAAAGATCAACATCGGAAGCGTATAATCATACATCGTCCGCGTCACCTCCGTGGCGACACCGTTGACCATTTCGGTCACCGTCTCCGTTCCCGTCACGCAATACTTCTCCAGCACCTTGCCAATCAGGTAAGGCACGCCCATCAGACCCCAGTTCTGAATCCAGAAGATCAGAGCGTAGGCCGTTCCGAGCTTGTTCTCCGGGATGATCTTAGGCACCGAAGGCCACATGGCTGAAGGCACCAGCGAGAAAGCAATTCCCAGCAGGATCATCAACACCAGCGCAACAATCCAATAATGCAGGGCCGGGATCGAGAACATGGCATGGATGAACACCAGCATCACGGCACCGATGAGCATGATCGAGGCACCGTAACCCTTACGGTCGTACAGGTTGCCGAAGAACGGCGTCAGGAGGATCGTTCCGAACGGCAGGATCGAAGGAATCAATCCCGACAGCTCCATCGAAATGCCAAATTTATTGATCATCAGATTTGGCGCATACTTCAGGAACGGGAACACCGCCGAGTAGAACAGCACGCAGAGGATAGCGATATACCAGAAACCCTTGATCTTAATAATGCTGAAGATATCCTTGAAGCGGAACGGCTCCTCGGTATCCGTATCCTCCTGTTCGGCCAGTTCCTGGTCCAGTTTACGGTCCATAACCACAAACACGAGGAACGAGATCAGACCGATGCACAGCAACAGCAAGCCCATGAGCACCGGCATGCTGATCGAATCGCCGAACGCATGGCTGATCAGCGGGGTCACCCCAATGGCCAATCCCGTACCAATACGAGCGCAAGCCATTTCGAGCCCCATGGCCAAAGCCATCTCCTTACCCTTGAACCAGCGGACGATGATCTTCGAGACGGTGATACCCGCAATCTCCACGCCCACGCCGAACACGGCATAACCGAACGATGCGATCAGCAACGGATAGCCCCATGCAACGCCGAACAACGTCACCGTAGCGCCGCCGAAGTCGTGCGACACACCGAACCATTTGATGGCCACACCGATCACCATAATCGCCGCCGACATCACGCCCGTGAAGCGGACCCCCATCTTGTCGAGGATCATACCGCCGAAGATCAACATCAGCAGGAAGACATTGAACCAGCCGTAGGCACTGGTAAACTTACCGTATTCGCCCGGAGTCCATCCCAGGCCGCCACCCTCGACGGGCGTTTGCAGCAGGTCCTGCAACGGAGACATCATGTCGGTGATGAAATAGCCGCACAGCATGGTGAATGCCACCAGCCCCAGCACGAACCATCGGGCGGTGGACGATTCGCTGATCTTTTTCTGTATTTGCTTTACCATTTTAAGTTTGAGTTATGACTTGTGTAATAATGTTGTTTTTCTCGTTCGGTCCTAATGTTCAATTACCGAGTAACGCTTCAGCACCGTATAGGCTTCCTGTATTCCCAATTCGCCGGCCTTGCTCACATCGAGGCACCCCTTGCGCGTATCCTTCAGGTAGATTTGCACCAGTCCGCGGTTGAAATAAGCCTCCGCAAAGTTGGGATTCAACTCAATGGCCTTCGTATAGTCCTCGTACGCCTCCGGCAGACGTCCCGAAAGGGCATGCAGGTTGGCGCGGTTATAATATATATAGGCACACTCGGGGAAGAGTTTGGCCGCCTTGTTCAGGTCGGCGATTGACTCGTCGTAGTTATACGTCCGCGAGGAGTTGTTCTTCAGCCGATTGACCGGGTCGCTGTCGATCGTGATCCGCTGGTAGGAATTGTCGATCGAGGAGATGAAGTCAATCATCTCGCTGCGTGTCGTACTCCGGTTCAGATAGAGGAACGGATTGGTGGGATTCCTGGCAATGGCCGCCGAATAGGTATTCACCGAATTGGTATATTGCTTGATGAGCGACTGGGTGATCCCTCGTTCGAAAAGTGTACGCCAGTCATAATTATTGGCCATGGCCTCCTTTTCAAGCCGTTGATCGATTGCCACCAACGAATCGGTCGGCAAATCACACTCTTTTGTCGTGAGGCGCATATAAGGGTTGCCGATCTCTTTCTGGAACTTATCCACCCGTTCCAGGTAGTAACGTTTGGGATCGACCGTGGCCACCGTGTCGGGTTGCACCAGCGTAAAACGGAACAGCGGCATCATGGCGATCCGATCGCCCTCCTGATTGGTGATCCGTTCGAAATTGGCCCCCGACATCTTCGTGTCGAACGACAGCAGTTGGTTGAACTTACGCGACGTATCGGCATAGATCGAGAAGGTGCTGTCGCGCAGTTTCGACCGATACTCGGCAATCTTCTTCTCGGCGATATCCCGGTCCTGGCGTGCCCCTTTGGTGTCTTTCAACATGTAACGCAAGCTCGACCGGTAGAGATAAGCGTTTGCAAAATCGGGATAGAGCTCGATGGCCCGGCTATAATCAGCAATAGCGGCAGGATAGTCGCCCAGCCGGCTGTAAATGGCCGCACGGTTATAGTAGACCAGTACATTGTTGGGACTATACAGTGCCACCCGGTCGAAATCTTCCAGTGCCCGGTTGTAGTCCCCGATCTGGGAGCGGACGATGGCACGGTTGAAGTAGGTCTGCGAGTTGGTCGAGTCGAGTTCGATCACCTTGTCAAAGTCGGCCAGCGAAAGCAGCGGCCGGTCCGTATAAGAGTAAACAATCGCCCGATTGAAGTAAGACAACAGATAGGTACTGTCACAAGCTATCGCCTTGTTGAAATCCGCCAGAGCCTGATCGTACTGTTGCTGAGCCATGTAAAGCGCACCGCGGCGGTTGTATCCGTTGGGATCCTCGCGATTAGTCCGGATAGCCGTATTGTAATCCTCATAGGCCCGGACGGTATCCTTCAGGAACAGATAGGCCGTACCGCGGTTGATGTAGGCATCGGCCACCTTGTTCTCCTGCCGGATAAACTGGTCAAAATCGGCTATCGCCTTCTCGAACTGCAGGCTCAGCAGATAGGTGACACCCCGGCTGTAATAGGGCCCCGGAAGATCGGGCCGCAGATCGATCGCCTCACGGAAATCCTTCAAGGCATCGTCATAATTCCCCAGGCGAGAACGGGTGATAGCCCGATACTGGTAAGCCGTCGTGAAAACAGGATTTTTCTCGATGGCCGTCGAGAAATCGGCCTCGGCCCCCAACAGGTCGTCCAGGTTATACTTGGCGATGCCGCGCAGGAAGTACCCCTCGTAGGCATCGGTATCGACTTTCAGCAGAATATTGAGTGTTTCGATCGCCTCCTGATAGCGGTTGTCGATCAGAAAGCCCCGTCCCACCCAAAAGAAATAGGCTTTATTGAGCTGGCCGTATCCGGGCTGACTCATCAAGCAACAAATTCCGAATAGGAAAGCCAGTAATATTTTACGCATATCGATCCGTTTTCAAGGTGCTAAGATAATAAGAAAAAGTTTGCAACCTTATATTTAACGCCCGTTTTTCGGCAAATAGTATCCATTCGGGCCGAAAGTCCGGGATTTTTACTAACTTGCTCCCCGGAATCGGAGTACGGCTTATCCATCTGAAAACGATATACTAATCTAACACCCAAATGAACGGAACATCAACAAAAGTCGCCCAGTCCAGAAACTTCGGGCTCGATCTATTACGTATGTTGGCTTGCTACATGGTCATCCAGGTACATGCCGGCGAATTCTTCTACATCGACCAAACCAGCCATGTCATCATGGGAACAAATACTTTTTGGGTAGGCATTCTCAATTCACTGTGCCGGGCATCGGTACCGCTGTTCGTCATGCTGTCGGGCTACTTTCTGCTGCCGCTGAAAGAAAGCAACACGCAGACCTTCTACCGGAAGCGTTTCGTACGGGTGGTCGTTCCGTTCGTGATCTGGTGTGCACTCTACGCCATGTACAACGTTCTGCGCGGCAACACGACCTTCTGCGAAGGGCTGCTCAATATCTGTCAGATCCCGGTCAACTACGGCGTACAGCTAGGGCATCTATGGTATATCTACATGCTGATCGGGCTCTACCTCTTCGCCCCGATCATCTCCCCGTGGCTGAGGTCCTCCTCCCGCAAAAGCGTTGAACTTTATCTGTACATTTGGATATTCACACTGCTGATCCCGTATATCCATCGGATTTTCCCGGAGGTACTGGGCGAATGCTATTGGAACAACACCCCGATGCTCTACTATTTCTCGGGACTGTTGGGATACATGATTCTCGGCGCCTACCTCAAACTCTACTGGCGGGAGTGGCGCCGGTGGTTCCTCCCGCTCGGCATAGTGCTGGTCGTGGCAGGGTATGCCCTCACGGTCGGGGTGTTTGTTGATCTGATCGACCGCGTATCCTTGGTCGCCGACTTGGAACTGAGTTGGAATTTCGACACAATCAACGTAGCCATGATGACGCTCGGGTTGTTCCTGCTGTTCAAGAATATCGGGGAACGCTGTGCAAACCAGCGAAGTCTTTTCAGACGGATCATCACGGACATCTCGGCGCTCAGCTACGGAATCTATCTGGCGCACATGATGCTTCTCAATCTGTTCCACGGATTGTTCGCATCGGTCTCCGACTCGGCCCTGGTACAGGTCCCGCTGATGGCCATCTGTGCCTTTGCTGCCTCATACGCCATCATCAAGTTACTTTCATTGCTCCCGCAAAGTAAATATCTGGTAGGTTAAGAGCCTCGGAGAAAGCTCTCTCTGTGAATGGAATGTTGAAAAAATCGTTTTTTTGATTGGGGACTTGCGGAAAAAACCGTAACTTTGACGGAAATTGTGCCTGAACGAAAGCAATTATTAACATCCTAGATATCAAAATGAAAAAAGTAGATGTAGTATTGGGGTTGCAGTGGGGCGACGAAGGCAAAGGTAAGGTCGTCGACGTGCTCACCCCGAATTATAAAGTGATTGCCCGCTTCCAGGGCGGCCCCAACGCAGGGCATTCACTCCACTTCAACGGTACGAGTTTCGTACTGCACACCGTGCCCTCGGGCATCTTCCGCGACGGGTCGGTGAATGTGATCGGAAACGGCGTGGTGATCGACCCGGTGATCCTGGCCGACGAGATCGCCCAGATCGAAAAAACAGGTGTCGACGTACGCTCCAAACTCTTCATATCGAAGAAAGCCCACCTGATCCTGCCCACGCACCGTATTCTCGACGCTGCGTCAGAGGCTGCCAAAGGAGGTTCGAAGATCGGTTCCACACTCAAAGGCATCGGCCCCACCTACATGGACAAGACGGGTCGCAACGGCCTGCGGGTGGGCGATATCCTCTCCCCGGAATTCAAGGAGCGTTACGAACGGCTCAAAGCCAAACATGCCGACATGCTCCGCCAGTATAACTACGAGTACGACATCACGGAGTACGAAAAAGAGTGGTTCGCCGGCATCGAGAAGTTGCGCCAGTTCCCCTTCATCGAGAGCGAACAGGTGGTGAACGATTATATCGACCACGATGTGGCCATCCTGGCCGAAGGCGCCCAAGGGTCGATGCTCGACATCGATTTCGGGACCTATCCGTTCGTCACGTCGTCCAACACGCTCTGCGCAGGGGTCTGCACGGGGCTGGGCGTAGCTCCGGGACGCATCGGCGATGTATACGGTATTTTCAAGGCTTACTGCACCCGGGTGGGTAGCGGTCCATTCCCCACGGAATTGTTCGACCAGACGGGCGAAACACTGCGTCAGGTGGGCCGGGAATTCGGTGCCACGACCGGACGTCCGCGCCGTTGCGGATGGCTGGACCTGGTAGCACTGAAATACTCGGTGATGATGAACGGCGTGTCGAGCCTGATCATGATGAAGGCCGACGTGCTGAACGATTTCGACACAATCAAGGTCGCCGTGGCCTACAAGCTGAACGGCGAAGAGACGACGCAGTTCCCCTATGAGATCAATGACGGGGTGGAACCGGTCTACAAAGAGTTCAAGGGGTGGAAGTGCAACATCAACGACATCAGAAAATATGAGGATTTCCCCGCGGAATTCAAAGAGTATGTTGAATTCATCGAAACGACCTGCGGCGTGCCCGTACGGATCATCTCGGTGGGTCCCGACCGCGAGGAAACCATTCTCAGATAACGAACATATAAAAAAACGAATCGTTATGAAAATCAAAAGATTTACGGTCGCAGCTTTGGCCGCGACGATGGTTTTGACCACGGGATGTTCCTCTTTGAATAACATGAGCAGCAGCGGCAAAGGCGCCCTTTACGGAGGTGGCGGCGGTGCACTGCTGGGGGCCGGTGTCGGAGCATTGGCCGGCGGCGGTAAAGGCGCAGCCATCGGGGCTGCCGTAGGAGCTGGCGTAGGTGCCGGTGCAGGTGCCCTCATCGGCCGCCGCATGGACAAGCAGAAAGCCGAGCTGGAAAAGATCGAAAACGCACAAGTGGAAACCGTACAGGATCAGAACGGTCTGCAGGCAATCAAAGTGACGTTCGACAGCGGTATCCTGTTCCCCACCAACGGCACGACGCTGAACGACGCTTCCCGTGCAGCCCTTACGGAATTTGCAAAATCACTCATGTCGTCTCCTGACACCAATGTGGACATATACGGACATACCGACAACACAGGTACGCGTGAGGTGAACGAGCGGATCTCGCTGCAACGCGCCCAAGCCGTATCGAACTTCCTGCTGGGCCAGGGAGTACCGGCATCCCGTATCGCATCGGTCAAAGGATTAGCATACGACTCGCCTGTGGCCGATAACTCTACGGAGGCAGGCCGGGCTGCAAACCGCCGCGTCGAGATCTTCATCTCGGCCAGTCAGGAGATGATCAAACAGGCCGAGGCCGGAACTTTGGAATAACCAAATAACCAAAAACAATAACTCAAAAGTGATGAAATCATTGAAAATCGTCGTGCTGGCCAAACAGGTGCCCGATACCCGCAACGTGGGAAAGGACGCCATGAAAGCGGACGGCACCGTGAACCGTGCAGCCCTGCCGGCCATCTTCAACCCTGAAGACCTGAACGCGCTGGAGCAGGCACTCACCCTCAAGGACCTCTGCCCCGGCAGTACCGTACAAATACTCACCATGGGTCCTCCCCGTGCAGCCGATATTATCCGTGACGCCATGTTCCGTGGCGCAGACGGCGGCGTGTTGCTCACCGACCGCAAATTTGCCGGTTCGGACACACTGGCGACCTCCTATGCACTGTCGCGGGCATTGCTGAAACTCAACCCCGACATCATCATCGCCGGCCGTCAGGCCATTGACGGTGATACGGCGCAGGTGGGTCCGCAGGTAGCCGAAAAACTCGGTCTGCCGCAGGTGACCTATGCCGAAGAGATCTTGAAGATCGACGAGCAGGAGATCGTCATCAAACGTCGTCTGGAGCACGGCATCGAGGTGGTATCCTCGCCGCTGCCGATGGTGATGACGGTGAATGCCTCGGCACCCGAATGCCGTCCGCAACACGCCAAACGCGTGATGAAATACAAATACGCCAAAACGCCCAGTGAGTTGCAAGAGTCGCAGAACGGCTATCTCGAGTCTCTGTACAACGAGAAAGAGTATCTGAAGATTCAGGAGTGGAGCGTGGCCGATGTGGATGCCGACGATCAGCAACTGGGCTTGCTGGGTTCGCCCACCAAGGTGAAGACCATCGAAAACGTGGTTTTCCAGGCCAAAGAAGCCAAGAAATATACCTCCTCCGATGAGGATATCAACAAACTTATGGTCGAACTGATAGCGAGCCACACCCTCGGCTAATAAAACGGAAGAACCTATGAACAACATTATCGTATATTGCGAATTGGAAAACGGCACAGTGGCAGACGTGAGTCTGGAACTGATGACCAAAGGCCGTGAATTGGCCGATACGCTCGGTTGCAAACTCGAAGCTCTCGCCATCGGGCACAACCTGCAAGGAATCGAAAAACAACTGGCCCGATACGGTGCCGACACCGTATGGGTGGCTGACGGCGAAGAGTTGGCTCCGTTCCGTACACTGCCCCACTGTTCGATCATCTGCGGACTGTTCCAGGAGGAGAAGCCCCAGATCGCCCTGTTCGGTGCTTCGTCGGTGGGCCGCGACCTGGCTCCGCGCGTATCGTCAACGTTACACAGCGGTCTGACGGCCGACTGTACGAGTCTGGTGATCGGCGACCACAAGGATAACAAGACCGGTACGGAGTACAAAAACCTGCTCTACCAGATCCGTCCGGCCTTCGGCGGTAACATCATCGCCACGATCATCAACCCCGACCACCGTCCGCAGATGGCGACCGTGCGCGAGGGCGTGATGAAAAAAGAGGAAGCCAAGACTCCCGGCAAGGGCGAGGTAAAGATAATCGACTACAAAAAATATCTGAAAGACACGGACCTGGCAGTGAAGATCATCGAACGGCAGATCGAAGAGCGCAAGGTGAACGTCAAGGGCGCTTCGATCATCGTATCGGGCGGCTACGGCGTGGGTTCGAAGGAGAACTTCAAGCTGTTGTATGAGCTGGCCGAAGTGCTGGGTGCTGAAGTGGGCGCATCGCGTGCGGCGGTCGATGCAGGATTTGCAGAACATGAGCGTCAGATCGGGCAGACGGGTGTCACGGTTCGTCCGAAACTCTACATCGCCTGCGGCATCTCGGGGCAGATTCAGCACACGGCCGGCATGGACCAGTCGTCGATGGTGATCTCGATCAATACCGACCCGAACGCCCCGATCAACAAGATCGCTGACTATGCAATCACGGGCGACGTGATGGAGGTAATCCCGAAGATGATCAAGTGTTACAAACAGAATTCGAAATAACAGATGTGCAGATTCCTGTTTATAAGCCTTGTGACGACCGTATTCTGGGGGCAGCTTTTACCGATATGGTGTGCATCCGTTCCAGATCGACAGTTTTGAGTCTGGCAAGTTTATACCGCTTGTCTTTTACGGTTCATGCTGGTATGACGAACGAGCTAATCTGATGCGTTTCTGCGGCGAAAAAGAGATCGCTCCCGACTTGTCGAGCGAAATTTGTAACCAGGGTGCCACACTACTATGTCATCAGCGTCATGCTAAGCGAAAAACAGGAAAAACAATAAAAAACAAAATCGAGTTATGGCTAACTTTTTTTCAGATAACAAGGATTTACAGTACCACCTGAGCCATCCGCTGATGCGGAAGATCGTGGAGCTGAAAGAGAAAGGCTTCGCGGACAAAGACAAATACGACTACGCTCCGGCCGACTTCGAAGATGCGATGGACAGCTACCGTCGCGTACTGACGATCGCCGGAGAGGTGTGCGGCGACGTGATCGCCGTGAATGCCGAAGGGGTCGATCATGAAGGGCCCAAGGTGGTGAACGACCATGTGGTTTACGCTCCAGGTACGGTGAAAAACCTGGAGGCGATCGTTAAGGCTGGCCTGTCGGGCCTCACGCTGCCCCGTAAGTATGACGGGCTGAACTTCCCGCTGGTATGTTTCGTGATGACCAACGAGATGGTGGCCCGGGCCGATGCCGGATTCGAGAACATCTGGGGTTTGCAGGACTGCGCCGAAACGCTCAACGAGTTTGCCTCGGAGGAGCTCAAGGCCGAGTATCTGCCCCGCGTCAGCGCCGGTGAAACGTGTGCGATGGACCTGACCGAGCCCGATGCCGGTAGCGACCTACAGGCTGTCATGTTGAAAGCCCACTGGGATGAGGAGAAAGGCACGTGGCTGCTGAATGGTGTAAAGCGTTTCATCACCAACGGCGACGGCCACATCTCGTTGGTGCTGGCCCGTTCGGAAGAGGGTACGACCGATGCACGCGGCCTGTCGATGTTCGTCTATGACCGCAACAGCATGTGCGTCAAGGTGCGTCGCATCGAGAACAAGTTGGGTATCAAGGGATCGCCCACGTGCGAGCTGGTCTTCACCAATGCTCCGGCCAAGTTGGTCGGCGACCGCAAGATGGGGCTGATCAAATATGTGATGTCACTGATGAACGCAGCCCGTCTGGGTATCGGAGCCCAGAGTACCGGTCTGAGCGAAGCAGCCTATCGTGAAGCACTGAAATATGCGCATGAACGGCAGCAGTTCGGCAAACCGATCATCGAGTTCCCGGCCATCTTCGAGATCCTGAGCAACATGAAAGCCAAGCTGCAGGGTTCGCGGGCACTGCTCTACGAGACGACGCGTTTCGTGGAGATCTACAAGGATTACACTCACCTGAGCCACGATCGGAAACTGGAGCCCGAAGAGCGCGCCGAGATGAAGGAATACACCCGCCTGGCCGACGCCTTCACGCCGCTGCTCAAACTGTTCAGCAGTGAATATTGCAACCAGTTGGCCTACGATGCGATCCAGATCCACGGCGGTTCGGGTTACATGAAGGACTACCCCATCGAGCGCATCTATCGCGACGCCCGCATCACCAACATCTACGAGGGTACGTCGCAGTTGCAGGTTGTAGCAGCTATCCGCCACGTCACTACCGGTACGTTCCTGAGTAAGATCATGGAGTATGAGGCGCAGGACAACTATCCGGCCGACATGGAGAGCATCCACAAGCAGCTGATCGAGATGCGCAAGGAGTACGAGCAGGCCGTAGCCAGGGTAACAGCCGGCGACAACGAGCAAATCGACTTCCATGCCCGCCGTCTGGTGGAAATGGCCGGTCATATCATCATCACCTACTTGTTGATGCGTCAGGCTGCCGAAGTGGAAGATTATCGCGGTTCAGCCGAAGTATATGCCAAGTTGGCCTATGCCAAGAACAAAGAGGCTTGGGCTTATATCAACAACTCGTGCTGCGGCGACATCGACCTGTTCAAAACGGTGATCGATGAGAATGTGGAAAACTTGTAAGATCTATCTACAAAACAGGATATCAAAAAAAGTCCGGACCCTGCGGGCTCGTCCTTACAAAGACAAGGCAGGAGCAATAACGTATAAAACGCACGGAGATAGTGTTTTGACGAGATTGTTCCGGAGGTAAATGAGCGGTTCAGCCGCA
>CALYBN010000042.1 GCA_944414825.1 uncultured Rikenellaceae bacterium
ACCTCGACACTGGGCAGTCAGGATATCTGGTTCGACGACGAGGTGAACCGGCTGAATACGGATGGCCGAGGACGTCTGCTGGGCAGCTTCTCGGGCGATGACCGGATCATCGTGATGACCTCCAAGAGCCAGTATTATACGACGGGTTACGACCTGTTGCACCACTTCCCGGAGGATACGGTACGCGTGGAGAAGTACGATCCGGATCGGATTTACAGCGTAGCTTATTACGACGCCGAGCAGCGGTACTATTATATCAAGCGGTTTACGGCCGAGATGAGCGACCGGATGCAGAGTTTCGTCGATGACGAACACCCCGAGTCGCAGATGGTGGTCATGAGCGAGGATTATGCCCCGACGCTGGAGGTAACCTTCAAGGGAACCCATGCCACGCGGCCGGCCGAGTTGATCGACGTGGAGAGTTTCATTGGGGTTAAGAGCCATCGGGCCAAGGGGAAACGGATCACTACGTATGAGGTGGACCGCCTGCGGTTTGTGGAACCCCGTCTGAAGGAACCGCCCGTACCGGAGGATCTGCCGGAGGATGAGGATCCAGAGAGCGGAGCGCCAGAAGAGTCCGGGGCCCCCAAGGCGACCGACGTGAATGAGACTGTTTCGAAACCGCGTTCCGCGTCGGCAAAACCTGATCAGGGAGTGGGAGCAACGGTGGCTCATGATGATATTGAGTTTACGATCGAACGCCCGCGGGGTGACGATGATGAGGAAGCGGACAAAAGCCCGCAACTTGATCTGTTTTAACAGTTGGGAAAGAGCGTTTGTGGGGCGGATGGTTTGGTGTGGAGTTCCTCGGTATTGCGAATAGAACATTAAGAAAAGAAGGTTATGATTCTGTTTCTGATCGGGTATATGGGCTGTGGCAAGAGCAGTATTGGACGGGAGCTGGCACGGCGTACGGGCTTTGCCTTTGTGGATATGGACCGCGAGGTGGAGCGCGAGTGTGGCGGGCGGACGGTGTCGCAGATCTTCGAACAGGAGGGCGAGGCATTCTTTCGGGCCTGTGAGCGGAAAACCCTTGAACGGCTCTGTACGGGTGAGCGGATGATCGTGGCTACGGGCGGCGGGGTTCCCTGCTTCGGAGACAATATGGAGGTAATGAATGCCGCCGGGCGGACGGTCTACTTCAAGATGACGCCTCCGAAACTGGCTCAACGGCTACATCATGGGCGCGACAAACGTCCCATTTTGCGCGGGATGGATGATGAACAGTTGTTGCGGTTCATCGAGCGGAACTTGAGAGAACGGGAACCGTTCTACTCCCAGGCATCGATGGTGATCGATTGCGATGGGGTGAGTGATGATTATATTTGTAACCATGTACGGATGTACATAGAAAAATACGAAGCGAAATGAAACACGCAATGGGAATCATCGTCGCGGCACTTCTGCTGGTGGCCTGCGGCAGCGGGCAACGAGGAGGCGATCAACTGACCTGGCATCAGGATTCGATCCCGACGGCTTATGTGGACGAATTGCTTCGCTCGGCCGGTGATACGGCATTAAGCGGAGAGGTGAAGATGAGTTATCCGACCTTTGAGGGTGGTGCTGTGGCCGATTCGATCAATAAAAGGGTGGAGGCGGCCATTGCTGCGGCGATCGGAATCGAACGATGGCCGCAGGCGAGTCTTGCAGCGGCAGTTGATACGATGGCCCGGGAAACGGTGGAGATGCTGTCCGGGTTTACGGTCGACGGACGTCCGGCCAGCATTGGGTTTTATATTCATACCGGAGGCGAGGTAACACGTTACGAAGGTGCAATTTCGGTGCAACTTTCCGTTTCGACCTATCTGGGAGGCGCACATGGGATGAGCCAGATGATCTTCCTGAATTTCGACGCTGCAGATGGACGACAGCTGAGCCGAGAGGAGCTGTTTGCGGATCTGCCCCGATTGGCTGAACTGAACCGGATTGCATTCCAGCGAGAGGTGAAGAGCCGTGTGGAGGATGTGACGGAAGCCTGTTTGTTCTATCCTTTTGATTCGATTCCGCTACCCGAGAACCTGATGGTCGACAGTGCGGGCGTGCGGATGCATTATAATCCTTATGAGGTGTCGTGCTACGCTTTCGGGGCGACGGATTATACGTTGCCGATGTCCGAGGTGGAGTCGATGCTGGGAAAGATTTATGGTAAATAACCCGTGAAAAATATAACGAAGAGACTATGATCTTGCTATTTGGAAAGGCCGACAAGGTCTATGCCGTGGATGCGGCGCAGAAATTCAGCCAGGAGGAGTTGGAACGTCTTCAATGGCTTTTTTCGGGGGCGGAGTACCTCGATCGCGAGAGTGTAGAAGGCCGTTTCGTCGGCCCACGCCGCGAGATGATCACTCCGTGGAGCACCAATGCCGTGGAGATCACGCAGAACATGGCGCTGAAGGGGATCCGCCGGATCGAGGAGTTTGTGGTCGATGACGGGACCGCTCCGTTTGACCCGATGCTCAACCGTCGTTATGATCGCATCGGGCAGGATGTTTTTACGATTAACAAACAACCCGACCCGATTGTCTATATTGAGGATATGGCGGCCTACAACCAGCAGGAGGGACTTGCCCTGAGCGACGAGGAGATCGCTTACCTGGAGGATGTGGCGCGGAAAATGGGACGTCCGCTGACCGACAGCGAGGTGTTCGGTTTTTCGCAGGTCAATTCGGAACACTGCCGCCACAAGATTTTTAATGGCGAGTTCGTGATTGACGGGCAGAAGAAACCTCTCTCGCTCTTCAAGCTGATCAAACGGACCACCGAGACTCACCCCAATTATGTGACGTCGGCCTACAAGGACAACTGCGCTTTCGTGCAGGGACCGGTCGCTGAGCAGTTTGCTCCGGCCAGTCACGATAAACCCGACTGGTTCGAAACGACGGACTTCGAGAGCGTGCTCTCGATCAAGGCCGAAACCCATAATTTCCCCACGACGGTCGAGCCGTTCAACGGCGCGGCAACCGGTACGGGCGGTGAGATCCGCGACCGTATCGCAGGCGGTAAGGGGGCTTTCCCGGTAGCCGGTACGGCGGTCTATATGACCTCGTATCCCCGGACCGACGGCCCGCGCAGTTGGGAGCAGGGCGTGGCCGAACGTCCGTGGCTGTACCAGACGCCGGAGGATATTCTGATCAAGGCGTCGAACGGTGCGTCGGATTTCGGGAACAAGTTCGGCCAGCCGCTGATCTGCGGGTCGTTGCTGACGTTCGAGCATGAGGAGAACGGCAAGAAATTCGGATACGACAAGGTGATCATGCAGGCCGGCGGCGTCGGCTATGGCAAGAAGGTCGACAGCATGAAGGAGGAGCCGGGCAAGGGCGACAGCGTGGTACTGCTCGGTGGAGACAACTACCGCATCGGAATGGGAGGCGGCGCCGTGTCGAGTGTGGCTACGGGTGAGTATCAGAGCGATATCGAGCTGAATGCCGTGCAGCGTTCCAATCCCGAGATGCAGAAACGGGTCTACAATGCCATCCGTGCCGTGAGCGAAGAGTCTGTGAATCCCATCATTTCGATCCACGACCACGGGGCCGGCGGCCACTTGAACTGCCTGAGCGAGCTGGTGGAGGCGACCGGAGGTCGGATCGACCTGGACCGCCTGCCGGTAGGGGATCCGACGCTGAGCGATCGCGAGATCGTGGGCAACGAGTCGCAGGAGCGCATGGGACTGGTGATCGACCGGAAGCATATCGACCATCTGCAACGGATCGCCGATCGAGAGCGGGCTCC
This sequence comes from uncultured Rikenellaceae bacterium, assembly GCA_944414825.1. Lineage (GTDB taxonomy): Bacteria > Bacteroidota > Bacteroidia > Bacteroidales > Rikenellaceae > CALYBN01. The sequence continues at coordinate 3,730 of CALYBN010000042.1, forward strand.
GATGTATGTGATCGGGGAGACGACGGGCGACATGAAGTTTACGTTTGTGGACAACCGTACGGGTGAGCGTCCGCTCGACTGGCCGCTTGAATATATGTTCGGCAAGGCCCCGCGCACGGTGATGAACGATACGACCGTAGAGGAGCACTACCAGGAGGTGGAGTATACGCCCGGTAACGTGGTGAAATATGTTGAAGAGGTGCTGCAGATCGAGGCTGTGGCCTGCAAGGACT
>CALYBN010000043.1 GCA_944414825.1 uncultured Rikenellaceae bacterium
CGTCTGGTGTATGTTTTTGCCCAGGACTTCACGGTGTCGGCCGGGTCGCTTTCCAAGACGATGTCCGAGAAGATTTGCAAAGTGATGGACATGGCCATGAAGATGGGAGCACCCTGCATCGGATTGAATGACTCGGGTGGTGCCCGTATTCAGGAGGGTGTGAATGCCCTGGCCGGTTATGCCGAGATTTTCCAGCGTAACGTGATGGCTTCGGGTGTGATCCCGCAGATTTCGGTGATCCTCGGCCCTTGCGCCGGAGGTGCTGTCTACTCGCCGGCACTGACCGACTTCACGATCATGAAGAAGGATACGAGCTACATGTTCCTTACCGGCCCGAAGGTGGTGAAGACCGTCACGGGCGAGGTTGTTTCGCAGGAGCAGCTGGGTGGCGCTTCGGTCCACTCAACCAAGAGTGGTGTGGCTCATTTTGCCGTCGATACCGAGGAGGAGACCATCGCACTGATCCGCAAACTGCTCAGCTACATGCCGCAGAACAACTGCGAGGATACGCCGCTGGCCGTTTGCACCGACTCGATCAACCGTCTGGAGGATTCGCTGAACGAGATCATCCCCGATAACCCCAACAAGCCGTACGATATGTACGAAGTGATCAAGGCCATCGTCGACAACGGGGAGTTCCTCGAATCACAGGCTGCGTGGGCCAAGAATATCATCACCTGCTTTGCCCGGTTCAACGGTCAGAGCGTAGGTATCATCGCCAGTCAGCCTAAATATATGGCCGGTGTGCTTGATATCAACGCTTCGCGCAAGGCCGCTCGTTTCGTGCGTTTCTGCGATGCGTTCAACATTCCGTTGGTGACGCTGGTGGACGTTCCCGGCTTCCTGCCCGGTACAGGCCAGGAGTATGGCGGTGTGATCACTCACGGAGCTAAACTGCTGTTCGCCTATTGCGAGGCAACGGTGCTCAAGGTGACCGTGACGCTGCGTAAGGCTTATGGTGGTGCCTATATCGTGATGTCGTCGAAACATATTCGTGGCGATATCAACTACGCATGGCCTTCGGCTGAGATCGCTGTGATGGGAGCCAGCGGTGCCGTAGAGGTACTTTCGGCCAAGGAGATCGCAGCTACGGAGGATCCGGAAGCCAAGGTGAAACTGATCACCGAGAAGGAGAAAGAGTACACCGACAAGTTCTCGAATCCATATGTGGCAGCCAAGTATGGCTATATCGACGATGTGATCGAGCCGCGCAATACGCGTTTCCGGATTATCCGTGCACTGCAGTCGCTGGCGACCAAGCGGTTGGTTAACCCGGCCAAGAAGCATTCGAATATTCCACTTTAGCATTGTAAAAATCAGGAAGTATGGAAGAAATTGTATGGGATTGGCCCAAAATTCTGTGGGTAACGCTTATCGGATTCTCGTTGGTATTTGTCCTGCTGGTAGCGTTGATTTACATTATGAAGGGGTTCAGCGCATTCTTTGTGACCCGGAGTAAGGCTTCGGCTTCAGGGAAACCGGCCGTGGCACCCCAGCCGATGATCAGTCCGGAAGAGATTGCAGCCATCGTCACGGCACTCAAGAGCTACAAGAGCGTTTTGCATGACCGGGAATCGGAAGTGGTGACGATTCTCAATATCAAACGGGCTTATTCGCCCTGGAATTCGAAAATTTATGGTTTAACCCAGCAGCTCAACCGGAAATAACATTCTTGTTGGCGCACGATAATCCAGAAAGAAAAAACGATGAAAGATTATTCACTGAAAATCAATGGACATAGCTATAAGGTCCAGATCGACGATACGAACGAAACCCCGACGGTGACCCATGTCATTGTCAACGGTGTGGACTATGAAGTAGAGATCGAAGGTACGAAGAGTACGTCGGTCTCTAAACCGCAGGTTGCGCCGGCACCTACGTCGGGTGGCAGCGTCACGCCAGCAAAGGCCGTAGCAGTACCTCAGCAGTCGGCTCCGGCGTCGGGTTACAGCGTGAAAAGTCCGCTGCCGGGTACGATTCTAGATGTAAAGGTTGCGGCAGGGACAACGGTTACCAGGGGACAGACTCTCGTGGTGATCGAGGCCATGAAGATGGAGAACAGCATCGATGCCGATCGCAATGGCGTGGTGAAGCAGGTCTGCGTACAGCAAGGCGCAACGGTCATGGAAGGCGATACGTTACTTGTAATCGAATAGCCTTATGTGGAATTTGTTATCATCGAGTTCCAATTTCGTATTGGAGAGCCTCGAGACATTTGTCGATTCGACCGGTATCGCCCTGCTGTTCGATGGAATGGGCTGGAGCGTGGTGATGATCGGTGTGGCCTTTCTGTTGCTCTACTTGGCTATCAAGAAGAACTTTGAGCCGCTGCTGTTATTGACTATTGCTTTCGGCATGCTGTTGTCCAACCTCCCGGGAGCCAACATGTACCATGCCGAACTGTTTGCCGGAGGACATGTGCATTGGGATGTCTTTGTGGACAAAGCCGGGTTGCTCGACTACCTGTACCTAGGTGTTAAGTTGGGAATTTATCCCTGTCTGATCTTCCTCGGAGTGGGCGCCATGACCGATTTCGGTCCGCTGATCGCTAATCCTAAGAGTTTTCTGCTGGGTGCTGCCGCTCAGTTGGGTATCTTCGCGACCTTCATCGGGGCTTATGCGCTGGGCTTCACGCCTGCCGAGTCGGCTTCGATCGGAATCATCGGCGGAGCCGACGGCCCGACCTCGATCTACCTGACGGCTATTCTGGCTCCGGACCTGTTGGGCCCGATTGCCGTGGCTGCCTATTCGTACATGGCTCTTGTCCCGGTGATCCAGCCGCCGATTATGCGTCTGCTCACTACGGAAAAGGAGCGTAAGATCAAGATGAGCCAGTTGCGCCCTGTATCGAAGACGGAGAAGATTCTCTTCCCGCTCATTATTACGGTGATCATCGCCCTGTTGCTGCCTTCGGCTACTCCGCTTGTGGGCTGTCTGATGCTGGGTAACCTGATGAAGGAGTGCGGTGTGGTGGATCGTCTGAGCAAGACGGTGCAGAACGAGTTGATGAACATCGTGGTGATCTTCCTGGGCATCACGGTGGGCGCTACGGCTACGGCAGAAGCGTTCCTCAATGCCCGTACGCTCTTCATTCTGTTGCTGGGTGTGATTGCCTTCAGTTTTGGAACGGCCGGTGGCGTGCTGTTGGCTAAATTTATGAACCTGTTTGCCAAGGAGGGTAAGAAGATCAACCCGCTGATTGGTTCTGCCGGTGTGTCGGCCGTGCCGATGGCTGCCCGTGTGTCGCAGACCGAGGGGCAGAAGGCCGATCCTTCGAACTTCCTGCTGATGCACGCCATGGGCCCGAATGTGGCCGGCGTGGTGGGCAGCGCCGTGGCTGCGGGAATCTTGTTGAGCTTCCTGGGATAATCCCCGGTTGAGAGATAGATTGAAGCGCTCCGAGGTAAATCGGGGCGCTTTTCTTTTCGACAGTCGGCGGTTTTTTGTATCTTTGGACAAGAAAAACAAGGGAATACATGAAAGTCGATGTGGCACAAGTCCTGCAAATGAAGAATCCGACCCTGGCCCGGTGGATTCCGCGGTTCGTGGTTGCCTATCTGAAACGGATCGTGCATGAGGAGGAGGTGAACTCCTTTCTGACTGATTTCGATGGAATGGATTCCATCGCTTTCGTGCGGGCTTCGCTGGGCCGTATGGGGATCAGTTGCCATGCCGAGGGGCTGGAGCGGCTCGATCCGGTAGGACGATACATCTTTGCGTCGAACCATCCGTTCGGCGGTCTGGACGGTCTGATGCTGGCCGATAAGGTGTGTGCCCGGTTCGGCGACGTGCGGGTGGTGGTGAACGACATCCTGATGAATCTCCAACCGCTCAGTTCGATCTTTGTTCCGATCAATAAGCACGGCCGCCAGCGTCCGGAGTATGCAGCCATGTATCACGATGCATTTGCCTCCGATCTGCCGATCATCACCTTCCCGGCAGGGCTATGCTCCCGGCGTCGGAAAGGCGTGGTGGAGGACTTGCCGTGGAAACATAGCTTCGTGAAGCAGGCCATCGCCACGCAGCGCGATATCGTACCGGTCTTTTTCCCCGGTGAACTGTCGAACTTCTTTTATCGTCTGGCTAATCTGCGGACAGGCCTTGGAATCCATGCCAATATCGAGATGCTCTACCTGGCCGACGAGATGTTCCGACAGCGGGGGCGTCATTTCGATATGCAGGTGGGAGAGCCCATTCCGTGGCAGGAGTTGCAGAATCGGCGTCCGCAGATTGTTACCGCCGAGATCCGGAAGAAGGTCTATGAGATGAAAAAATAGGCGAGTAGAGGTGGATTTCCCGAGAGAATTCGTATTTTTGTTGCGCTAATTCCGTGCAAGTGATTATGAAGCCGTTGATTGACCCCGTACCTCGCGAAGTGCTCGAACGCGAGTTGAATGAAAAACGATTCCTCCGTCATACGAATAATGCAGGCAATCGCATCTACGTAGTGACGGCTCAAGATAGCCCCAATACGATGCAGGAGATCGGACGTCTGCGCGAGTGGTCGTTCCGCGATGCGGGCGGCGGCACGGGCCAGGCGGTCGATATTGACGAACTGGATACGGTGGAGGGCGGATACAAACAGTTGGTGGTATGGGACCCTACGGCGCGCGAGATAATCGGTGGCTACCGTTACATTGTTTCGCGGTCGGAGCATACGCCTTACCTGTCGACGGAGCACTATTTCCGTTTCAGCGATCAGTTCCGGCGCGAGATTTTGCCCTATACGATCGAATTGGGGCGCTCCTTCGTGCAACCGCATTACCAGATGGCTCGGGCGCGGGAGAATGCCAAGACCATCTACGCGTTGGATAACCTGTGGGACGGTCTGGGAGCTCTCATGGTGCGCAATCCGGATATGAAGTATTTTTTCGGGAAGGTGACCATGTACGGCGACTATAACCGGGAAGCCCGCAATATTCTGATCTATTTTTTGCGTAAATATTTCCCCGATACGGAAAACCTTGTGGAGCCGATCTATCCGATCGAATTGGATATTGACAATGAGAAGATGGCATCGATCTTCTGTGGCGGCAGTTATGCGGAGGATTACAAGATCCTGGGACGTGAGATCCGTTCGCGGAACGAGAATGTACCGCCTCTGATCAACTCCTATATGAGCCTGTCGCCGTCGATGCGTGTGTTCGGTACGGTGTGCAATCCGGATTTTGGCAATGTCGAGGAGACCGGTATCCTGATCACGATCGAGGATATCTATCCCAAGAAGAGCGAACGTCATACTCGCAATGCTCAGTAGTATTGGACCGATCGAGTTCAGGAGCTATAGTGCCTGTTGAGTGGCCTCTGTTTTACGACGGTAATGAAAGAGCAGCAGCCCGCATTTTTATGCGGGCTGCTCTTCTTGTGCTGAAGGGATTCCCCCTCCCTCAGGAGGTTCGAGCAGAGACTGTCCGTTCGATCGTCAGACTAATCCCCCTCCCATTCGTAGGGTTAGACGAAATCTTCCCGCATGGGGCTGAAATTATCCACGATAATGCCCGGTTCAAGGCAAACGAATCCATGTCGGGCATTCGGCTCTACGTAGATACCGTCGCCGGGGCCCACGATCTGCGTACGATCACCCACGGTGAATTCGAATTTCCCAGAGGCTACATACGTGGACTGAGCATGGAAATGGGCATGGACGGGAGCGGCAGCTCCTTTTTCGGCTTTCATCTTCACCACCATGATCTGGTTATCGTAGCCGAGTATCTGACGCACCAGACCGGGGAACATCGGTTCCCAGGCAGTCTCGCGCTCCAGGCAAAAGACCTTTCTTTCGGGTTTCATAATGTTTGTTTCAATAGGTTGTTGCGTGCAAAAATACGAAATCATTTCCGGATTTCGACCGGCGGTACCGGCTTTTTAGAGGCTGCGACGAGAGTTTCCGGAAAATTCAAGAATTTTCTGTATATTTGCGCGTTTGCATTCGGAAACAAAAATAACAAGATATATGTTTGAAAATTTAACCGATAAACTCGAACGATCGTTCCGCATTCTCAAGGGCGAAGGAAAGATCACCGAGATCAATGTGGCCGAGACCCTTAAGGAGATCCGTCGCGCGCTGATCGATGCCGATGTCAACTATAAGGTCGCTAAGACCTTCACCGACGAGGTGAAACAAAAGGCACTGGGTGCTGACGTGTTGCGTTCGGTGAAACCGGGCCAGATGATGACCAAGATCGTCCGCGACGAACTGGCCGCCCTGATGGGCGGTACGGCTACCGATATCCGCCTGGAGGGATCGCCGGCCGTGATCCTGATCGCCGGTCTGCAGGGTTCCGGTAAGACGACCTTTTCCGGCAAGTTGGCCGCTTTTATCAAGAGCAAACGGGGACGCGGCGTGTTGTTGGTGGCGGGTGACGTCTACCGTCCGGCCGCCATCGAGCAGTTGCAGATCCTCGGGCAGCAGATCGGCGTGGAGGTCTACACGGAGGAGGGGAACAAAAATCCGGTCCAGATCGCTGAGAACGCTGTCAAGTATGCCCGCACGAAGGGGCTCAATACGGTGATCATCGATACGGCGGGCCGTTTGGCCGTGGATGAGCAGATGATGCAGGAGATCACGGCGATCAAGGCTGCGGTGAAGCCTTCGGAAACACTCTTCGTGGTCGATGCCATGACTGGTCAGGATGCTGTGAACACGGCCAAGGAGATCAACGACCGGCTCGATTTCGACGGCGTGGTGCTTACCAAGCTCGACGGCGATACGCGGGGTGGTGCTGCCATTTCGATCCGTGCGGTGGTGAACAAACCGCTGAAATTCATCTCTTCGGGCGAGAAAATGGATGCCCTGCAGGTGTTTCATCCGGAGCGTATGGCCGACCGTATTCTCGGCATGGGCGATATCGTGTCGCTGGTCGAGAAGGCACAGGAGCAGTATGACGAAGAGGAGGCCCGGAAGCTGAAAAAGAAACTGGTCAAGAATCAGTTCAACTTCAATGATTTTCTCACCCAAATCGCCCAGATCAAGAAGATGGGGAACCTCAAGGATCTGGCGTCGATGATTCCCGGCGTGGGAAAAGCGCTGAAGAATGTCGATATCAGCGACGATGTCTTTAAACAGACCGAAGCGATCATCTACTCCATGACCCCGGCCGAACGCGAAAACCCGCAGATTATCAACGGTTCGCGCAAGGAGCGCATTGCCAAGGGAAGCGGCGTTACGCTGGCCGAGGTAAACCGTCTGCTCAAACAGTTTGAAGATACGCGCAAGATGATGAAGGCCGTTGCCGGGGGTGGTATCCCGAAGTTGAAACGGCGGTAATCTGGCCGTAAGGGAGGAGATTCTAGTCTGCCTTAAGAGCATACAGCAGGGGCGGCACGCTCAATCGTGCCGCCCCTGCTGTCGTTCGTCACGTTACGTCTGTTCTCCAGCCGCACGAACTTGCTTGCTGATCTCTCTGATTTTTGAACAATATTTCGTATCTTTGTCCTGCAAAAAAACGACTAAAAACAACCGAACGTATGACGATCATTGATGGCAAAGAGGTGGCGGCTGCCCTCCGGAAGGAGATCGCCGCAGAGGTAGATACCATGGTAGCCCAAGGACAACGTCCCCCGCATCTGGTGGCGATTCTGGTGGGAAATGACGGCGCCAGCCAGACTTATGTGGGACACAAAGAGAAATGTTGTAATGAAGTGGGCTTCCGTTCCACGGTGCTGCGTCTGCCGGAGGAGACCTCCGAGGAGGAACTGCTTGGCCATATAGCCCGCCTTAATGCCGATGAGGGGGTGGATGGCTTTATCGTGCAGCTTCCGCTTCCGAAGCATATCTCCGAACAGCGTGTGATCGAGGCTATCGACCCTCGGAAGGATGTCGACGGGTTCCATCCCGTGAATACGGGACGGATGTTCTCCGGTCTGCCGGCTTTTGTTTCGGCGACACCGGACGGGATTCTTTCGCTGTTGCGGTATTATAAGATCGAGACGGCTGGAAAGCATTGCGTGGTAATCGGACGCAGCAATATCGTGGGACGCCCCATTGCCAATCTGCTTTCGCAAAAGGGGTGGGACTGTACGGTGACGATCTGCCATTCGCGGACGCAGAGCCTGAAAGAGGTGGTTGCTTCGGGCGATATTGTGATTGCCGCGTTGGGAAAAGCGGAGTTTGTGACGGCCGATATGATTAAACCGGGAGCCGTGGTGATCGACGTAGGAATTACCCGCGTGCCGAGCGACAAGACCAAAAGCGGCTGGAAACTGCTGGGAGACGTGAAATTCGACGAAGTAGCTCCCAAATGCAGTTATATTACCCCCGTGCCGGGAGGCGTGGGTCCGATGACCATCATTTCGCTGATGAAGAATACGCTCAAGGCCGGACGTCACGAGATCTATCCGGCAGAGAAGTGAGTCGGAAATTGAGGGGACTGTTTCGCGCTATCGTCGGCTTGGATCTTGTCGAGATGGCGAAAAGGAAGCGTGCGGTTCCCGAGAGGTAGGGCCTGACTCAAAACCGAGGCTTCGCAGGCAACGATTCTTGCTGTTGTTTTTGCGATTTTTTGATCAGGTCGGCTCTAATATTTTGATTTTTCGGATTTCTGTTCGAGGAGTGCGTTTCTGGGCACTCCTCGCTGCTTTTTCTCCCTCCGAAAATTCGCCCTGGACCCTTTGAAAACCTGACGGAATATCGTACCTTTACTGCCGTGATTGCTGATAATTCCTGCCTGTGATGGAAACTTACCATGTGCCAGTCCTGTATGGTGAATCGCTCGATTTGCTACAGATCCAACCGCGAGGTACTTATGTCGATCTGACGTTCGGCGGTGGCGGCCATTCGCGAGGTATTTTGGAGCGCTTGGGACCCGAAGGCTCTCTCTATGCGTTTGATCAGGATCGAGATGCCCGGATCAATATTCCGGATGATTCGCGGTTTACGTTTGTGGAGAGCAATTTCCGTTTCATGCGGGGACAGTTGCGTGCCCTGGGAATCACACAAGTGGATGGCGTGCTGGCAGATCTGGGCGTTTCGTCGCACCATTTTGATACGGAGCAGCGGGGATTTTCCTTCCGGTTTGATGCCCCGCTCGATATGCGGATGAACCAGCGGGCGGCTTTTTCGGCCCGGGAACTGGTCAATGAATACGACCATGACCGCCTGACGCAGGTGCTGGGTGACTGGGGCGAGATCGAAACGCCCTATAAAGTGGCGAACTGTATTGAGCGGGCACGGATGTCGGCGCCGCTGGAAACCATCGCCCAACTGATCGAAGCCGTAAAGCCTTGTACGCCCAAGAAGGAGGAGACGAAGTTTCTTTCGAAACTGTTTCAGGCGCTCCGCATCGAAGTCAATCACGAAATGGAGGCGTTGAAGATGGCGCTCGAGCAGAGCCTGCGGGTCCTGCGCCCCGGCGGACGGCTGGTGGTGATCTCGTATCATTCGTTGGAGGACCGGTTGGTGAAAAACTTCTTGCGCAGCGGCCGGTTCGACGGCGTGGTGGAAAAGGATTTCTTCGGGCGGGTGGTCACGCCGTTCGAAGTGGTGACGCGCAAGGCGATATGTCCTTCGGAGGAGGAACTGGCGCGGAATTCCCGTTCGCGGAGTGCACGGCTGCGGGCCGCCGAGAAGCGGGCTGAACAGTAGCCCGAGTTGAAAAAGGTGTCCGGTATAAGAATCAAGTATTATGAGAAATCGCGAAATAGAGGAGCAAGAGTTGGAATCTGCCGCTGTGGATCCTTTCCTGGAGGAGGAAGAGGAGGTGTCGGCTCGGAAACGCCGGCGGCGGGAGCGTGCCGCAGAGCGTCGTTCGGAGGAGATCCCTGCTGCGGAACCATGCTTGGAGGCGGAAGAGACGGAGCATGCGGCCGAAGATGATGCCGCACGGCCGCGATCCCGTATTGCGGAATTCCTGCTGTCGATCGTTTCGGGAAATTTTCTCTCCCGGGCCGAGGTGCGGAAAACCTACCCCTATCTGTTGTTCATTGCTTTCCTGATGCTGCTTTATATCTCCAATATCTTCCGGATGCAGCAACTCTACCGTCGCCACGAACGGTTGACGGTGCAGGTGCGCGAGCTCCGCGCCAAATCTCTCTCGCTGGCCTCGCAGAAGATGAATGCCACGCGCCAGAGCCGTGTGCTCGAAGAGTTGCAACTGCGCGGCATTCCTTTGCATGAATCGCTGGCCCCCAACCGGGTGATTCCTAAATAGTGCGTATGGCAGGGAAGAAATCGGACATATCGCGTGACATTCTCCATCGGGTCTATTGGCTCTATGGACTGTTCCTGTTGGCCGGTGCCGCAATCTTTGGCCGTGTGCTGTGGATACAGTACGGCCCGTCGGGCGATGACCTGCGTGCTCAGGCGCGTAAAATTACCTACGAACGGGTCGATATCGAAGCCGAACGGGGGGACATTCTGGCCCGCGACGGACGGATCCTGGCAACGTCGATCCCTACGTATGAGATCCGTATGGATTTCGGGGCGGCCGGTTTGAAGGACTCCGTATTTAATCGGAATGTCGATTCGCTGGCCCTGTGTCTGGCCAATTTTTTCGGAGACAAATCCCGTGCGGCGTATCGTACGCTGCTGGTCAACGCCCGGAAAAACTGGAAGTCGAACCGCTATCGGCTGATCTCCCCGCGTCGGGTGGATTTCCTGGAGGAGAAGGAGATACGGCGTTTCCCGATCTTCCGTGACGGTCCCAATCGGGGCGGCTACATCACTGTGCAGGTGAACAAACGCCTCAAACCCCACGGTTCGCTGGCCGACCGTACGATCGGTATCTCGAACCGCGGAGGGGTGAAACTGGGAATCGAGGGGGCTTTCGATGAACAGTTGCGGGGCGTGGACGGCAATACGTTGATGCAGCGTGTGTCGGGTAGCTTCAAGGTGCCCGTGCCCGATGCCGAGAATGTCGAGCCGGTCAATGGCATGGATGTGGTGACGACGCTCGATGTGGATATCCAGGATGTGGCCGAGATGGCCCTCAAGGAGCAGCTCGATCGAGGGCAAGCCCAGTGGGGTACGGTGGTACTCATGGAGGTGGCTACGGGTGAGATCCGGGCCATGTCGAATCTGCACCGTACGGCCGAAGGGGAGTTCGTCGAGGATTTCAATTATGCCATCGGCCGCCGCATGGAGCCGGGCTCGACCTTCAAACTGGCTTCACTCATCACGCTGCTTGAGGACGGTAAGTTGTCGCTCGACCAGACTTTTGACTGCGAGGGCGGTAAGGCCCGGGTGGGGAAGAAACTGGTGGTGGATGACCACAAGGAGGGGGTGATTCCGTTGCGGAGGGTCTTCGCCGTGTCGTCGAATATCGGATTCGCCAAGGCGGTGAACGAGACCTATGGATCTGATCCGGCCCGTTTTGTGAATTTCATCCGGGGGCTGGGCTTTGGCCGCCCGCTGGATATGCAGATCTCCGGTGAGTTGCCGTGTG
>CALYBN010000044.1 GCA_944414825.1 uncultured Rikenellaceae bacterium
CCACCTATGCCGCCATGGTGGATGAAATGGACCAATCGGTAGGCAAGGTATTGGCGACGCTGAAAGAGAACGGGCAGGACAAAAATACGCTCATTATGTTCTTGGCTGATAACGGGGCCTGCGCCGAATACATCACCAACGGCCCGGACCGTTCGGTCGAAGCGATCGGAACGGCCAATTCTTATGAAAGTTATCGGTTGCCGTGGGCCAATGTGAGCGTCACACCATTCAGGCTCTATAAACACTGGATGCACGAGGGAGGTATCTCGACACCGTTTATCGTCAACTGGGACGGTCTGAAAGACCCGGGACGACTGGATCACACGCCGGCCACGCTGATCGACATCATGGCCACGTTCGTCGACGTATCGGGCGCAACCTACCCCGGAGCTCCCGTTCCGGCTATGGAAGGAAAGAGCCTGCTGCCGATCTTCAAGGGCGGAACGCTGGAAGAACGCTACATCTTCCTGGAACACGAAGCCAACCGGATGGCCCGCAAAGGCAAATGGAAACTGGTCGAGAAAGCCTCCTATGACTACCCCTTCGTCAAGAAATGGGAGTTGTACGACATGGAAGCCGACCGCACCGAGATGCACAACCTGGCCGACCAATATCCTGAAATCGTGAAGGAGATGGGCGATCAATGGCAGCATTGGGCCGAGACTCACAAGGTACTGCCGCTCGACGGACGTATCCACGGTGAGCGAATCAAGAACCCGATCTTCAACTTCCCGAAATAATACAAACCCAAAACCAGAAGGAAAAGCTCATGAAATCGATCAAACTGTTATTGGCTGTAGTCTGCATCTGCCTCGGATGGACGGCTGTGCAGGCCCAGAACAAAGCCCCAAACAAAGCCCAGAACAAAGAGATGTTCCTGGCCGACCCCTTCATTCTGGAAGATAACGGCATGTATTACATCTATGGCACAGGATCGCCCAACGGAATCCCCGTCTACGAATCCAAGGACTTGAAACACTGGAGCGTACCCAAAGGTGCAAAGAATGGTCTGGCTCTACACAAGGATGACACGTGGGGCGACAACAAGTTCTGGGCTCCCGAGGTGTACAAAATCGGCGACAAGTACATCATGACCTACTCGGCCAGCGAGCACATTATGTATGCGGAATCCGACTCGCCGATCGGGCCCTTCAAACAGCGTGTACAGCGCCCCTATCTCGACGAGCGTGGCATCGACAGCCACATCTTCCGGGATGACGATGGCAAAGCCTACATGTTCTGGGTACGTTTTCTGAAAGGGAATGTCATTTGCGTGGCTCCGATGAGTTCGGATCTGAGTCAGATCAACCTGGACAAAGTCAAACGGCTGATCGACGTACAGGACGGAACCTGGGAACGCACCTCATCTGAGCCGGTAGCGCGCGTAGCCGAAGGCCCCATGGTGATCAAACACGACGGGCTGTACTACCTGACCTACAGTTGCAACCATTTCCAGAGCAAGGACTATGCCGTGGGATATGCCGTTTCGGACTCGCCGATGGGAGAATGGAAACGCTATGAAGGCAATCCTATTCTGCGTGCCCACAGCGGTTACTACGGAACCGGGCACCATGCCCTGCTGCAAACCTCGTCGGGCAAGATGTACATCGTCTACCACGCTCATAACAGCGCCACGAAGGTTGCCCCGCGTCGTACCCTGATCTCCCCCATCAAGTTCAAGAAAAAAGGCGGAGAGACGATACTCAAAGTATCCAAGAAGGTGATTGTTCCGGTGATTGTCCCTGCATCATAATCCACAGACGGAACCTCACAAAAAGAGGCGCTCACTATAATGTGAGCGCCTCTTTTTTATCCAGGCATCAGGATAAAAAAAGAACGCTGTTCCTTTACAGGAGACAGCGCCTCTATTTCTCGTAGGAAACCTCTTATTTGGAAGCCTCTACCGAAACTTTCCGGAACTCTTTCAGCAGTTTGGAGAGTTCAAGAGCAGCCTTACGGGCACGAGTACCGGCAGCTTTGTTACCTTTTTCTACCTGAAGTTTGGCGTTGTCGGAAAACAGAGCAATCTGCTCGTTGATTTGTTCGATTAACTTTTGCATGGTTTTACTAATATTATTAAGTTGTTAAATGGATTATTCCGGGATACAAAACTAAACAAAAAAACCATTTTGCAAACTTTTTTCTCAAGAATCTGACACTAATTTCAATCACATCTTCGGGGAGTTCAACCTCCCCATACGGTTTACATCCTGTATAACAGACACATAGGCCATATTTGACCGATGGTATATTTTTTGCACAGAACGAAAGACAAATCACTCGTTCATCATGAAAATCCAATCGCAACTTGCCTTTCTGCTGTCTGTTATGGCCATCGTATCCTGCAAACGACAGGTTACACCGCACTCCATACCGCGTCCTGAGATCACCGTATTTCGCAGTGAACAAAAGGAGGTTCCCCGACGCATGAAGTTCGTTGGACTGATCTCGGCCAATAGTCAGGTCACGCTGCAACCCCGCATCAGCGGATTTCTCCTTTCGACCCATTACGACAATGGCATGCCCGTACGCAAAGGGCAGCTATTGATCCGCATCGACCCTACTCAACTGCAAACCGAGGTTTCGGCCGCCCAGGCCGCCCTGGCTTCCGCCGAGGCCATGCTCATCGAAGCCCGCAACAACTACAATCGCGCCGTACCGCTGGCCGGTATCAATGCTATCAGCCAAAGTTCGCTCGACCAATATGCTGCCCAATACGCCTCGGCCGAAGCCAATCTGCGCTCGGCCCAGTCTGCCTTGAAAAATGCCTCTCTCAACCTGAGCTATACGATGATCTATGCCCCCGTATCGGGTATTATCGGATCGTCTCCCGCCTCTGTGGGTGATTACGTAGGGGTAGGCACCAAATTCACCGTATTGAACACCATTTCGGATATAGACAGCGTGTCGGTCCAACTGTCAATGCCCGTACAGCAATATCTATCCCTGCGGAACGACTCTCTCAACACACTGCCATCCTACCAGAATCAATCCTTATTTTCGAACATCGTACTCACGCTGTCAGACGGTTCGACTTTCCCCTATCCGGGACGTTATGACTACACTCAACGCGATGTCAGCAATACGACCGGAACCATCAACTTCGTGGTGAAGTTTCCCAATCCGGAACATATTCTGAAGCCGGGGCAATATGCCCGTATCATGGCCGATGTGGGAGATCTCCGTCGGGCGATCCTCATTCCTCAGCGCTGCGTCAGCCAGAGTCAAGGAGTCAACTCGGTGTGGGTCATGAAGCCCGACAGCAGCGTGGAATTTCGCAAGGTGGTGCTGGGCGATACATTCGGCAGTTTCTGGATCATCGAATCCGGACTGTCGGAGGGCGAACCGGTTCTGACCAGCGGACAAATGAAGGTCCGAAACGGCATGAAAATTATACCCCGTTACGGAGTTCAGGTTCTCAACTAAAAAGCAGACAAAGTTATGGAAAAGTTCTTTGTCAACCACCCCGTTTTCGCCATGGTCATCTCTATCGTGATTGTCCTCCTGGGCTACATCTCGATACACAGCCTGCCGATCGAACAATATCCCGACATCACACCGCCGGTCGTGGAGGTTAATGCCAGTTACCAGGGAGCCGACGCCGTCACGGTCGACGAAGCCGTAGCCACCCCCATTGCACAAAGCATCATGGGGGTAAGCGACATGCTCTACCTACAGACGACCAGTTCCAACGACGGGCAAATGTCGCTCCAGGTGACCTTCGACATCGGATCCGATCCCGACATGGACGCCATCTTCACCCAAAACAACGTTGCCTCGACCACCGCCATGCTTCCTGCTTCGGTTAATACGCAGGGTGTGACCACCCGCAAGTCCATGAGCGGATTTCTGTTGGTGTACAGTCTCTATTCCGATGGACGGTATGATGACAATTTTCTGTCGAATTACGCCTTCATCAACATCCAGAATGAACTGCTGAAGATCAACGGAGTGGGAAAGGTTGAGATCATGGGTGCCGGGGAATACTCGATGCGCATCTGGATCCGTCCCGACATGCTCCATTACCACGACATCTCGATCAGCGACATCCAGACCGCCATCGAGTCACAAAGCGGCGTCTACCCCGCCGGGCAACTGGGAGCCGAACCATCGGCCGCCGCCACAGACTTCACCTACACGGTCACCATGCCGCCACAGATCAACACAGCGGAAGAGTATGAAAATATCATCGTCAAGATCCTTTCCGACGGTTCATCCATCCGTCTGAAAGATGTGGCACGCGTAGAGTTGGGAAGCCAAAGTTACGGAGTCTCCTCCAATTTCAACGGCCGACCGTCGGCCATCATCGTCGTCTACCAATCACCGGGCAGCAATGCCATGAAAGTTGGAGCCGCCGTCAAACAAACTCTGGCACGACTCTCCGAACGATTCGTAGACGGTATCGACTATGCCACTGTCGTCGATACGACGGCTTCAATCAGAGCCGGTATCGAGGAGATACTCTGGACACTGCTGCTAGCTCTGGGCCTGGTGATTCTGATCATCTACCTCTTCATACAGGACGTCCGGGCGATGATCATTCCGCTAGTTGCCATTCCCGTATCACTGATCGGAACCTTCATGTTATTTCCGCTGCTGGATTTCTCCGTCAACATCATCTCGCTGCTGGGGTTGATTCTGGCCATCGGATTGGTTGTGGACGACGCCATCGTGGTAGTCGAGGCCGTACAGGTCAACATCGAAAAGGGCATGAGTCCCAAAGCCGCCACAATCGAAGCCATGAAGGCCGTAGCACCACCGATCATCGCCACGACCCTGGTTTTGATCTCGGTTTTCATCCCGGTCTCGTTCATCGGAGGCATATCCGGACGGCTCTATCAACAATTCTCGGTCACGATCGTCGTCTCGGTCATTTTCTCCACATTCAATGCCCTCACGCTCTCGCCCGCTCTGTGTGCCCTGCTGCTCAAGCCCAGAAAGCCGAAAACGGAAGGTTTCTTCGGGGCCTTCAACCGTTGGTTCGGCAGACGAGTGGAAGGGTATCTGAAGGTTTCGTCCATACTGGAACGTCATGCCATACGTTCGTTGCTCTTCATCGCCATCCTGGCCGCCGGCATATTCGGCATGTCACGCCTGTTACCCGGAGGATTCCTGCCCGAGGAAGATCAAGGCTATCTGATGGTGGCTGTCAACTTGCCGGATGCAGCCTCTCTCAGTCGTACCCAGGAGGTAATGCAACAAATTCAGACCATCATCACCTCGCGTAAGGATGTTCAGTACACGGCAGCCGCAGCCGGTTTCAACATGTTGGCCGGAATCGCCTCCACCAATTGCGGAACGTTATTCGTCACGCTCAAGGATTACAAAGATCGCTCGCTCTCTTCCATGCAGATTGCCGATCAACTCAACCAGGAACTCTACGCCTCGGTCAACAGTGGCACGGCCTATGCTTTCGGGCCACCGTCAATTCCCGGACTGGGTATCGCCTCCGGGTTGTCGCTCATGGTACAGGATCGAGGCGGGAACACGGTCGATTATCTTGCCCGCCACACCGATTCGCTCATACGGGCCCTGCAGGCATTACCGGAACTCGCATCCGTATCCTCGCAATTCAACAACGGCATCCCACAACGGCATCTGCTCGTCGACCGTGAATATGCCCTGCGCGAAGGTGTCTCGCTGGACGAACTGCATCGACTGATCACAACCTTCCTCGGAGGAAGTTACATCAACAATTTCAACCGTTTCGGGAAACTCTACCAGACCTACATCCAAGCTGAGTCAGCCTATCGGCAGGACAAGCAGGATTTGAACAGCTATTTCGTCACCAACGGCAACGGGAACAGCGTCCCGATCTCGTCGTTCATCACCGTGCAGGACACCACGGGCGTGGAATACATCTCGCAATTCAACCTCTACCGCTCGATTGCCCTCACGGCGTCGGCTAACCGAGGTTACTCGTCGGCTCAGGCAATGGCCGCCGTCGAGCAAACTGCAAACGAAATTTTACCGGACGACATGGATATCGCCTGGAGCGGAATATCCTATCAGGAGAGTACCGCGGCTTCGGGTAGCAACATGGCCTATGTCTATGCACTGGTATTCGTCTTCCTATGTCTGGCAGCTCTCTATGAAAGCTGGGCTCTGCCGCTGACTATCCTGTTGGGCGTACCGTTTGCCGTCTTCGGAGCCATGTTGTTCGTTCTGGCAGCACACCTGATCAACCCGGCCTATGTGAATAACCTTTTCATGCAGATATCGCTCATCATGCTCATCGGGCTTTCGGCCAAAAATGCCATCCTGATCATCGAATACGCCAACCGGCTCTTCTTCGAACAGGGGCAATCGCTCTCCGATGCTGCGCTCGGGGCCGCACGTCTGCGACTACGACCGATCATCATGACGGCCTTCGCCTTTATTCTGGGAGTCGTACCGTTGATCTTCGCCTCGGGAGCCTACTCCGCAGCGCGCAACGTGATGGGTGTCGCCCTGGTGGGAGGCATGTTGATCGCTACACTGTTGGGGGTATTCATCTATCCGGCCCTGTACGTCCTGATCGGAAAGATGGCCCGGTTTGAACGCATCAGAGATCATAAAACAAAAGAGGCACAGTCATGAAACGGAACCCTTATCTCCTCGTCCTTCTGACCGCTCTTCTTTGCAGCGGTTGCGTCCGGGAATTCCGCTCTCCGAAGGTGGAGATTCCCGCACAATACACTTTTGCCGAGTCGTGCGACACCTGTCGGGCGGTGGTCAACGAAGAGTGGTGGTCCATTTTCGGCGACACGACCCTCAGCAACCTGATCGACGAAGCGATTCTCGGCAATCAGGACGTCGCCATGGCCGCCTCGCGCATCGAACAGGCCCGTCTGAGCATGGATGTCGCACGGTCACAATTTCTGCCCTCGGTCGAGGTTTCGGCATCGGCCAGCGGCAACTACACCCGTGAGACCAAAATCTCGCAAGAATATGCTCTCAAGCCAGGTGTAGCGTGGGAAATCTCCCTGTTCGGAGCCCTGCGCAATACGACCCGGGCCGCACGGGCCGAGATTCTGGCCTCGGAAGCAGCCTATCGGAGCGTCATGCTGTCACTGGCGGCCGAGGTCGCCGACACCTACTTTTCGCTGATGCAGTATCGGCGCAGTCTCGAAATTTCGGAACGGAGTTTCGTCCTGCGACAGCAATCCATGGCGATGATCGACTCGATGTTCCGCCACGGCATGTCGTCGGCCGTCGATCTGGAACAAGCCCAAGGTTTAACGGCACAAGCCGCCGCAGATATTCCGCAATACCGGATGGCTGTAGACCAAACGATCGTCTCACTGAGCCTTCTGCTGGGATGCACGCCGGAAAAGCTGCTGGCGCGGCGCGAACTGCTGGACAGCATATCGTTCAACCACATGAACGACTCGCTGCCGCTCTACGTCCCGGCCGGTCTTCCTTCGACCCTGCTGGAGCGGCGTCCTGACGTACTGGAGGCTTGGTACGCCATGGAATCCTCTGCCGCTAAGATCGGAATCGCCAAAGCGGCCCGTTTTCCCAATTTGAACCTGACGGCTGACGGAGGAGTTCTGGCCAATTCCATCAAGGGGCTCACCGCCTCCAATCCGTTCGTCTGGTCGGCAGCCCTGCAGCTCACCCAACCGATTTTCGCCTTCGGACGCAACAAGCGTAACGTGGAGATCGCCCGCGAGGAGCATCAACAGAGTGTCCTGGCCTATGAGAAAGCGGTCATCACCGCTCTGGGCGATGTAGAAAATGCACTGGTCGCCATCCGCTCCTATCGCCGGCAGGCCGAACGTTACCGTGCACTGATCCGCTCCAACAGCCAGATCCGACTGATGACGACCAGTCTCTACGAGGCCGGGCTGAGCGACTACCTGAACGTACTGGACGCCGAACGCACCCTATATGCCTCGCAAATCCAATACAGCAACATCCTCAGCCAGCAACTCTCCAGTTACGTAGCCCTCTACAAAGCACTGGGCGGCGGTTGGTAACCGTCGCCCAGCGAAAACATCTCCGTAACCGGACCGTCCTCAAGCGTCACTCAACCACCTGTACGTCGGTCACGTTATTGAGTACCAACTGGTATTTGATATACCCTCCCGAGCGACTGCTGTATTTCGTATAGATCGCCGTTATATTCACCTTGGCTCCGTCGTCGGGCAGTTTATCCAAGGCAAACCTCGAATAACCACTGCTACGCAGCAACAGGTTCTGGTTCGGATCGCTCTCCGCCCCAGCCCCAAATTTGAACAGCGCCGTTCCATAATAGCGGTTATTATCGTTATTGAAGGCATAGGTCGGATACTCCAATGTCGCGGGACGCGGGCCTTTGGGCTGCGTCTGCGTCTGACCGGCCTCATACTGTTTCCACTCTTCGATCAGCGGCACAAAAGCATAGTCGGAGTAGACCGGTTCGGCTGCTCCCGGCTCGTAATACTGCTCAAGGAAGGAGGGGTATTCGCTGCCATCCCACGTACCATAGGTACTGGTCAGGCCATTGAAGCGCACCAGGCGTCCCAACATGTCGTCATTCAGTTCATCGGGTGAGTTCACCACCATTGTATCGGCTGAAGTCATCCCCACGCGTTCGCCGCGGAAGATGCACTCATCGATCAGTGCCTTGACATCCAGATAACCATTAGCATAATCCGGATCGACCGAGGGAGCTCCGATACTCAACATATAACGATAATTACCCAGCGTCAAGCCCTTCGTCTTGACATAAAGGATCTGACCCACTTTATAGTCATTGTACAGGCCTGTGGTTCCGATCTTGATCTCGATGGCGCCCGAAGCATCCTGGATATAAAGTGAGCGATAGATATTTCCCGTAGCATCCGAGCTGATGATCTTGCCGCGGATGACATAATCCTCGGTCAAATTCACCGCCTTACCAATCGTGCTCTTGCCATAGGCGTCATAATAAATCTGCTTGATCTGGCTGATGGGCACGATCGAACCGGCCGGAAAATCGGAGTCGGTATAAGGTTTATAAGGTTCCGGAATTCCATAGTCGTCGTAGCATCCCGACAACATCACACCTCCGAGCAGCAGCAATAATATTTTTCTCAATGTTTTCATATCCGTCATTTTAACATTACTCGATCAGAATCGGAAATAGATGTTCAGGTAGTAGGTCGTTCCGAACATATAGAAATACTTGGAATCGAAGCGAGTGTAGTATGTCTTTCCGTTCAGTTCATTCTTTTTCAGACGCATCTGTTCGTATCCCCCGGTCTTGATATTCTTGTCGTTGAGCAGATTCTTCACTTCCAGGCTGAACCCGAGGTTGTAGCTCCCGATGTACCACGATTTGCTGAAATTGGCATTCAGCACAAAAGCATCGTCGAATTGTTCCTGACGCCCCATCTCCTGGATCATCCGCTCGCGAACGTCGGGAGCGAACATATCGTAATTGATCAGTGCCTGGTCCGTACGGTACAACGGGTTCATGTCCAGATACATCGCATTGTAGTAATTCACGTCGATACCCGCATAGATATTGTGCGGACCGCGGTAATTCAGACCGATGCTGAGAGCCGTCTGCGGCGTACTGGGCACGCGCATATCCTTCCAGTAGACCCGTTCATTCTGCAGCACGACCTGTTCACTGTTATCGACGGTCTGCGTCACGTAGGGATTCGACGTATAGGCATAGTAGCCGTAGCTCAGAGCTCCCTGGGCCTCGATGCCGGCGATCAGAGGCACCGATACACCCACTTCCAGACCGGTATGCACTTCATCGATACCGTTCATGGAAAAGTTCGTATAGGCACGCTGCAGGTCATCGTAGAAACTGATTAGGTCGGTCCGATCCTTGATCTGCGTATAATAGCCCGTCAGTCGGAGGCGCATCCACGGAAAGCGGATTGCATAATTGAGATCGGCGCTGAACACCTTCTCGGTGGTCAGGCCCGGCACCACGGTATTCCGCGTACGGGGCGACACAAACGCATTCTGGAAATAAGGCGCCTGTTCCAGATAGCCCACATTGGCATAGAGCAGTTGGCTGCCCGTGATCTTATAGGTCAGGCCGGCTTTGGCGGTATAGGTCCAGAACTTCTGTTTCTTGGAATCGCCCTCCGAGTTATCGGGGAACAATCCCTTTCGGTAGAGCCCTTCACGCCAAAACATCGTGTGGCCACCCTCCAGTCCAAGATACCCCTCGAAATGGCCCTTTACCAAACGGTACGTCGCCCACAACTTCTCCGACATCAGGTGTCCATAGTAGTCATAACCGTATTTGTCGCCCTTCTTCACCAGACGGTTCGGCGTATTCATATTGTTCTGAATGGCGTTGCCGCTGCCGAAATCTCGCTCGGCAAACTGGTCGACGTCGAGCCAATAGTCACCACCCAGCAGGTCCTTAATTTCCTTGTAGTATTCGGTTTTATTCCAGCGGAACTCCACGCCTCCCGTGATCGTATGGTTACCTTTGATGACCGAAACGACCTGCAGTTTGGCATTGAAATCGCGCTGATCGGTATGGCGTTCCTCGATGACATATTTCGAACGCGTCGTCTGGTCGTTGATCACCGGATTACCCCAATAGTCAATATTCTGATTCAGCGAACTGTTATAGTTCACATTATAGAGTCGGTTCCAGTTGACCTGGCGGATATTCCAATCCGAAAGCCACCCTTCGCGGGCCCACGCCGCTTTCCACGGATCGTCGTCGAAGTAGCTCGGCAGGTAGCGGTAATAATCCGGACGCGGATCGGGTGCATCGTACCAGTCGAGGGCCGAATAACCGTTCTGGCCGAAGCGGTAAGATACCGATGCCTGCAGATTGAACTTCTCGCTGGGCTGATAGAAATAGTTCAGCATAGCGATCGGTTCGTGGCTATTCCGTACACGGGCATTACGCATATTCTTATTCTTGAAACCGTCGCCCTGGTAGCCCCAGTTGGCATTATACTGGTTGCTGCCCACCAGGTCATAGACCTCCTGCGTCGAGGCCATCTGTGCGCCGCGCTCGGTCGGTGCCCCGAAGAACGTAAAGGCCAGGCGGTGGGCATCCCCCATCCGTTTCTCTACCGAAGCGAAATAGGCCCACGAGTTGTAATAGACGCCTTTCACCCAATCGTTGCGGCCCTGGCGGGTCGAAGCCATCAGGGCGTAGGACCATCCCTTGTCGTTCTCACCCGAGGCGTAGCTCAACATCAGGCGGTAGCGATACATATTGTTGGCATTCACCACGCTGGCACGGAATCCCTTACGCATTTGCGACGCCCGGGCATTGATATTGGTCGTTCCGCCAGTGGCCCCGACTCCGTAGTCCGAAATATCAAGACCGCTGCTCAACTCCTGATTCCGGGTAGCGTCGTTCAAACCCGACCACAGCGACCAGGGAGTGTAGCCACTCATAGCATCATTGAAATAAATACCGTTCAGGTAGACGCCGGTCTGCCCCGCATCGTAACCGCGCGGCCGGAAACGCATGGCGCTGAACTTATACCCGGCAATATTGTCGAACATGTCCTTCGAAGCCGACAGCACCATCGGCATCGACTCCACGTCGACCGATTCCGTATCGAATTCCGCAAAGTCCGCATCATCGACCTGTTCCACAAAATAATCTGAGGCCAGCGAGACATAACCCAGGTCGACCATCGTACTGCCCACCCGGACCGACATTTCCAACGGCTGGAAATCTCCCGCCTCGAACTGCAGGCGATAAATACCGGGAGCGACACCTCGGAATTCAAATGTACCGTCCGCCTCCGTATAGGTCGTACGGCTGGGTGTAGTTGCCAGTTTGACCATTACGTCGTCGATCGTAGCCTTATAGGCCCGGGAGATGACAACGCCCTTGATCCCTCCTTCCTGCGCTGCGGCCGAAAGAGTGGCAAAAGCCAGAAATGTGAGTAAAAACACTCTGATTTTCATATCGTTCATTTATTTATTTTCCAATAAGAAGATACACCGGCAGGTGGTCACTGTAACC
>CALYBN010000045.1 GCA_944414825.1 uncultured Rikenellaceae bacterium
GATAGTGAGGATTCTTCTCATTGTCTTTGTCTTTAGTGAATGATGATTATCCGATGTTAATTTATTATGATTTTTGCAAGATTGATTCTGTTTCGTTTGTTAAAAATAAGGTTTGATTAGAATCTGAAACCTAATTTTCTCGGGTCTTTTTTGCGACGAAGCCGTCGTAAGGGCGACGGCTTCGTGTATTGTTCTGTGTTTATAGCATCCTGAGCGCTTCTTTTATTCGCAGTTCCAGATCGTGGTAGTGGTTCCGTGTGGCCTGGTCGCCGCTGTTCAGTCGACTGCGGACCGTCGCCAGCAGCGAGCGCAATTCCCCGCGTTTGGCGGAGGTAGTCTCCGTGGTCCGCAACATCGAACTGTAGTGGCGGGCCGTCCGCAGCGTATTTTCATTGTCGGACTCGCTCGCTGCAGGAAGCTCTTCGGGACGCGGTATGCGCTCAGTGCCGAACTCCGGAGCACGGAACATCAGGCTGCATCCGTGTTCGTCGTGAGTCAGCGTACTGCCCAGTTTGGTGGTTTTGACCATGGTCAGGTTCGAGCTGACGATCAGAGCGTCGACATAGTTTTTCTGGCTCATCCGTTCGTAGAGGGAGAGTGTCCCAGCCTTGCCGAATACGGCGCGGGAAATGTCCGCGAGCATCTGTTCCGGTGTGTAGCAGTTGGCGCGACCGTTGCGGGCCTCCACTTCGTACATCCGCACGAGGCGTTCGTCGCGCAGCAGTTCGTAATAGGAGGCGTACTGCAACTCGCGGGCGAAGTTATAAGGCGCCTGCTCGATCAGCCCGATGGGGGAGGTGCGATAGGGGTAGGCCTTGTCCCAGATTTTGGCCCCGAAGAGCCACTGGGGTGCCGTGAATACCTCGTCGATCAGGTAGCGGACGCTCTTGCGCTGATAGTCGGCCGGGACCGGAATGTAACGATCCTCCGTTGCGTTGTTCTCCACATTGTTCAGATAGAAGCCACCCACGTTTGTCGTGACATGATCGGCATACATCTTCCACTGGAACACCACGGCCAGCAGCAGCTGCCCCGCCTCGAAATGCAGCTTTCCCTCTTCGGCCGTCCAGTCGGCAATGTTGGGTACGATCCGTTTCAGATTGGCCAAGCCATACTGACTGGCCCGTACGGCATCATCGCCCAAGTCCTCGCTCTGCGAACGGGGATCGATCCCCTCGTCCGACTGTTCGCCGTACCACCGCTCGGGGTCACCCTCCGCTTCGCGCAACCAGGCATTCAGTGTCGGTAGCTCCTCGTGGGGCGTAGCGGCGTCCAACCAGCGGTAGGCCCACCGGATGGCGTGTTTGTCATAGGGACCGATTTTCGGTGTGAGGTCGGTAATGCCGTCTTCGGGCTGCGCCACATAGTTGAAACGGGCATAGTCCATGATCGAACTGGCTGTCCCGTGGGTACGGGTGTAGCTTTTCGAGCGGAGCGAGTCGACCGGCACGCAGAACGAAGCCCCCATGTTGTGCTTCATTCCCAGACTGTGCCCCAACTCGTGCGACGAGACGAAGCGCACGGCATTGCCCATCAGCTCCGTCGGCAGGACATTGCCCCGTGCGTCGGGATCCACAGCCCCGGTTTGTACCCGGATCCAGGCGTGGAGAATGCTCATCACGTTGTGCCACCAGATGATGTCTGCCTCGATGATCTCGCCGCTGCGGGGGTCGATTACCGAAGGTCCCATGGCGTTGGCCTGCTCCGAGGCGGCGTAGGTGATAACGGAATAGCGGACGTCGTCAATGTCGAAATCCTTTTCGGTCTCCGGGTCGACCTCCTTGGCCAGGATGGCGTTTTTGAACCCGGCTGCTTCGAAGGCCTCCTGCCATTCAAAGACGCCTTTCTTGATGTATTCGACCCAGATGGACGGAGTGGCGGGGTCGATGTAGAAGACGATCGGCTTGCGCGGTTCGACGAGTTCGCCACGCAGGTAACGCTCCACATCTTCCGGTCGTGGTTCCAGCCGCCAGCGGGTCACCAGTTCGCGCTCTTCGGCTTTCTGCTGTGTGTCGTTGAAATAGAGATGCCCCACGGAGAAGAATCCCACGCGCGGATCGGCAAAACGGGCCTGCATCGGTTCCTTGTCCAGCAGGACCAGGTTGGTCGTCACATCCACCGACAAGGGGATTGTTCCGCCCTCGTCGCTGTGAAGCGTAGTATAGAGGGCTTTGGCCACAATGTTGCGGGGGAAGGACTTGATGCTCTCGATTTTGGAGAGATCCTTCCGGGTCGAGCTCTTGAGCACCAGTCCGAAGAAATCGTTGAAACTCTTTTCGCTGCCGTCGAAAACCTTGTTCACCTTGATCACCACCGACGCCGAGTCCGGCCCGTAGGCCTCAATCGGGAAGTATTCGATCACCGATTCGCGGTAGTTGTCCCTCACCGAACGGGTGATGGCATCGCCCTCGGGCGAGGTGATGCGCGGATCGAAGGTCATGACCCACACCTTCTTGTAGGTGGTGTCCTTGCGGAACCGGATCATTTTGTTGTCGTACTCCATGCCCTTGTTCAGCCCGGCGTCGTTCAACGCATAGGGAACTCCGGATATCTTGTTGACCACCAGAATGTCGCGTCCCATCAGCGAATCGGGGATTTCGAAGTAGAAATCGTTCCCTTTGCGATGGACGTCGAACATGCCGCGATCCGTCGTCGCACCCTTTAGCAGGTCGGCATACGCATCTTTGGCTTTGCTTTGGGTGGTGTCGGCCGTTTCCGTCTTCTCCTTTTTCTTAAACAGACGGATGAGTTGGGCCTCCGCAGCCTGCGAGCAGAAGAGCCCGGCGATCAATAGTGACAGTATCGTGCTTTTCCGAGTCATGCAATGATTCTTTTTCGACAAAAAACAGTTCCGAACGCAATGTTAAAATTTTACATTGCGGATCGGAAACCAAAAGGAGTGAATCCCCCTATTCGGGGAGTGAATCGACCGCCTCTTTGTGTTTTTGGTCGGGAGCGAGCAAGGGAAGCGTGCAGCGGAACACGGAGTGGTCGATGCACACGACAACCTCCTGTTGGGTGAAGAAGCGGTAGATGGTCCGGATGCGTTCCAGCCCGGTGCCCATCGACCGATGGTCGCTGTCCTCGCGCGGCGTGTAGTTATTCTCGATGACCAGGTTCTGCCCGTCCGTATAGACTCGGATCTTCAGCGGATTTGTCGGGGTGATCTTGTTGTGCTTGATGGCATTCTCGACCAGCATCTGCAGGCTCATCGACGGGATCAGCCACTGGTTGAAGCGGAGGTCTGTTGTGATCGAGATGTCGATCTGCTCCTCGAAGCGGATCTTCTGCAGAAAGTAATATTGCATCGTGAAGCCGATCTCGTCCTCCAGACTGGAGAGTGTATCCTTGCCCCGCTCCAGAACGTAGCGGTAGACCCCCGACAGTTTCAGAACAAACTCCCGGGCCAGCCGCGTGTCGTCGGCGATCAGCACATAGAGCGACGTGAGCGAATTGAACAGAAAGTGGGGGTTGATCTGGTCGATCAACTGTTGCAGATAGAGTTTGGCCGACTCCTGTTCGGCCTGTCGTCGCAGCTCGTACTCTTTTTTCCACCGCCGTTGGAAGAGGATCAGCAGCACGATGAACAGCGCGATGCTGAGCAGGGCCAATGCTATGGTGTAGCGGTGAAATTGATTCACCTCTTCGTCGACACTGATTTGGGGAACACTCACGGCTGCCACCCAACGCTCACCGGCGAGATCCATCGGGAAGTAGACCCGGTGGACCGGCACGCCGAGATATTCCGACCGAACCGTAGCCCGGATCGGATTCCCGGACCGGATCGTCTGCGCGATATTGTCGAGCGTGGTCGCATCCGTGGTCCGTTTGCCGATCAGCAGGCTGTCGGGGTGGGTGATGACGATGCCCGTCGTTTCGTAGACCGTGGCGTAGCTCTTGCCGGCCCGGCTGTTGCTGGTGAAATAGACATACAGGTCGCTCAGGTTGATCTCCGTCCGACAACAGTAGGTCCGTCCGTCCTGCCGATACACGGTCCGGTTGAAGGAGAGATGGGGCTTGGGTTGCGGCTGGTAGATGGGGCATGTGGTAGGGCCGGTTGTTTTCGACGAGGGTTGTCCGGTTTCGGGTGCATTGGCGGTTATCTCCTCGGCGGTGGCCGTTGCTTGGAGAACCTGCCCGTTCGGCAGAAAAGTGTAGGTCTGTCGAGCCGAGAGATCAGTCAGCCGGATGCGGTAAATTTTCGGATCAGACTCTTGTAACGTGTGGATCAGGATAGAGAGTTTCTCCAGAGAAAAGGATGCCTGTGACTGTAGAAATTCTCCGATAGCCTCATTAGGTTGGGTGCACTGCTCGAATTCCGCCTGCAACAGTGCATAGTGGTTGTCGCATACCTCGGTAACGATCGTGCGGTTCATCTTCCGGGCGATGCGGTTGATCGTCTGGCTTACCAGGAAAATAGCGCTCCCGAACAGGAGCAGCAGAACGACTCCCGTGGTCAGAATATTGTTTCGGGGATGGAGGGTGGAGCGTAGTTTCATGGCCGGATCTTTCTGCAAACATAGCGAATCGGATCGAAGTATCCAAGTCGGGGCCCTTTTCCGGCGTTGGAACGGCATGTTACGGGTGCCGAACCGGATTCAGGCCCGGAGGAAGATCTGTGTTGCAGGCCTGCCGGCTTTTTTTGCGGTTCTTCAACGAGAATTTGTATCTTTGTCTCGATCTGATATGACGTGTCATGAAAGCAGCTGTTCTCATACAGGTACATAAGAATCCGGAACAGGTAGCCCGGCTTTGTCAGGCCTTGCGCCATCCTGCTTTCGACCTCTACCTGAACGTCGATGCCAAGAGCGATATGGAGCCTTTCCGCCGCTTGATCCCCGACGTACGGTATGTTGCGGCGCGGACGGCTGTCTACTGGGGCGATTACTCGCAGGTGGAGACTACGCTGCGCGGCCTGCGGGAGATCATGGCTGTTCCGATAATTTACGACTATGTGCTCTTTATCAGCGGACAGGACTATCCGGTGATCCCGCCTGCCTCGATGGTGGCGAGACTTGGGGCAGACCGTGGTACGGAGTATATCCCGTGGATCGGCCTGGAGGGGGACGATGCCTACCGGCGGGCGATGCGGCGGCGGTATGAACATTACCATTTCCGTTTGCGGAACCGTACCCTCGGGGCGATCCTCGACCGTTTGTTTCGTACGGTGTGGCCGGTGCGCCGACGGGTACCTCTCCCGGCAATGTATAAAGGGTCGTCGTGGTGGATGTTGACGGGGGACTGTGTGCGCTACGTGTTGGATTTCTGTGAGGAACGGCCCGATGTGTTGCGCTTCTTCGAGCATGTGAAGTGTGCCGACGAGTTGTTCTTTCAGTCGGTGATTCTTAATTCGCCGTTTGCCGGGCGGGTGTTGAGCGAGAATTATCGCTATACCGACTGGTCGGCCGGGCAGCCTAATCCGAAACTGCTTGATACGACTGATTTCGAACGGATTGTTTCCTCGGGCAAATGGTTTGCCCGGAAGCTGGATTTCAACGTCTCTCCGCAACTTTTCGACCGATTGGACGAATCCCGGACCCGGATGGCTCGTCTGGAGACAGCCGAGGAGGCCGCAGGAGAGACCCTTCCTTAAAAATAGTCGAACGTTACCTTTTTCCCGAACCGGGTCTCCAGCAGCGATCCGATGCGGCGCAGGATATTGCGTCGCAATTCGAATTCGTCTGGTGCAGCGGGCTCGGCGTCGACATTGTGTCGCAGGCCGATCGTAAAATGGATTTCGTCGCTGCGCATCAATCGGCGATAGAACCTCTCCGCCACGCCTTTCCCCGTTGGCTCGTTGGCGGTATGTTCCAGCAGGTCCAGCACGCGGTTCGGAACAACCATCCCCTCCGTGACGAGTTCGAATGAGGAAATTCGGTAAAGAGGCTTTACCAGCGGATCCGTGGCACTTTCGTCACGCTCCATCGGGAGGGCCAGCCGTTCGGAGAGAATGCGTGCCACCGGGTAGCCGCATACGATCTTCTCTCCGTCGAATTGTTTGACAACATCGGCCATCCGATCGTTCTCTTCGCTCAGCGAGGGCGGACACGAGATAACCATCAGCCGACGCGGCGTACGGAAGTGTAGAACGGCACAACTCATGTCGTCGCTGGGACGATGTCCGTCATTCATGTCGGCTTTGGAGATAACCTGCAGAGCCAGGTCGGCTGGGGTAATGCTTGCGTTGGCCATGCAGAGATATGCCACGCATTGTTGCAGAGCCTCTCCGCCCCATCCGAATTTGTAGAGTTCGGTCCGTTGCCCGCTTTGCGTCACGCCGTCGCTGACCATCACCAGCCGGTCGCCGGGACGGGCCCGGAAACGGCAACTCCGCAGGGTGAGTGGCTGCCCGGTGCTGCGTGTGATCCGGGTGGTGTCCCAGGAGAGAGTCTCCGGACCGGAACTGCGCATCAGAATGGCCGGGGGATTGTCGTGCTGGACCAGAGTCACCTCCCCCGTGGTGTTGTCAACGTCGGCGATGGTGAAGGTGGCATAGCTGATCTTCCGCACGTTGCATACGGGCAGCATGCGCAGGATCATGTCCGCAACGCGGGTGATATCTTCGTGTCGGGCGATGAAGTTGAGCAACATCGTCGAAGTAAGCGTCGAGAGGATATTGGCCTTGACACCGTGCCCCATGCCATCCGAGAGAACGATAATCGAACGGCGTCCCAAGGCAATTTTGTCCCAACGGAAATCATCGCCACAGATCTCCTCTCCGTAGCAGTTCAGTTGACGACAGGCTACGTCCAGAAATACGTCATTCCCCATCATGCTTTGTTCTCCGGTTTTTGTTCGGCGCTGTCCAGAATTCGTATCACGGTATTCAGATCGTCGATCTCCACCGAAGCCTCCTCTCCGAGCAATGATCCGATTTTCTGCACCATGGCCATTTTGCGCTCTACGGCATCCTGTAACAAAGACTGAATCTGTTCGGTTGCGATGTTCGGTTCGCGCAGGTCACGGATCATCCCCAAGACATACTCCCCGGCCAGGGGCGAGAGGCTGATCGAGACGGGATGCCCCCCTAATTCGGTGATGTAACAACGTTCCGAATCTGCCGATGCAGACATGCGGATCATCTGGCTCATCTCCTCGGGCAGCAGCGTGAAGATATTCTCTCCGGCCAGGTTGTCGGGCAGGTCAGAGAGACGTAATGGTGCGATTCCCGCCAGTCGGGGAAGAACTTTGTTCGCTACGGCGATTTTCCCTCCTCGCGAACAGATGAAGGTGGCGATCGGCAGGCGCATCACCAACTGATCGAAACAGCTGGCAAGGGTGTCGGTCCGTTCTTTCAGCGTTGCCAACTCTTTTTCCAGTCGCCGGATCCGGTTACGGTAGGTCTCGGTACGTTCCATCTCTGCGGCCATGTGCTCGAGGGTCTCCACGGATACGGCTCCGGCATCACAACTGCGGATGCAACTGCCGCAGGCGGTACATTTGTCGGGGTTGATGTATCGTTTGCCGTCGTTGAAAGAGATGGCCCCCGTAGGGCACAATTCCGAACAGCGTCCGCAATCGGTACAGAGGGTGTTGTTTATGTGGAAAAACTTCATGAGTCAGCTTCTGTAAGAATTTGAATAAACGCATAAAAATAGAAAAATAATTTCATTTCTTATTGTTTTTCAAAAGATTTTGCTTTTCTTTGTAAACATTTATTAATTATCATTCTTATATGAAAGGTTCAGTAAAATGGTTTGATTCGGCCAAAGGTTACGGCTTTATCACAACCGAAGCGGGTAGCGACATTTTTGTTCACTACACCGGAATTAACAAAGAAGGCTTCCGTGGCCTGGAGGAAGGACAGAACGTTGAGTTCGAGGTTGCTGAAGGCAAAAAGGGCGAGCAGGCTGTGAATGTTACTGTGATCCCGTAACGATTGTCAATAGGATATTTGAGTATAATTTAATATACTTTATTTTCTATTTGCATTTAACGTGAACCAACTTTAGCGGTTCCGTCGGTCTCGGCAGACTCCATATCGATTGTGATATGGAGTCTGTTTTTTTGAGTGGGAAGGAATGGTAGTATCGTTTTTAAAACATTGCAGGATAAAACGAAACGGCGTCGCCCTCACAAGAGGCAACGCCGTCGAACCCGTAAACGGGGTTATATTCATGACTATTTTTTCGATTTGGCCGCAGCTTTGGCTTCTTTGAAGGGAGCACCACATTGGCGTTTGAAGGTGTTGATCTGAGCCGTGTCACCGCTGATCACCGTTTCCAGGAAGACGACCATCGACGGGTAGTTGGCATTGATCTTCTGGGCCAGACAAGAGTAGTAATTTCGCATATCGTCCTTGGTGAGGCCTTTGGGCAGGAAGCCCTCTTTTTTCAGTTGATCGTAGGGATAGAGATAGCGCATGTTCTGATAGTCGGCTGACAGATCATATGAGATCGAGGAGAAGATTACGGTAGTGATCGTATCGCCAACACCGGGCATGGTTGAGAACTGTTTGTAGTTGGGGTATTGGGCTTCGAGTGAGTCGGATACGACGGTTGTGAAGACATCGAACTCGCTGTCTGACATGTTGGCCAGATAGTCATAATAGCGGTATTCCTTCAATTCGCGACGCAATTCAGCCCGTTGCTGATCGTTCCAGCGACGTTCCTGCGAGCAGGCGGTAATCAGAAGCACGAGCAACAGTGAGGGTACAATTTTTTTGATCATAACAGATGGTTTTTAATTAAACATGGTTTTGTAGCGTTTCATTACCATATTTCGTACCACTCTGAGTGCCAGCATGCGAAAATTTACCGTTTTTTTCACTATTTTTGTTTTATGTTGCAAACCCGAAAACCATGGATGTGATTGAATACCGCGAATATTGCCTTTCGTTGCCGCTGACCGAAGAGGCCACGCCGTTTGACGAGACGACGCTGGTATATAAAATTAGTGGAAAAATTTATTCGTTGGCTGATATGGTTGATTTTCGCTGGATTAATGTCAAATGTGATCCAGAGTATGCCGTGGCTCTTCGGGAACGCTATCCGGATCAGATCCTGCCCGGTTGGCACATGAACAAAAACCATTGGAACACCCTTCGGACCGATGGCGACCTGCCTAATGCTTTTCTGCGCGAACAGATTCGGAACTCCTATCTGCTGGTGGTGGCATCACTGCCTCGTCTGCGGCGGGAGGAGATTCGCGCGGCGGCTGATTTCCCGGCGGAATAGAAGAAGGCGGGATTTCGCTTAATATTTTCTTGCTGGTTGTGGTAAATGCAACTTCCTGCAAAGGTTTTTTGAGAAGATGGTCAACGCTTTTTCAGGCCCCGTTCTGCAGCCAGTTTCTCCATCAGGGCATAGGCCTGATCATAGTCATTGCCGATCATGCCGTCCAGGATCGCCTCTTTGATGGCTGCCTTGATTTCACCCACCTCCCGGCAGGGGGGCAAACCGTAGGTCTCCATAATTAGCTCGCCCGAGATCGGAGGCTGGAAATTGCGGATGCGGTCCTTTTCCTCGATCTCCTGCATCTTCTGGCGGACCAGTGCGAAGTTCTGCATGTATCGTTTGACCTTGGCGTCGATGCCCGAGGTGATGTCGGCCTCGCAGAGGGTCATCAGCGATTCGATATCATCACCGGCCTCGAACAACAGCCGCCGAACGGCCGAGTCGGTTACGCACTCTTCGGCCAGGATGATTGGCCGCAGGTGAAGGAATACCATCTTCTGTACGAACTTCATCTTCTCGTTCAGCGGCATCTTGAGCCGCCGGAAGATGGCGGGAACCATCTTCGATCCCAGCACTTCGTGGCCGTGGAATGTCCATCCCGTGTGTGGATCGTAGGCTTTTGTGGCCGGTTTGGCTATGTCGTGCAGCAGGGCGGCCCAACGCAGCCACAGGTCGTCGCTCTTGGCGGCCACATTGTCCAATACCTTGAGTGTGTGAACGAAATTATCCTTGTGGGCGTGTTTGCCGATCGTGTCGACACCCTTCAGCCGGTGCAACTCCGGGAAGATCAACTCCAGCAGGCCGGTCAGGTCGAGCAGTTCGAATCCGATCGAGGGGCGCGGCGAGGCCATGATCTTGTGCAGTTCGGTCACGATCCGCTCGGCCGATACGATTCGGATGCGTTCCCGGTTGCGGCGAATGGCGTCGAACGTCTCCGGTTCGATGTCGAACCCCAGTTGCGTAGCGAAACGGATGCCGCGGATCATCCGCAGCGGATCGTCCGAAAAGGTGGTATCCGGGTCGCACGGCGTACGGATGATACACCGCTCCAGGTCGTCCATGCCGCCGAACGGGTCGACCAGCGTGCCGAAATCGGCTGCGTTGAGCGACCAGGCCAAGGCGTTGATCGTGAAATCGCGTCGCTTTTGGTCATCTTCCAGCGTGCCGTCCTCCACTATCGGTTTGCGACTGTCGGCCCGATAGGATTCGCGGCGGGCGCCGACGAATTCCACCTCCATGCCGTCGGCATGTAACATGGCTGTGCCGAAGTTTTTGAACACCGAGACGTTGGTCCGCAGGCGCTGCCCCAGTTCACGGGCGATTTCAATGCCGCTACCCGTCACCACCACGTCGATATCGGTACATGGTCGGTGGAGGTAGAAGTCGCGGACGTAGCCTCCGATCACGAAAGCGCGTTGTCCTCTGGCGTCAGCGATTTCGCCGATGAGCCGGAATACGGGGGCGGATAGCGGTGCAGCTTCGGTCATGTCTTTTCGTTGGTTATTTTACGTAGGGTTCCAGAATCTCCTGCCAGACCTTGTATCCGGCACCCAGCAGGTGCAACCCGTCGTTTGTGTATTCGTGACGGAGCCGGCCTTCGTCGTCCTTGAACGCAGTGTGCAGGTCGATGTAGGTCAACCCTTTCTCTGCGCACAGTTCCTTTAGCCCTTCGTTCACGGCCACCACCTCCCGGCTCTTGGACTGATGGCGGTCTTTGCGGCCGATCTGGTCGTTGACCGGCAGCAGGCTCTGTATGTAGAGTTTCGTACGGGGGCTCTCCGTTTCGAAACGTTCTACGATCTTCCGGATGTTGGACAATACGAACTCCGGGGTCTCGCCGGCACCCAGGTCGTTGATGCCGATCATCAGAAAGAGCTTCCGGGGTTGCCCCTTGACGATGGGATCGAGCCGGTTGAGGACGTTGTAGGTCTTGTCGGCACTGATGCCGCGGTTCTTCACGTGGGGATTGTTGCCGAACAACTCCATCCACTCGCCGCCATCGGTGATGCTGTTGCCCAGGAAGACGATGTCGCTGCGATGGATGGGCAGCACTTCGAAGAGACTGGCCCGTTGGTAGTGGTATTTGCTGGCGGTGGAGGTGGTCTGCGCATGCGCCGCACCGGCGACTAACAGCAGCATGCAGAGCGTATAGAATCTTTTCATGGTGCGGTCCTATTTGACGTATTGTTTGATCAGTTCCTTCCACAGAAGGTAGCCGGCGCCCATCAGGTGCAGACCATCGTTGGTGTAGCGTGCGTCGAGTTTCCCTTCACTATCGACGAAGTGCTGATGGAGGTCGATGTAGGGTATGCCCCCTTCGGAGCACATCTTTTGAAGGAGCTTGTTCAACTTTACAATCTCGGCATCTTTCCGGCCGTGACGGTGGGCGAACTCCGTGAAGTGGTTATTGACCGGCAGTATGCTCTGAATGTAGAGCCTCGTGCGGGGACTCTCCTGGCGGATGCGGCTGACGATCTTCCGGATGTTCCCCAAGACGTATTCCGGTGACTTGTCCTCGCCCAGGTCGTTGGTGCCGATCATCAGAAAGATTTTCCGGGGCTGCCCCTTTACGATGGGATCGAGCCGCCGGAGCAGTTGATAGGTACGGTCGCCGCTGTTGCCGCGGTTCTTGATGTGGCGGTTGCCGAACAATTCGGCCCACTCGCCGTAGTCGGTGATGCTGTTGCCCAGGAAGACGATGTCGTTGCGCTCCACGGGCAATTGGTTCAGCAGGTCGGCCTTGCGCACCTGATAGGCGCTCGGTTGCGATTCCTGGGCGTGCAGGAGTGTGCTGCATAGCAGGATACTGCCGAGGATCAGTAGTTTTTTCATGGTGGTTAGTGAGTTTTGCTTAGGCTTCTTGCAGTTCGCGCAGATAGAGTTGGATCGTATTCTCCAGCCCAAGATACAGAGCGTCCGAGATTAGGGCGTGACCGATCGAGACCTCCTCCAGTCCCGGAATCGTGCGTGCGAAGTAGCGCAGGTTCTCCAGGTTGAGGTCGTGACCGCCGTTTATCTCCAACCCCAGCCGCTGGGCTTCGCGGGCTGCGGCCAGGTAGGGTGCGATGGCTGCTTCACGGTCGGCCGCGTAGTTGCGGGCATAGGCTTCGGTGTAGAGTTCGATGCGGTCGGTGCCGGTTTCGACGGCGTGGCGGACCATCTCCAGATCGGGGTCGAGGAAGATGGAGACCCGGATTCCTTTTTTATGAAAAGTATCTACTTTTTTACGCAGAAAATCGAGATGCTTTTTCGTATCCCAGCCCTGATTCGAAGTGATGGCGTCGGCGGCGTCCGGGACGAGGGTTACCTGTGTCGGGACCACCTCCAACACCAACTCCGTGAAGCGGTCAATGGGGTTGCCTTCGATATTGAACTCCGTGGTGAGCACCTTTTTCAGATCACGGACGTCGGCATAGCGTATGTGACGCTCGTCCGGCCGCGGGTGGACCGTAATGCCCTGGGCTCCGAAACGTTCCGCATTGAGGGCTGCTTCAATGACGTTGGGGGTGTCGCCGCCCCGTGCATTGCGCAGGGTGGCGATCTTATTTATGTTCACGCTTAATTTTGTCATAATAAAAAGTTACATTTGCAGCTGTAAAGTTAACCTATTTTTACTTGAAATGAAAATAGTTTTGTTTTCCCGTCCCCGGATGAACCATACGCCGGAGGAGTTGTGCTCGTTGATGGGGGCACTTTCTGCTTCGGGTTTGGATTACTGCATCAACCGCGAATTCGCTGCCTTGATTGCCGAGCGGACGGGAATCGTCATTCCCACGGGCAAACAGTATGCCTCTTTTGAGGAGGCGGACTGTGATGCGGGGTTGGCGGTGAGTTATGGGGGTGACGGAACGTTTCTCGACTGTGTGAAACTGGTCGGCATGCACTCAATGCCTGTGCTGGGGATCAATTCCGGCCGCCTGGGATTCCTGGCCAATGTCCCCAAGGAGTGCATCGGGCAGGCTTTTGCCGATATCCGCGAGGGGCGCTTCTCGGTTGAGCGACGGGCT
Organism: uncultured Rikenellaceae bacterium; assembly: GCA_944414825.1. GTDB lineage: Bacteria > Bacteroidota > Bacteroidia > Bacteroidales > Rikenellaceae > CALYBN01. Next base: position 13,184 of record CALYBN010000045.1, read on the forward strand.
TTGCTGGAGGCGAGCGGTGATTTCCCCGTAGTGCCGGAACATCCGTATGCCTTCAATGAGTTCTCCATCCAGCGCGGTGGTACGGGGATGATCTCCGTGGAGACCTCCGTGAACCACGAACAGGTGGCAACCTATTGGGGTGATGGAGTACTGCTCTCGACGCCGGCCGGTTCGACGGCCTATTCGCTGAGCGTCGGCGGGCCGATCGTGGCACCGGGGTGTTCGTGTTTCGTGCTGTCGCCCATCGCTTCGCACAACCTGACCATGCGTCCGATGGTGCTGCCGGATGATAGTGTGGTGACATTCAGGGTCTCTACGCGAGACAATAAGGCATTTGTGGCCATGGATAATACCAGTTACGAACTTGCGGGTTCGGCGACATTCCGGTTGTCGAAAGCGAAAAATCCGGTTTTTTTGGCCCGGCTGCAAAATATATCGTTTTATGATACGTTAAGAAATAAGATGATGTGGGGTTTTGACCGTCGGGATGAGAAACCATAAGGCATGAGGTCCTGTATGAAAAGATCCGGAGGGAGGGATTTCATGTGTCTGGATAGAAAAAAATAGGCGTTAACGACTGTTAATCGAGTTATAAGTGCTATATTTGTAACTTTAAATCGGGTGAATAACGATCGGGATGAGCGAATGCACGAAGATACCCCGGCACATTGCCATCATCATGGACGGTAACGGACGTTGGGCACAAAGCCGCGGCCTTGACAGGCTACGTGGCCATATGCAAGGCGTGGAGAGTGTCCGTACGGCGGTGGAATCGTCGTTGCGGCACGGGGTCCGTTATCTCACTCTGTACGTATTTTCTACGGAGAACTGGGGACGTCCGGCCGATGAGGTGAACGGGCTGATGGCACTCTTGTGTGAGAGTATCGTGAAGGAGGCGGCCAAGCTGGCAGAACAGGGCGTATCGGTCCGGGTGATCGGTGATCGGGATTCGATGTCGGAGAAGGTGCAGGAGCACCTTGCGATGATAGAACGAGAAACGGCTTCAGGGGAGAAACTGACCCTGATTTTGGCGCTGAATTACAGTTCGCGGCACGAGATAGCACGAGCCATTGGCCTGATGATCGAGGCTGAGAAACAGGAAAATATAACGGTAGCAGAGCTTGGGCCGGAGAGTTTGCGAGCGTATTTGTATACGGCGGATTTTCCGGATCCGGATTTGATTATCCGGACCAGCGGGGAGTGCCGGTTAAGCAATTTTCTGTTGTGGCAGGCAGCCTATAGTGAATTTTATTTTACAGAGGTTCTTTGGCCCGATTTCGGGGCGGAGGATTTTGATAAAGCTGTGGCTGAGTACGGTGCTCGCGACCGGAGATATGGACTGATAACCAAATAGATACTATTTCGAACCGAATAAGATGAGAAACAAACTGCAACTCTTGCTGATGCTCATGACCTTGTGTTCGTGGGAATTGTTTGCACAGGAAGGGGCCGATACCACGGCAGTGGCATCGGAACAAATTCCCGAAAAGGCCGATACGGCATTGGTGAAGGTTAATTTTACGGGGCTTCCGATGGCAGATTATACCAATCCTCAGCGATATGTCATCGATAAGATCAATATTTACGGCGTAAAGTATGTGGATACCGATATCCTGACAGCTTCTTCAGGTCTGGTTAAAGGGGATACGGTATATTTGCCCAGTAATTATGTATCGGAAGCAATTAATCGTTTGTGGAGCATGCGTTATTTCTCGGATGTGAAGGTAATGGCTGATGTCCACGAGGATAAGGTTGATCTGAATATTTGGTTGGAGGAGCGTCCGTTGATTTACCGGTGGCAGTTTTCGGGAATCCGAAAGGGGCAAATCTCGGAGTTGACCGAGAATCTGAAGTTGAAACCGGGAAATACGACCCTGTCTGACTATGTGCTGGACAAGAATATCAATCTGATCAAGGCTCATTATAAGGAGAAAGGATTCCGAAATGTGAAAGTTGATGTCCGGATTGATAATGATTCGATGTTACAAAATGCGGTGAACGTGACGTTTGTGGTCGACAGGGGCCCGAAAGTGAAAATCGGCGAGATCGAGTTCGAAGGGAATCAGGTTTTCACAGACGGTCGTCTGCGTCGGACCCTGAAGAAGACCCACAAGAAAGACTGGAACATTTTCAAGAGTGCCAAACTCAAGGAAAAGGAGTACGAAAACGATAAGGAGAACCTGATCGATTTTTATAACTCCCAGGGATACCGTAATGCGACGGTGATTTCGGATTCGATCTACGATATCAGTGAGAATCGGATCGGGATCAAGATTAATGTCGAGGAGGGGAATAAATATTACTACCGCAATGTTTCGTGGGTGGGTAACAGCAAGTATGATACCGAGTTGCTGAATCAGATGCTGAATATTCAGAAAGGCCAGACCTACGATAAGAAGAATCTCCATAAACGGTTGGGTATCGGTAAGGAGACCGATCCGGAGGATCCGACCCAGGTTTCCAGTCTCTATCAGAATGACGGATATCTGATGTCGAACATCGAACCGTCGGAGATTATTATTGGCGAGGACTCCATTGATTTGGAGATTAAGGTGTATGAAGGGAAACAGTTCTCGATTAATGATGTGAATATCGAAGGGAATAACCGTGTAAATGACGAGGTGATCCGTCGGGAATTGTACACCTATCCCGGTGAGTTGTATAACCGGGCGTTGCTGATGAGTACACTCCGTCAGTTATCGCAGATGCGTCACTTTAACCCGGAGAATATCATGCCGGGAATCAATCCCGTTTCCAATGAATTGGTTGATATTACCTGGCCGCTGGAAGAGCAGGCGAGTGACCAGCTCGAGATTTCGGGCGGTTGGGGAGCCGGCATGTTTGTCGGGTCGGTCGGTATTCAGCTCAATAACCTTTCATTGAAGAATTTTTTCAAGAAAGGCGCATGGCGGCCATATCCGCAGGGCCAAAGCCAGCAGTTGGCGATCCGGGCTCAGAGTAATGGTTCGTACTACAAGTCGTTCTCGATCAGTTTTACGGAGCCGTGGCTGGGTGGTCGTAAGCCTAACTCGTTGACAGTGAGTACGTATTATTCGGATGAGACGGATGCCTATTATTTCTGGCAGCAGGGTAACAAACATTTCCGTACGCTCGGAGTTGCTGTGGGGCTGGGACGTCGTCTTTCATGGCCAGACCAGTATTTTACGCTCTATAATGAACTTTCGTATCAGTCCTATAACCTTCAGGATTGGGATTACTTCCTGATCTCGAACGGTAGCTCTAATATTGTCACTTTGACAACGGTGTTAGGACGAAATTCTGTCGATCAGCCGATTTATCCGCGTACGGGATCGAACTTTTCGCTGTCGATCGGATTGACGCCGCCCTATTCGCTGTTCGACGGGAAGGATTACAGCGATCCGAACCTTTCGGATAATGATCGCTACAAGTGGATCGAGTATCACAAATGGGGGCTGAAATATGAGTGGTACTACCCGTTGACCCGGAACAACAAACTGGTGCTGATGACCAAGGCCGAGATGGGATATATCGGTAGCTACAATAAGAATAAGCCGTCGCCTTTTGAAGGTTACGACGTGGGAGGTGACGGAATGTCAGGCTATAACGTGTATGGAGTGGATGTGATCGGTCTGCGTGGTTATGAAGATGGCTCGATTACTCCGTATAGCAGTCGGAATGATTATGCCCGAGCTTATAATAAGTATACGGTCGAGTTGCGTTATCCGTTTATTCTGAAGCCCAGTTCGACGATCTATGGCTTGGTATTTGCGGAGGGAGGTAACGCCTTCTCCAGTTGGAAACAGTTTAACCCGTTCCAGTTGAAACGGTCGTTGGGATTTGGAGTGCGGTTGTATCTGCCGATGGTGGGTATGATCGGAGTAGACTGGGGCTACGGTTTCGACCGTCAGGTGGGCGAGACGAAGGCACACGGAAGCAAGTTCTCGTTCATGATCGGTCAGCAGTTCTAAAATTCAGAGATCAATCACAATGTTCATTTAAAACAGATAAAGGTTATGAAAAAGATCATTATGATTGCCGCAGTGTTGTTGTGTGGAGCCTTTTCCGCCGCTGCGCAGAATTATATGGTGGTAAATTCCGAGAAAATTTTTAAGTCGATCACGGCCTATACCGAGGCTATGACCTCGATCGAGACGCTGTCCAAGCAGTATCAGCAGAATATAGACAATGCTTTTGCCGAGATCGAGAAGATGTATAACGATTACCAGGCCCAGAAAGCCTATCTTTCTACGAGTGCGCGTCAGAGCCGCGAGGACGAGATCATCAATCGCGAGAAAGAGGTAAACGAGTATCAGAAACAGGTTTTCGGCCAGGATGGCGATTTGATGAAGAAACGGATCGAGTTGCTCAAACCGATCCAGGACAAGGTGTTCGAGATCATCAACAAGTATGCACAGGACAACGGTTTTACGCTGGTGTTGGATATCGCCGCCAGTCCGATGGTGCTCTATTATGCTCCCGCGCTGGATAAGACGGAAGCGATCATTCCCTTAGTGAAATAACCAACAAAACAGATATCTATGAAAACAGTTTTAAAACTAACCCTTGCTGTTGCCGCGTTCGTTTTGTGCGGCACTACCACATCTTTTGGCCAGAAGTTTGGCTATATTAATTCTCAGGAACTGATTGCGGCTATGCCAGAGTTGGATTCCGTACGGATCAAGATGGATGCTTACCAGAAAGATCTTACCGATATGCTGGAATCCATTCAGGTCGAATATAATAATAAACAGAAGGAGTATCAGGACGGTTATGCCTCGATGTCCGAGCCGACTCGTAAGGTAAAAGAGCGTGAGTTGGTAGATCTTCAGAATCGCTTCGTTGAATTCCAGGAATCGGCCCAGAACGACGTGCAGCGGATGCAGGCCCAGTTGATGCAGCCGGTGTTCGAGCGTGCACAGAATGCCATCAAGAAGGTGAGCAAAGCAGGCGGTTATCTGGCTGTATTTGATCTTTCGACCGGAGCCTTGGCATACTACGATGAGTCTTCGATGACCGATATTCTGGCAGCAGTCAAGGCAGAACTCGGAATACAAGACAAACCGGCAACAACTTCGACAACGACTCCGGCAGCAGCTCCGGCTAATTAGAGTCAGAGGTTGAGAGACAAGGGGGCGGCCCGGGAATTTTTATCGGGCCGGCTATCCGGAATAAAAACGGCGGAGAGGAATCAGATCATTCCTCTCCGCTGCTTTTTTGTGATATTCTGATAGCTTTGTTACGTGCCGGGAGTAGCCACTTATTCAAGTGTCCCACGGGATTGTCCGGAGGCCTCTGTTGACCGGAGCACCTTTCCTCTGGCCGGATCGAGATCCCCTGCGGCGCGCGAATTATTTAGTTAATTCAAGTCCCAGCATCATGCCATTATATTGGCTGAGAAGGGAACTGGCTGTTTGGAGGGTTTGGTTTTGCGAAAGGGAAGAGAGACTTTTCAAGGCGTCGATCAGTTTGTCTGCCTTAAAAAGTATTGTCAATTGATTGCTGGTCAGTGAGGCCGAAGCTTCGGTCGAGGGGAGAATTGACTGTTCATATTGTCCGGAGAACGTAATAGTTTGGTTTGCGGCGTTGGGAGTATAACGCCCTGCGAAGCTTTTTCCTCCTATTTCTCCGGTGAAGGTGCCGTCATTTTTCAGCGTACAGGAGAAACATCCAGCCGTAATCCCGACTTTGGAGAGCAGATCGACCAATTGGGATTCGATGCCAGCCTCCAGAGCTTTGCCTCCGATTGCGGCCAGTTGACTGTCGCTTTCCAGGCGGCAAACCGGTTTGGAATAGGTCCATGTGCCACTCAGATTGTCGACATTCAGCGTTTCCCCCTGCGAGAGGAGCTCAGTGGCTTTTTGTACGCCGGAATTCAGTAACTCCAACCAGGACTGTGCACTGGCGTGGGAAATAGCTGTGGCCCAAAGGAGGGTACATGCGATCAGAACTTTCGTTTTCATGATTTGTCCGTATTTGGGGTTTATCGTTTTTGGGTTGAGTTGAATATTTGCAGGATCGCACTCTTGAGAAACGGGCCTTTCGGATGCCGGAATATACTGCACGGGATTTTTCGGTTCGTTTTCCGCCCGGCATAAAAGATACAACCCGATATCGTGCTGTGGGCTGCACGCAGTGCCGCTTTGGCCCCTTTACGCGGACTCCTGATCCAGGGGCGGAACAGCAGGTCGGTCAAGGGATCGAACCACCGGTGCATGGTGATCATGCCGGTATTGACAATTCCGGGATCGGCGGCATTGACGGCAATGCCGGTACGGGCCATCCGTTCCGATAATTCGGCC
>CALYBN010000046.1 GCA_944414825.1 uncultured Rikenellaceae bacterium
GACAAATATACCACATATCGACAGACCAAAATTTTACATTTTTAATAATGATTTATAGTATATTCACATCAAAGTTGAAAATAGAATATATTAACCTTATATTTAACCATCCGAATGGAGAAACTAACAATGATTCATTAACTACTCATAAGTCCTATGAAAAAAATCCTCACTCTTCTGCTCCTGGTGGCATGCAGCCTACCCTCCTGGGGAGCCCCCAAGACCCCTTTATATAAGGACCCTTCGCAACCGGTCGAAAAAAGGGTCGCCGATCTGCTCTCGCGCATGACGCTCGAAGAGAAGATCGGCCAGATGAACCAATACGTGGCCTATATCAACGAAGATGCCCCGGAACGGAAAGCTGTCATCCTGGACGTAGCGGCCAAAGGCCACATCGGCTCGGTTTTCCAGGCCAACACGCCGGAATGGGCCAACGAACTGCAAAAAGCCGCCATGAAGACCCGCCTGCAGATTCCCATCCTGGTAGGGGCCGACGCCGTACACGGAGCTGCCATGATCTGGGGAACGACGGTCTACCCCATGCCCATCAACTTCGCAAGTACGTGGAATCCGGAGTACATCCGCAAGATGGCCCGGCAGACGGCTCTCGAACTCCGCTCGCTGGGGTCGCACTGGTCGTTCTTCCCCAATATGGACCTGGCGCGCGATCCGCGTTGGGGCCGTATCGGCGAGACGTTCGGGGAGGATCCCCTGCTGGTATCCGACATGGGGTGTGCCATGATCGACGGCTATCAGTTGGGTGATTTCACCGGCACCGATCGTGTAGTGGCCTGTGCCAACCACTTCGTAGCCGGCGGATCGGCCATCAACGGCATCAACTTCTGGGGCTCGGACATCGGGGAGCGCACCCTGCGGAGCACCTATCTCAAACCCTACTACGACGCCGTGAAGAAAGCCAACCTGTTCACCATCATGGGAAGCCACAACACGATCAACGACATTCCGTGCCACATCAACAAATGGCTGATGACCGACATCATGCGGGATGAGTATGGGTTCAAGGGATTCTACGTAAGCGACTTCACCGATCTGGAGCGACTGCACGAGACCTACATGGTCGCCCGCGACCATCAGGAAGGATACACGCTGGCGATCAATGCCGGCATGGATATGCATATGCAGGGTCCGGGGTTCTACGAACCGGTGATCGAGGCCGTCAAGAAGGGTATCATCCCGATGGAACGCGTGGATGAAGCCGTATCGCGGATTCTGGAGGCAAAGTTCCGCCTCGGGCTGTTTGAACAGCCCCTGGTAGACGAGGAGTTGCACAAACGTGTCGTACGGCAAAAAGCCCACGGAGAGCATGCCCTGGAGGCCGCCCGCAACAGCATCGTCCTGCTCGAGAACCGCAATCAGACGTTACCCCTCCAGCCGGAGAAGATCAAAAAGATTCTGGTCACGGGACCGAACGCCAACAACAAAACGATCTTGGGTGACTGGACCAATCCGCAACCCGATGAAAATATCACCACCATCGCAGAAGGATTGACCTCCGTAGCCGCTGAACATGGCGTACAGGTCGACTATTTCAACGTCGGGGAGAACATCCGCAAAGGTCTGGAGGCTGAAAAAATCAAGGAGGCCATACAGAAAGCCGCCGATTACGACCTGATCGTACTGGCGCTCGGCGAAGGGACCATCCGCTACGACAAACCCAGCCGCACGGATGGCGAGAACACTGACCGCACGGACATCAACCTGTTGGGCAACCAGTTGGAACTGGCCCAGCAGATGAAAGCCACCGGCAAACCGGTCGTGGTGGTCTACATCAACATGCGTCCCATATCGGAGCCGTGGGTATCGGCCAATGTCGATGCATTGCTCGAGGCATGGTGCCCGGGCCAAGCGGGTGGTACGGCCGTTGCCGAGGTGTTGTTCGGGGAGGTGAATCCCGGAGCGAAGCTGCCGGTGACTATCCTGCAATCGGTCGGACAGGCGCGGCTCTATTACAGCATGCTTCCCAACGCCCCGTTCCGCAACGGGTATGTAGAGATGAAACGCACGCCGCTCTATCCGTTCGGATACGGGAAAAGCTACACGACGTTCGAGATCTCCGAGCCCCGCATCGCCAAGAGCGTCCTGGGCCGTGAGGAGGCAACGACCGTCACCGTGACCGTCACCAACACTGGAGACCGAAAAGGCGACGAGGTGGTGCAGATGTACATCCGCGACGACTACTCGTATGGCGTAGTCCGTCCCATCAAGGAGCTGAAAGGCTACCAGCGTGTATCGCTCGAGCCGAAGGAGTCGAAAGAGGTAAGTTTCGACATCACGCCCGAGATGCTGGCCTACTACGATCTGGATATGAACTTCAAGGTCGAGGAGGGCACGTTCAAGATCATGGTCGGAAACAGTTCGGCTGATAAGGATCAGAAAACCGTCGCACTGAAGGTGACGGAGAGTTATCCAGTAGCCCGCTAAACGATATAACCCTTCATTGAAAAAGATCGCCCGCGAACATCGCGGGTGATCTTTTTCAGTATCTAGCCAGCATTGTTCAATTCAACCCGAGGGGGGGGGCCAGTTTATTGATTCTGGTAAGCCGAAGGTGAACACCCGACCGCTTTCTTGAAATAGACTCCAAAGAAGGATTGATTGGCAAAGTTCAGCATGTCGCTGACCTGTTGGACGCTATATTGCTGGCTCTTTAACAGAGCCTTCGCCTCCAGAATCACATAATCGCGGATCCACGCCCCGGCATGACGCCCGCTCACAGAGTAGACTACCTGGGACAGATATTTCGACGTAATACACAATTTGCCGGCATAGAAACTAATGGAACGTTGCGAGGTATAATTCTCTTTCAGCACCTCGATGAAACGGTCAAAAAGCTGTCTCTGCCGGGTTCTGGGCTGGGCCTCCCACGCACAAACATAAGGAACCATCGCCTGACAACAATCATAAAACAGTATCTGCATATAACTAATCAGAGTCTCTCGTTTATAGGCATAATCTGCTTGTTGGATCTTACGACGCATGGTATGATAAATGGACATCACTTCTTCCATCTCGGCCTCCGTAATCCGCAACAACGACCCGGAAGAAAGGAATTTATGCATCATGAGCACCTCCTGCGTCGACATCTGAGGCCGATAGCAATCACTGGAAAATGCAATAACTGCAATTTTACAGTCAGAACTGGCTCCCAGACTTTGTCCTATGGCTCCAGATCGGACAAACAATACGTCATTAGGCTGTAACTCATATTCCGTCAGATCCATACGAATCTGCATAGATCCCCCCAAACAAAGTAATCCCATCGCAAATTGGATTTTGAATGGGTAGGGAGACCTCAAGAACGACGCTGCCAACGGATCTGCGTATATATTAATCGGAATGCCTGAATCATCAATATTATCCGCCAAAACAAACTCATCGTTGAAAACGCAGGCGCGTTCATTGATGGGCATCATCATCAGATTCAAGGGGCGGAATTGTCCGGTATATTGCATAGCTCACTCCTATTTATTTCCACAAATATACCGATTTGAATAAAAATTCAACCCTTTATGCCACGAAACCCAACCTTTTCCATCCTTTTGAACAAATTACCCTCGCAGAACGACAAAGCAATCCCAACAAAAAAATGGAACTTTGTACCCAAGTTCATCAAAAAACAGCATAAAATGAAAACCAAAGCCAAGAATTGGATGGTAATTGCAGTCTCTTTGCTATGCGCTTGCTCGAATGGGAAACAATCCGCCTCGTTTGAAAGAAGCGTCTGCCTGACGCAGCCTGAAGCAGTAAGCAAGGTGTATATGAAAAATTTCTCGGGAATCGTAAAAGAGGCCCACAATATCAATCTCGGCTTTAAAACTGCAGGACAAATTGCTCACATCGACGTTCAAGAAGGTGATTTCGTACGTCGCGGGCAGCTCCTGGCCGAACTAGACGACGCCGATTATCTGTTGGCGGTCGAGGCCCTGCAAATTCAGTATGATCAGCTCCAAGACGAAGTCCGGCGAACCAAACGGCTACTCGAACAGAAAAGCATCTCGATCAACGACTATGAGAAAGCTACGGCCGGTTTGAAACAATTGGGCGTACAATTGCAAGCCAATCAAAACAAGCTGAACTATACAAAACTCTATGCCCCCACAGACGGATATATCCAACAGGTAAACTTCTCGACCGCCGAAATGGTCGATGCCGGGACCGCCGTATTCTCCTTGTTGGATCTCTCCCGGATGGAGGTTACGGTCGATATCCCGGGGAATATCTATCGCCAACGGCAGCATTTCCTCCGGTTCAACTGTCGGGCTGCGGGCATTTCGGAACAAATCCCTCTGGCACTACAAAACATCACGCCCAAGGCCGACGGCAACCAACTCTATCGGATGTGCCTGGCATTCAAGGGGCAACCTGATCGACGTCTGACGGCCGGGACCAATGTCGAAGTAGAAATCACCCTGACGGATTCGACCGCCTTGACCGGTTTCGCCCTGCCGTTCAGTGCCGTTTTCCGCGATCAGGACACCTCCTGTGTCTGGGTATTCCAGCCCGATTCCACGGTTACGAAACGGGCCGTCACCTTGGGCCCGGTCGATGAAAAGGGACGGGCCATCATCGTTGACGGTCTGACCGGAGAGGAACAAATCGTACGAGCCGGCGTAAATTCTCTATTGGAAGGCGAAAAGGTTGAAGTCATTGTGTCTCCCAGCAAAACGAACGTAGGAGGAGTGTTATGATGAAACTGACCGAATTCTTCATGCGGCGACCCGTTCTGTTCTGGTCGCTGATCGGGGCAATTCTCATCGCCGGGGTACTCTCCTTTATCCAAATGCCCAAACTGGAGGACCCTGCCGTATCTGCCAAACAAGCCATGGTCGTGGTTTCATGGCCCGGGGCCAGTGCCCATGAAATGGAGTTGAAAGTGGCCCAACTGCTGGAAGATGAACTGCGTGCACTACCCAATGTAAGAAAGGTGAAAACCGAGTGTCAGAACAGTGCCGCCATGCTCACCGTGGAGTTCCAGATGACCGTACTGAACCGCGATCTGGAGCAGCACTTCGATCTCCTGCGCCGCAAGGTGAACGATGCCTCACAACGCCTGCCGGAAGGGTGTTACGCACCGATCGTGATCGACGACATGATGGACGTCTACGGCATCTTCTATGCCCTGACAGCCGACGGATACGACTATCCGGAGATGTATCAATACGCCAAATACCTGCGTCGCGAGTTGCTCGACGTCAAAGGCGTGAAACGTATCAATATCGTCGGGAACCGCGACGAGGTGATCAACATCATCCTCTCCAAAGAGCAGATCGCCCGCAACGGCATCGCCCCCACGCAGATCATGTCGGCCCTGCAAACAGCCGGCAAAACGGTCAATGCCGGGAAATATGCAACCGACGGAGAACGCATCGCATTGTACGTCGACTCGGCAGTCAAAAACGAAGACGATATTCGCAATCTGCTCATTCAGACAATGGATGGCAAAACGATGCGCATCGGCGACATCGCCCGCGTAGAACGCACATACTCGACTCCACAGCGTAACGGTTTCTTCCTGAACGGAAAGCCTGCCCTGGCGATCTGTATCGCCATGGAGTCATCGGCCATCGTTCCCAATGTGGGCAAAGCCGTAGACGCCCGTCTGGCCGAAGCCATGAAGAACGTTCCGGTGGGGTTTGCAACAGATAAGATCTTCTTCCAACCCGAAAAAGTAAAGGATGCCATCTCATCGTTCATGTGGAACCTGCTGGAGTCGGTGATGATCGTCATCCTGGTGCTAATCTTCACCATGGGATTCCGCAGCGGACTGATCATAGGTTTCGGACTGGTGTTGACGGTCGCCGTATCGTTCCCGATCCTGTTGATGTGCGGAACAACCCTGCAGCGGATCTCACTGGGTGCCTTCATCGTGGCCATGGGCATGTTGGTCGACAATGCCGTGGTAATCATGGACGGTATTCTGGTCGACAAGAAGCGAGGGCTATCTCCCAAGGTCTACCTCTACCGCATCGGCCGCAACACAGCCATGCCGTTGTTGGGAGCCACGATCATTGCCGCCTCGACATTCCTGTGTGTATATCTCTCGCCGGATTCGGCCGGAGAGTATGCCGGCGACCTCTTCCTGGTACTGTGTGTCAGTCTGCTCGCCAGTTGGGTGTTGGCACTGGTACAGGTGCCCATCTGCGCCAAATCGTGGCTGCCGAGCCGGGAAAAACATCGTGCCGAGGGAAAAGAGGAGGTTATGAATTCGCCCATACACCGGTTCGTACGACGGACTATCAGTTGTTTGATCGGCTACAAACGGGTAACGATCGCCGTAGCCTTCGGCTTGCTGCTGCTCTGCCTGCTGGGCATGACGCGCGTAAAAAATCTCTTTTTCCCCGATTTCGACTACAAACAGTTTGTCGTTGAATGTTTCTTCCCCTCGGCAACCGATGCCGATACGGTCCGCAACCGATTGCTGAGAATGAGTGACTGGCTCTCTGAAAACCCGGCCATTGAACGAGTTGCGGTCAGTCAGGGAAGTGCCCCGGCCCATTACTGTCTGGTACGCCCCATGACCTCCGGGGGTGACTGCTACGGAGAATTGATGGTCGACTGCGAGGATTACAACACCGTACAGGAACAGATTCCTGCCATTCGCGAACAACTGCGCAAAGCCTATCCAGAGGCTTATATCCGAATCCGGAAATACAACTTCTCGATTTCGACCTCACACACCGTCGAAGTGGAGTTCTCGGGACCCGATCCGGCCATTCTGCGGAGTCTGAGTGCTCAAGCCGAGGCCATCATGCGCGACTGTCCCTACGTAGACCCCTACTCGGTACAGAACAACTGGAAACCTACGGGTAAAACGCTAGTCGCCACATATAACCAACAGGATGCCCTACGCTCCGGTATCGGACGCAGCGACATAGCCAATGCCCTGCTGGCCGCAACAGACGGCATGCCGGTCGGCGTTCTCAACGACCAGGAACGCATGGTACTCCTCAATCTGCAGGTACGAAACGACGACGGCAGTCGCATCCGCAACCTGAAGGATATCCCCGTCTGGAGCATGCTCAACCTCCATCTGTCGAATGAAGAGCTGCAGAACGCCCTGACGGGAGGTCAAAGCATGAGCGATCTGCAGGACAAGCTGTTTCGGGCCATGCCCTTGAGCAATGTGGCTCACGACATCCGCCTCAACTGGGATGAGGATGCCGTACTCCGGATGAACGGACGCCGTGTGATCGAAGCCGAGTGTGACCCGAACCCCGATCGCGACGATGCCACGCCGGCCAAGGTCGTGGCGTCGATCAAACCGGCCATCGAAGCCATTCCACTACCGGCCGGCTACCGTATGCGCTGGGTGGGCGAAGGCGAAATCCAGGGCGAGGCTATCGGCAATCTGATGAAATTCATGCCCATCACCATTTTCTTGATTCTGGTCATTCTGCTCCTGCTGTTCAACAGTTGGCGCAAGGTTATTCTCATCCTGCTCTGCTTCCCGTTCGTGTTCTGCGGTATCACCCCCTCGCTGCTGATCAGCGGCTTACCGATGACGTTCATGTCCATCATCGGGCTGATGGGACTGATTGGCATGATGGTCAAAAACGCCATCGTGCTGGTCGACGAAATCAACCGTCTGCAAACCGAAGAGAAACGATCGCCGTACACGGCCGTCATCGAAGCTACCGTATCGCGTGTACGCCCCGTGCTGATGGCCTCCCTGACCACGATCGTCGGCATGATTCCGCTGCTCAAGGACCCCATGTACAGCTCGATGGCAATCACCATCATGGGCGGTCTGACGGTCGGCACGATCATCACACTCATCCTGCTGCCGCTTTTCTATGCCGCCATGTTTCACATCCGCAAACCTGCCAACGAATAACCCATGAAAACCATGAATATCAAACGTATTTTCGCCATCGGGTGTCTCTCGCTCCTAACCCCCCTCTTCGTCCGGCCTCAAGAGCCCTTGCGTCTCTCGCTCGAGCAATGCCGTGAAATGGCGATTGCCCACAGCGAAGAGTTGCAACAAGCCGACCTCACGCTGCGTCAGGCCGAACTCGACCGAAAGATCGCCTCTACAGCTTATCTGCCTAAAATCGAAGGTTCAGCAACCGGGGCTTACATCCTGCCCGACATCGACATGATGGGAATGGAGATGCGTATGCGCGGGACCTACATGGCCGGGATTACCCTCACTCAACCCATCTATACGGGCGGCAAAATCTCGTCAGGCCGGCAATTGGCCCGCATCGGCGAAGAGGTAGCCACCCAACAAAAGCGCATGACGCGCATGGACGTGCTGGTCGAGGCTGACAATGCCTATTGGACTCTGATGGCCGTACGACGCAAGGTGGGCATGCTCGAAAGCTATGCTTCGCAGATGGACACGCTCCACAATCAGACCGTCACAGCCCTCACAGCCGGCATGGCAATCGAAAACGACGTACTACGCATCGAGGCCAAACGCAGCGAGATCCGCTATCAGTTGCAGAAAGTGCGCAACGGAGCCGATCTGTGCCGCATGTCGCTCTGCCGGGTGATCGGGGTGGATTTCGGGACTGACATCGAACTCTCCGACACCTCGGGCGTGATCACAGCTCCCGGCAGTCTGACGGCCGACCTGGACGACCGGCCGGAATTACGCCTGCTTGAACAGCAGATCGCTGCCAACGAACAGCAAATCCACCAAACCCGAGCCGATATGCTGCCTACTGTCGGGCTATCGGCGGGATATACCTACTACGGGAACATCAAACTGAACAGTCTGATCGATAGCGGTAATGGCATTCCGGTCTCTCACACGCAGGAATTCCGCGACGGCATCGGCATGGCCATGCTGGCGGTGAAGATCCCGATTTTCCATTGGGGCGAGAGTCGGAAGAAAGTCCACAAAGCACAATATGCCCTGCAAAACGCCGAACTCGATCTTCAAAAAAATACTCGCTTGCTTTCCATCCAGGTGCAACAGGCAATCCGGAATGTGCAGGACGGATTCCTACTGATCCAAACGGCTGAAAGCGGGCTGCAACAAGCCGTCGAGAACCTGCGTGTCATGCGCAACCGATATAGGGCCTCGATGGCTCCGCTGACCGACCTGCTCGACGCGCAATCGCAATGGCAACAGGCCGAAAGCAATCTAATCGAGGCGCAGACCCAATACAAGATCTACGAAACGGAATATCTGCGGGCTACCGGGAAATTAGAATAATCCCCCGCACGTGCACGCTAAGCCCCTCCTCGATCCCGACAAACGGGCAGAGGAGTTTTTTTTTCTGAATAGAGAGAGTCGTTTACCAGTAGCGCTCCACCACCTCTCTCATCTCCGGATAGTTCGAATCTTCGTCGTGATACTGTTTCTTGAGCCGCAGCATCTCCTTCTTGAGTGACTCGATGGTCTTGGCATAGCGAGGATCGTCGTACAGGTTACGCATCTCCATCGGGTCCTCGGCCAGGTCGTAGAACTCCCAGCAGGGTGTAGTGTCCTCTTTGCTGGCGCCGGCCATCCCCAGTCCCTTACCGTAGTTGAAAATCAGTTTATAGCGGTCGGTCCGGATACCGTAATGGCCCGGGACATGCGTCGCAAAGTCATTGTGCATCCAATAGCGATAGTAGAAGCTCTTACGCCACGAGGCTGGAGTGTCGCCCTGGAGGTTCTGTACAAAGCTGCGGCCTTGCATGTACCCCGGAGTGCGGAGTCCTGCAAAATCGAGCAGGGTCGGTGCAAAATCGATATTCAAGATCAGGTCGTCATTCGTCGTGCCGGCCTCGATCACACCCGGATAGCGGATCAGGAAGGGCATCTTGATCGACTCCTCGTACATCAGCCGTTTGTCGAACAGGCCGTGCTCTCCGAGGAAAAACCCCTGGTCCGAGGTATAAATGACGATTGTATTCTCGGTCAGACCATTCTCATCCAAGTAGTCAAGCAGGCGGCCCACGTTCTCGTCCACCCCGGCAATACAGCGCAGGTACTCCTTCAGGTAGAGCTGGTAGGCCCATTTCCGGAGTTCGTCTCGGGAAAGCCCCTTGGGAATATCGACCTTGAGGTCGGCCTTGTTCATATCCTCGAGGAAGATGGTCAGAGCATCCAGATGCTCCCGACCGTCGGAGTAATCATCGTAGAGGTTGGCCGGTTCGGGAATGGTCACATCCTCCAGCAGGTGCTTGAAGCGAGGGGCCGAAATCCAGGTCCTGTGCGGCGCTTTAAAGTGGCACATCAGGAAGAAAGGCGATTCGCGGTCCGTACTTTTGAGCCACCGCAGAGCCTCGTCGGCAATCACATCGGTCGAATGGCCCGGATGGACGGTTCCCTTGGCATGCGCGAAATCGGGGCCGTTCAGGTTGCCTTTCTCGATCAACACGGGATTACCATAGCGTCCCTGTCCGGGCAGGACATTATAGTAGTCGAAGCCGGAGGGTTCGGTTCCCTGGTGCCACTTTCCGATAATGGCGGTCTGATAACCGGCCTGTTGCAACTCTTTGGCCATGTTGGGCAGAGCCGAATTGAGCGTATCCCGCAACGTATAGACGCCATTGCATTGGCTGTAACAGCCGGTCATGATCGATGCCCGGCTCGGTACACTGATCGAATTTGTGGCAAAACAGTGATCCAGGCGCATCCCCTCTTCGGCCAGCCGGTCGATGTTCGGCGTGCGGAATACCTGTGCCAACGGTCCGCCATAGCTCGAAATGGTTTGCGATCCATGATCGTCGGACATGATATAAAGGATATTGGGACGAGCCGATTTTTGCGCCGGCCGGGCAGACACGCCGGATGGACACACCTGCAAAGCCGTACCGACCAAGGCCCCGCAGCAGGAAATCTGAAAAAAAGTTCGATTCATAACGTTCGAAATTTTAGGATAAGGTGAAGTTCTTTCAAAAGTACGCATTGATCGCATACGAAAATTACACTATTTAAACCAAATTATTTATTCTTTTCTCAAAAATCATTAACTTCGTATACAAACACCGCTCCGTCATGAAAGCTCTCTACCAGGACCTCCCTTTCACCAAGAATCACTACGTGAATTTCTACACGGAGGACCTTCCGCATTTCATCGTTCCCTGGCACTATCATCCCGAGGTGGAGATCATGTACATCACCGAAGGTTACGGAACTCGCTACGTGGGTGATAACATCGGAGGATATGAAGCAGGCGACATCTGCCTGGTCGGTTCCAACCTTCCCCACGAATGGAAGAATGATCCGGTGTTTTTCCAGAAAGATTCCACCCGCAAATCCGTGTGCAAGGTGCTGTTCTTCCGCGAGGAGGCTTTCGAGAGCAGTCTGACCTATCTGCCCGAAATGGAGACCATCAAAACATTACTGGAGCGGGCCAAGCGGGGTATCCTCTTCGAAGGGAAAGCACGCGAACGGGTCGAAAAGAAGATTCGGGAGATCTACCCGCTTACGGGGATTCACCGCATCTGCGGGCTACTGGAGTTGCTAGACCTGATGGCCGACCAGGAGCAGACCCTGCTGGCCAGTGTCGGGTTTACGGCCTCGGTCAACTCGAAAGATTTCACCCGGTTCAACAAAGTGTACGAATACCTGGTCGCCAACTACACCTCGCCGATCTCACTGCAGGATGTCGCCGCTCTGATCGGGTTGACGCCACAAGCCTTCTGCAAATATTTCAAAGCCCGCACCGGAAGCACCTTCATCCACTACCTGAACGGCATGCGGATCGGACACGCCAAGAAGATGCTGATCGACGGCCGATACAAAACCGCTGTGATATGCAGCGAGTCGGGTTTCAACAACCAGTCGCACTTCATCCATCAATTCAAGATCCACACCGGTTTGCTGCCCACCGAGTTCCAGGCAAAATTCGGCATGAAAGGCAAGAAACTTTTCTAAAAAACCGTATGGCATAGTGTTGCAGTCCCCTTCACACACGTCTGCCCGGCATACACTCTCCACTCCTAGCCACCCATCGTCATACGAAAAAGAGGGGCTAAACCCAAACGGAAGCCCCTCTCTCCAGAACGATCTACTTAGCAATATCTATTTCTTTTTCTCCTGCTTGGGCTGATGGTTCAGCGCATCCATCTCCACCTCCTGGCCTGTATCGCCCTGCCACTCCATCCACTCCAGCAGTTTTTTCCGAAGTTCGGCTTTCTGCGAGGCATACTTGGCATCGTCTGCCAGGTTGTTCAACTGATAGGGATCATTTACGATGTCGTACAACTCCTCGGCCGGCCGATACTGGTAGTTATGCACCTGGCGTTTGGCGAACTCATCCGTTGTTGCCTTCTCCTTCCATGACGTCCACAGGGCATTCTGGTCGGTGGTCGACACGCACTGGAACGGAACCTCGGGTGTCAGGTTCATGATATAGCAGAAGCGGTCGTTCCGCACCGAACGGATGCCATAGTAGGGCGATCCGGCGATAATACCTCGCGTGGTTTGGATACCGTAGACATAATCCTTGAAATGGTCCGTTTCACCCTTGATCACCGGCAGGAAGCTCTTCCCATCCAGCTGGCGCGGTTTCGCACCGGCAATATCCAGGATCGTAGGGGTCACGTCGACATACTCGCAAAGGGCTGCGGTCTGGCTGCCGGGAGTAGTCACGCCCTTCCAGCGAATGATGAACCCGGTTTGCAGGCCGGCATCATAGCAGGTCCACTTAGCGAAGGGAAACTGGTGCCCCTGCTCGCTGGTAAAGATGAAAACCGTATTATCCTCGAGGCCATACTTGCGGATCAACTCATCGACCTTTCCCACATCGGAATCCAGTTGGTTGATCTCGGCCAGATACTTCACATAATCCTCGCGCGTCTCTGGCGTATCCACGAAGGTGGGCGGCAGCGTCAGACGATCGGCATCGAACAGCGAACGATCACCACGCGTCCAAGGCACGTGCGGATCCTGCGAAGCCACATACAGGAAGAAAGGTTCCTTCTTGGCGGCCACGTCAGCAATGAAAGGTTCTATTTTCGAAATATTGACATGTTCTCCCCCGCCACTAAGATATTCAAACGGGAAGGCCTCGAGCGGCGCGATGTGTCGTTTCCCTTGCAAAGCCACCCGATAGCCCGCCTCTTTCAGATAAGTCGGAAGAGTCTCAACTCCCGGATTGACGAGTGTATGGTTGGGATAGGCGCCCGAACGCACCGGGTAAAGGCCTGTCAGCAGGCAATGGCGCGTGGGGGAACTCATGGCTGTCGCCTGGAAGAAGTTTGTAAATTTCAACCCCTGGGTTGCCAGGCGGTCGATATTAGGTGTTATGGCATCCGGACTTCCATAGCAGCCCAGGTCTCCCCGGCGGCAGTCGTCGGCAATCACCAGCACAATATTCGGACGGACGGTCTGCGCCACAGCCGTAGCGCACGGCAAACCGACCAAAGTCAGCAACAACAAAGATTTGTTCTCCATGGTTCTTTACAATAATTTAAGTAGCAGTCAATAAACGCGACGATTCATGCAGAGCAATGGCCATAGACGACCGACTCTTCCAGCCATCGGGACTCCTCGTCAGAGGCAAATTTAAATATAAGAAACCCATTTTGCGAAGCAAAAATATCCACTTTATGCGCACATATGTTCATTCTATCATTTTTCCCACCCGGTGATTATTTGTGCGGATAATGTGACCATTTCTGACTATCCGTAAAAACACGAAACACTATTTTTGAATCTGTTCAAACCAAAATTACGTTCAATGGTATGATGAGAAAATTTTTCATTTAGCATTAACCTGTCTACTTTTCTTTTCGTGCGAGGAAACAAAAACTCCTTTCGAGTTCACCAAAGAAACACTGACCGGTCCAAAAGTACCTGTCTCGATGGAAAATCTTCAGACAACAAGGGCGGTTTCAGCTGGGTACAGCGTTTATCGAGACCTCACGGAGTTCAATCCTTCCCTGAAAACGGGATATCTGGAGATCGGAGCAGGCAGTTGCTCCTTTTGTCAAAATCTGCTTAACGGCCTATCTCTTTACCCTGAATAAGCCCTCTACTCTTGGCCCTCGGCTCAGGATAGGCCAGCATGTAGGCCGGGATACCCGAAGCATCGTAGCAGCGCACCGGGCCCGGAGGTGTCGGCACACGGAAATCTTTGTCCGTGAGGTCGCTCCTGCGGTTCCGGTTGCCCCACCCCAAACGGATATTCTGCCGGATCACCTCCAGATAACCATCACATCCCGGCTGCCGGCCCAGCATCGAGATATATTGGGCAAAAATCGCATGATAGACTCCCTGCTCCTCGCCATCCTCAAAGGGAAGTATCTCGTCCGCCTGGAGCATATGACCATAGACATAATCCGCCGCCCGTCGCGCATCGTCAAGGAAGGTCTGATCGCCCGTCTGTTCATACAGCATCACGGCGGCACCGATACAAGTTGCCTGGTTATAGAGATGGGCCTTCCAGGCAGGTTTTCCGTTGCCATGTTTGCTGTCGGCCACTTGTCCGCTCTCCGGATCGAACAAGTTACGGCGCGCCCAGGTGTAAATCTCCAGCGCCCGAGCATAGTAGGTCGTATCACCCGTCGCCTCATACAGGCACATGGCACCGATCACCGTCGGGTAATTGATGCAGGCCATCTTCCCGACATAAGGGTCACCGACATTCTTCCACGCCCAAGACATACCCCCTTGCTCGGCATCATAGGAGCCTCGATCGCCAACCACCGGGGAGCCGGACCACACGCGGCAAAAACCGCTCTCGGAAGCCTCCAGATAGCGCTCTGCGCCGGTCAGCTGATAGGCCCGCGCCAGAGAGATGACCCACCACATGATGTCGTCGTAGATGAACCATACCTGTTCGTTATCCCAGTTAAAACGATCGTAGTAGCGATAATTTCCCTCATAAATATCCTCGAAACGCTTTCTATAACGCTCCTGACCGCTCTTCTGCCAGGCATTCATCGCCATGTCCCAATAGATGGCCTGAGTCCAGATAGCCCCGACCTTGTCGCCGCCGCCCGAATCGCGCCAGTAGATCTTCCGGACCGGATCGAACAGCCGGGCATGGAAAGCGTCATAGGCCTGGAGCATCTCCTCCTGTGTAAATCCGTGTGCACGTTTCTCTCCGGCACCATAGGTCGGAGAGAGCATCAATCCGCATAAAATCGCAGCAAAAAACAGTCGTCGCAGCATCGTTCAAAAAGGATGAATTCGAGGTTAAGTATTTGCGACAAAATAAGGATTTTTTATCAAAAAAACAGAAACTGCAGTTTCAATGTTCCATCCGGTCTTTCACAGTCCCTCCGGAAATGACGATTGCCGCCATGCCTCCGGTACTTCCGGGGAACATGGCGGCAATAAATCAAGGCTGAAGATCAAGCCTGTGCAGAGTTCGACTCTTCAGAATGCAACACGCACACAAGGAGCTCAATCTGTACATCGGCCCGTCTATCAGGCCTTATTATTTATTTTCTGGGTGCATCGGCTGCTGCACCGGGATCATTCTGCGACTCCATCCACTCCTTCAGCGCCTTATGGAGCCGGGTTTTAATCTTGGCGTACTGTTTGTCATCAGCCAGGTTATTCAACTCGAACGGATCTACCGTAATGTCATACAACTCAAACTCCGGACGGTGGTACCAACGATTAACAATAAACTGAGCCTGTGGATCCTCTGAGGCTTTCCACGACTTGAACCACACGGCATTCTCGATATGTTTCTCCTTATAGGTACGCTCCGGAGTCAGGTTCCAGATCAGACGATAGCGGCCGTCGCTCACCGAACGAATCGGATAGGCCGGGCCCTCCGGAATGTTGTTATGCACGTGGAAAGCATACTCACGATGTTTATCGGTCTTACCCTCCAGCAGTGGCAGGATGTTCCGCCCGTCCATGTCGCTACCCGGCGTTCCGCCTGCCAGCAGGATGAGCGAGGGGAGAATATCCTCGTACTGCACGATGGCATCCGTGACACGGCCCGGTTTGATATGACCGGTCCATTTGGCGATCATGGCAGCCCGGACGCCCGGGTACCAATTGGTCCATTTGGCTCCAACGAACTGCGATCCCTGTTCCGACAGGAAGAAAATCAGCGTATTGTCATACATCCCTTTCTCCTTCAGCAGGCTGACCACTTCGCCAACCTCCTGGTCGAGCAGGTCCACCTCGGCCAGATAGGAGGCATAGCTCTTGCGCGTCTCAGGCGTATCGACAAAGATCGGAGGCAGAACCAGTTTCGAGCGATCATATTTCGAAGGATCGCCGCCCGTCCAGGGTGCATGCGGATTGACTGATGCCAGAACCATACAGAACGGCTGGTTGGGATCACGCGTAACGAACTCCGTCACCCCATCCAACGTATGCGAAGGATCCTTGGTGACGCACTCGGCCGGGAAGCCGGGGATCGAGTCGAATGGGAAACTTGCCAGCGGTTTGATGTGCCACTTGCCGGCCAGGCCGACCCGATAGCCCAGTTCGGAGAGATAGACCGGCATAGTTTTGATGCCCTCCCGGATCGAACTATGGTTCGGATAACCGCCATGCTTCATCGGATACATACCCGTATAGAGGCAATGGCGCGTGGGGACACTCATCGAGACGGAGTTATAGGCATTCGTAAAGCGCATACCCTCCTCGGCCAGCGCATCGATATTCGGCGTACGGTTGTTCTCGGCACCGTAGCATCCAATATTGTAATAATTGCAATCATCGGCAATGATGATCAGGACATTGGGGCGATCCTGCGCAGCGTTTTTCCCGGCCGATGAGGCAGGGTCCCCGTTCGACAGGCCGCTCGAAACGGCAGGAACAGCATAGAGGGAGGCGATCCCACCCAACATAAACAAGTTTTTCGTTCTCATTGTAAAATTTTAAATATTTAGGTTGTTCGTTTTATCGGATTTGTCATCAAGCGATTTTC
>CALYBN010000047.1 GCA_944414825.1 uncultured Rikenellaceae bacterium
AAGAAGGATATCAAGGTGACGTCCGGCTATCTGAATAATCTGGAGTTGCGTTTCTCGAATGAAACGGCACGCCACAAACTGCTCGATATGATTGGTGATTTTGCGTTGCTGGGCGTGCGGCTCAAAGGACGCGTGCTGGCTCTGCGTCCCGGACATTTTGCCAATACGGAGACAGTCAAGATGCTGAAGAAAGAGATGCGCCATGCCGCAAACCGTCCTCACTACAAATATGATCCGGCACAGGAGCCAGTTTATGATATTAACGGTATTCGCAAGTTGCTGCCGCATCGTCCTCCGTTCCTGCTGGTGGATAAGATTATCCATATTGATTTGGAGAGTGTGGCCGGCATCAAGAATGTGACGATGAACGAACCGTTCTTCGTGGGACACTTTCCCTCGGAGCCTGTCATGCCGGGCGTGCTGATCGTGGAGGCGATGGCTCAGTGTGGCGGTATTTTGGCCCTGCACGACATTCCGGATCCGGAGAACTATTCGACCTACTTCATGAAGATCGACGGAGTGAAATTCAAACGGAAAGTGGTTCCGGGCGATACGCTTCAGTTCGAATTGAAACTGATCGAGCCGATCCGCCGCGGAATCGTGCTGATGGAGGCCAAAGCTTATGTCGGTGGCCAGTTGGCTACGGAGGCAGTGCTGATGGCACAGGTGGCCAAGAATCGTTCCTAATCCGGTACTACTAATAAAACTTGAATATAATGATAAGTAATCTAGCTTATGTCCATCCCGATGCCAAACTCGGGGAAAATGTGACGGTGGAGCCGTTTGCCTATATTGCCGGTGATGTTGTGATCGGCGACGGATGCTGGATCGGTCCCAATGTGGTGATACTGGATGGTGCCCGCATCGGTAAGAATTGCAAGATACACAATGCGGCTACCATAGCCGGTGTGCCTCAGGACCTGAAGTTCCGGGGCGAATATACGACGGCGGAAATCGGCGATAACAATACGATCCGGGAGTGTGCTACGATCAACCGCGGTACGGCCGCGCGTGGGAAAACGGTGATCGGCAACAATAACCTGATCATGGCTTATGTCCATGTGGGACACGATTGCGTGGTGGGTAATAATTGCGTGCTGGTGAACCGGGTATCGCTGGCCGGAGAGGTGGAGATCAACGACTGGGCCATCCTGGGCGGCCATACGGCAGTACATCAATTCTGCCGGATCGGGGCACATGCCATGCTAAGCGGCGGTTCGTTGGTGAGCAAGGATGTGCCTCCGTATGTGAAAGCCGCTCATTTCCCGTTGTCTTTCGTGGGGGCTAATTTTATCGGATTGCGTCGCCGAGGCTTTACTTCGGAGAAGATCAACGAGATTCATGAGATCTTCCGAATTCTGTTCCAAAGCGGTTTTGGATACGGTAAGGCGTGCGATATGGTGATGGAGCAGTTGCCTCAGAGCGAGGAGCGCGATCTGATCGTCAACTTTATCCGCGAGTCGAAACGAGGGATTCTCAAGCCTTATAATTCGACTAAAGCTGGAGACGAAACGGAGTAGAATGTGAAAAAAATGATAAAAAACAGGTGGATATAGCTGATATTAATAA
Organism: uncultured Rikenellaceae bacterium; assembly: GCA_944414825.1. GTDB lineage: Bacteria > Bacteroidota > Bacteroidia > Bacteroidales > Rikenellaceae > CALYBN01. The sequence goes on from CALYBN010000047.1 coordinate 1,570, forward strand.
AATTTCGCTATATTTGCAGTGTAATTCGAGGTGGATAGGGGACGTGAGTCCCCTATTTCCGTAAAAAACAGTATAACATTCGAAACAGAACAAGATGGATATTGCGAAGATACGGGAGATTGCAGAACGGAAACTGGAAGGTGGCCCTTTGTTCGTTGTCGATGTAAAGTGTTCCCCGGCCAACGAAGTCGAGTTGCTGATCGACAGTGACGAGTCGGTCTCCATTGATGCCTGTGTGGAGTTGAGTCGGGCCATCGAGGCTGAGTTGGATCGGGATGTGGAAGACTTCGAATTGACGGTGGCTTCGGCCGGCGTGGGACAGCCGTTGAAAGTGTTCCGGCAGTACAAGAAGTTGGAAGGCAAACCGGTTGAGGTGGTGCTGAAAAACGGTATGAAGATCCTGGCCGAGTTGCGAGCCGCTGCGCCTGAAGCCATTACGCTGGCCTATCGGGAGAAGGTGGCCGTGGAGGGCCGCAAGCGCAAACAAGAGGTCGAGGTGGTCAAGGAGTATTCGATGGAGGAGGTGAAGACTACGCGGGAGTATCTGGATTTTAAATAAAAAACAAAATAAATTAAACACAGCAAGCAAAAAACCTTATGGACAATCTTAATCTGATCAACACCTTTGCAGAGTTCAAGGAGCTGAAGAATATTGATAAAAGCACCATGATCGGAGTGCTGGAGGATGTGTTCCGCCATCTTTTGATCAAGACCTATGAGACGGATGAGAATTTCGACGTTATCATCAATCCGGAGAAGGGTGACCTCGAGATATGGCGCAACCGGACCGTGATGGAGGATGGTGCCGTGGAGAACCCCAATCAACAGATCTCGCTGAGCGATGCGAAGAAAATCGACCCGACCTACGAAGTGGGCGAGGAGGTTGCCGATGAGATCAAACTGGAGTCGTTCGGGCGTCGTGCCGTGCTTTCGTTGCGTCAGAACCTGGCGTCGCGGATCCTGGATCTGGAGAAAGCCAGCCTCTATGCAAAGTATAGCGAGAAGGTGGGCGAGATTGTCACAGGCGAGGTTTACCAGGTGTGGAAAAAAGAGGTGCTCGTACTGGATGATGAGGATAATGAACTGATTCTGCCCAAGAGCGAGCAGATTCCCAGCGACTTTTTCCGTAAGGGGGACACGATCCGCGCCATTGTCTCGAAGGTGGAGATGCGCAACAATACGCCGGTGATCGTGCTGTCGCGTACGGCGCCGGAATTCCTCGAGCGGTTGTTCGAATTGGAAGTGCCGGAGATTTTCGACGGGCTGATTACCATCAAGAAGATTGTCCGTATTCCGGGCGAGCGTGCCAAGGTGGCTGTGGAGTCTTATGACGAGCGGATCGACCCGGTTGGTGCCTGCGTCGGCATGAAGGGATCGCGTATCTATTCGATCGTGAAGGAACTGAAGAACGAGAATATCGACGTGGTGAACTGGACCAATAATACACAGTTGTTGATCCAGCGTGCGCTGAACCCGGCCAAGATTTCGTCAATCAATATTGACGAGGAGAAGAAAACGGCTGCCGTTTACCTCAAGCCGAGCGAGGTGTCGCTGGCTATCGGTAAGGGAGGTCTCAACATCCGTCTGGCCAGCATGCTGACCGGTTATGACATTGACGTTTACCGTGAGGTGGAGGAAGAGGATGTGGCTCTGGATGATTTTGCAGACGAAATCGACCAGTGGATTATCGATGCCCTGAAGGGGATCGGTTGCGATACGGCCAAGAGTGTACTGGAACTTCCGATCGACGAGCTGGCTAAGCGGACCGATCTGGAAGAAGAGACCGTGAAAGAGGTGGTCGACATTCTCAAATCGGAGTTTGAATAGAGAGTCGACGTTTCGGTCGGAGATGGCCGGGAAGTAAGTTTTGTGGAAAATATTTAAGGAATCAATCAAGTAACGCCGTTAAAATAAGATTATATGTCAGAAACAAGAAGACTCAGACTTCACCAGGTTGCACGGGAATTTAAGGTAGGGCAGGCTACCATCATAGATTTTCTGGATAAAAAAGGGATAAAAGTGGAGAATTCACCGAGTTCCTTCATTGAGCCGGATGTCTATGCCGTGTTGGACAAGGAGTTCGGAGGCAACAAGTCGGACGAGAGGGTGAATATCCGCGAACGGATCAATCTTAAGCAGGAGACCGTGTCGTTGAATAATCGAAAGGAGAGTGCCGAGAAGAGTGCCGAGTCCGAGTTCAAGGAAGAAGTGGTGATCAAAAGCGGCGTCATAAGCGTTAAGGATGAAATTGCCGCCATGAAACAGACTCCGAAGGTGGTCGGCAAGATTGACCTTTCGGGCGGGAAACCCCAGCAGGCTCCAGCTCCGAAACCTGCGGTTTCGACTCCGGTTTCTACGGCAGAGGCGGTGGAGGAGAAGCCCGCTCCGGAACCTTCTGTAACTCCGGCTCCGGTCATTCCGACGGAACAAAAGGTTCAACCGACGGAGGAGGTTGCACAGGTGGTTGAAATAAAACCTGCTCGGCCAGCAGAGATTGTTGCAGAGTCTCCGGTTGCAAAACCGGAATCTGAAGTGATCCCGACTCCTGTAGTTCCGGATATTCAGCATAAGACCTATGATGAACGCGTGGCTGAGAATGACAGTAATGTGTTCCGGCCGTCGGAGACGAGCCTGGCTGGTCCGAAAGTGCTGGGTAAGATCGATGTTCAGTCGTTTGACCGCAAGAAGGGCGACCATTATCGGCGAGAGAAGCGGAAACGTATCACCAAAGATAAGGTGGATGTAACCAAACAGCCGGCCGTACCGTCGCAGAAAGGCGGTTCGCAACAGGGGCGCAGCGATTTTGGCCAGGGTGGTGCAGCCGGCCGCTCGCAGTTCGGAGGAAAGGATAAAAAGAAAAATAAGGCTCCGAAACCGGTTTTGCGTCCGGAGGTGAGCGATGAGGATGTACAGAAGCAGATCAAGGATACGTTGGCACGTTTGACCTCAAAGGGGGCCAAGAGCAAGAGCGCCAAGTATCGTCGAGATAAACGTGAGGCTGTTTCGGCCAAGATGAACGAGGAGATCGAACGGGCGGAACAGGAAAAGAGCACGTTGAAAGTAACCGAGTTCGTTACGGTGAGTGAGCTGGCAACGATGATGGATGTCAGTGTGAACGAGGTTATTACGGCTTGCATGAATTTGGGACTGATGGTCTCGATCAACCAGCGCCTCGATGCAGAAGCCTTGGTGGTCGTGGCCGAGGAGTTCGGGTTCAAGGTTGAATTCGTGTCGGTAGATATTCAGGAAGCGATCGAAGAGGATGCCGATACGGAAGATCAGTTGGTGCCGCGTCCGCCAATCGTGACGGTCATGGGCCATGTGGACCATGGAAAGACGTCGTTGCTGGATAATATCCGCAAGACGAACGTGATTGCCGGTGAGGCGGGAGGTATCACGCAGCATATCGGAGCATACAGTGTGGATCTGAATGGGAAGAAGATTACGTTCCTGGATACGCCTGGCCATGAGGCGTTTACGGCCATGCGTGCCCGAGGTGCGAAGGTGACCGATGTTGCGATCATTATCGTGGCGGCTGACGACAATGTGATGCCGCAGACGGTTGAAGCGATCAATCACGCGACGGCTGCAGGCGTCCCAATGGTGTTCGCCATCAATAAGATTGATAAACCGGGAGCCAATCCGGACCATATTAAGGAACAGTTGGCTGCCATGAATTATCTGGTGGAGGACTGGGGTGGTAAGTATCAGAGCCAGGAGATATCGGCCAAGAAGGGGTTGAATCTGGATAAATTGCTCGAAAAGGTACTGCTCGAGGCTGAATTTCTTGACCTGAAGGCTAATCCGAACCGAAAAGCAACTGGCGCAGTGATCGAGTCGTCGCTGGACAAAGGGCGCGGTTACGTGGCTACGGTGCTGGTACAGAACGGTACGTTGCATATCGGCGATGTGCTGCTGTCGGGAATTTATTCGGGTAAGGTGAAGGCCATGTTCAACGAGTATGGCCAGAAGGTGCAGGTTGCACCGCCTTCCACGCCGGTTCTGGTGCTTGGCCTGAATGGCGCTCCGCAGGCGGGTGATACGTTCAATGTGATGGACGACGACCGCAGTGCCCGCGAGATTGCCAATAAACGGGAGCAGTTGCAGCGTATGCAGGGTCTGCGGACGCAGAAACACGTGACGCTGGACGAGATCGGACGCCGTATTGCAATTGGTAACTTCAAGGAACTCAATATTATCGTTAAGGGTGATGTGGACGGTTCGATCGAGGCCATGACCGACTCTTTGCTCAAGTTGTCGAAAGAGGAGGTGCAGGTGAACGTGATTCACAAGGCTGTGGGACAGATTTCCGAGTCGGATGTCCTGCTTGCCGCTGCGTCGAATGCCATCATCGTGGGCTTCCAGGTGCGTCCCTCGGCAAGCGCTCGGAAGCTGGCCGAAAAGGAGGAGATCGAAATCCGACTCTATTCGATCATCTACGATGCCATCAACGATATTAAGGATGCTATTGAGGGCATGCTTGCTCCGGTGACCAAGGAAGAGATCGTTTGCTCGGTGGAGGTGCTCGAGGTGTTCAAGATCAGCAAAGTCGGTTCAGTGGCGGGATGTATCGTGCGCGAGGGTAAGATTACGCGCGGAACATCGATTCGGGTTATCCGTGACGGTATCGTGGTCTATACCGGCAAACTGGGGTCGCTCAAACGCTTCAAGGAAGATGTCCGGGAGGTTACCAGCGGCATGGAGTGCGGTTTGAATATCGAGAATTACAATGACATCAAGGTCGGCGATATCGTTGAGGGATACGAAATCGTGGAGGTCAAGAAGTAATAAATCTTAGCCAGGCACTTCACTGCTTTTGGAATGGGGTGGTGCATGGATTATAAAACAAGCGGCGGAATCAAGAGTTCCGCCGCTTGTTTTGTATGGATGTGAATTGTATTACGATTCAGAAATCACCACAAACTCTATCCCGGATTATTTGTTGGCAAATGCTCCGGGAAGCTCCTCAAGTCGGGCTACGGGTGCGACATCGAGCGAAGCGAAGTCGTTGTGCAGGTAGTGGAAATATCCGGTCATGGCGATCATCGCCGCGTTGTCGGTCGTGAATTTAAATTCCGGGAGGAATGTTCGCCAGCCTCGTTTCTTTCCCTCTCGCACGATACCGTTCCGCAGGCCGGAATTGGCTGAAACACCGCCGGCAATGGCGATATCCGTGATTTTGTACTCTTTGGCTGCTTTAACCAGCTTGTTGAGCAGAATCTCGATAATGGTATGCTGGAGCGAAGCACACAGGTCTGCCTTGTTGCTCTCGATGAATCCGGGATCGAGTGCCATCTGGTCGCGCAGGAAGTAGAGAAACGAGGTTTTCAGACCGCTGAAACTGTAATTGAATCCCTCCACCGAGGGTTTTGCAAACTTGAATGCATTTGCCTTGCCCTCCTTGGCCAGTTTGTCGATCACCGGACCGCCAGGATAGGGCAATCCCATGACTTTGGCACATTTGTCGAATGCTTCGCCCGCGGCGTCATCGATCGTCGTACCGATGATCTCCATGTCGAGATAATCCTTGACCAGCACGATTTGGCTGTGCCCGCCCGAGACCAGAAGGCATAGGAACGGGAATTCGGGGTGGGGCAGCGTCCGGTCCGGCAGGTCAATGAAGTGCGAGAGAATATGCCCCTGCAGGTGATTCACCTCTACCATCGGGATGTCTTTGGCCAGGGAGAGACCTTTGGTGAAGGAAACTCCCACCAAGAGCGATCCCAACAGTCCCGGCCCCCGAGTGAAAGCGATGGCGTCGATCTCATCCAGGGTTACGCCGGCCTCTTTCAAGGCGGTGTCGACAACCGGGATGATATTCTGCTGATGAGCCCGGGAGGCTAGCTCCGGGATCACGCCTCCGTATTTGACGTGAACCTGTTGACTGGCAATGACATTCGATAACAGGACATGGTCTCGCAGGACGGCTGCCGATGTGTCGTCACAGGAAGACTCGATTCCCAGAATAGTTATCTCCATTTAGTTATTTATTATTTGACTTTTATTCGTAAATTTGTCGGTTATATGGATGTTCCGGTGGGCAAAGTTATAAAAATATTGGTTTCCATCCTATCGGCGGTGATATTAGCTACGATAATATTGCCGTTAACGGTGGCTCTTTTGCTCAATCTGGCGCCGGTGCAGAACTTCGTGGTGCGGAAAGCAACTCAGGTAGTCAGCCGTGAACTGGATACGCGGGTGTCGATCGGCCGTATCTATATGAAGCCATTCACAACGCTTGCCGTCGAGGACTTCTATGTGGAGGATTACGAGCGGGATACTTTGCTTAGTGTGCATATGATCCATGTCGACGCGATTCGGCTGGGATTGTTTAAACGTCACATCTCGCTGGGCGATGTACAGCTCTCGGGAGTGCGTTTGTACATGGAGCAGACGGAGGAGGGTATCTCCAATCTGAAACAGATTCTGCTGAAACTAAAACGGAAACGGCCTCGGGAAAAACGGGGCAATTTCCGTCTGGATGCCTCCTCGGTGCAGGTATGGAATATGGCTTTCAAGTATCGGAAGAGTCAGATTCTGCCCAAGGAGTACGGCGTGAATTTTACCGACGTAGAGGTTCCGCAGCTCGATCTTTATACGGAGAATCTTTCGGTGGTGGGAGACAGTATTTCGATGAAAATTCGCAATATTACGCTGGCGGAGAAGAGCGGCTTTGCGGTGAATGCTCTCTCGTGCGGGGCGTTCTCAGTTTCGGGCAGTGGCTTGCGGTTCGAGGAGTTGCATGTGGCCATGCCCGACTCGGAACTTAATATGGCGTATTTCCGGATGCTCTATTCCCGGTGGAAGATGAACGATTTTCTGCGGAATGTCCGTATGGAAGCCCGCTTGGACGACTCTTCGGTGAGCTTCCAGACAATCGCCTATTTTGCACCGAAGCAACGGCAGTGGTACACCAAATTCGAAGACCTGGACGCAACGATCGAGGGGCCGGTGGCAAACCTGTCCGGCGAGATCGAACGGGCAGCGGTGCGCAACACGGATATTGCCCTGCAATTTGCTATGGAGGGTATTCCCGATATTAAACATACACGTTTTAATTTTGATATTTCGCAGTTGCAGACCGATGCAGATGATATTCGCTTTTTGGTTGCCGATATTGCTCAGCAGTCGCTTTCCCCGACCTTCATGGAGAAGTTGGACAACATGGGAAGAATTCGTCTGACGGGGCGTTTTGATGGTTTATTGAGCTATTTTTCAGCCGATGCAGCCCTGACTACGGCCGCTGGTGTTGCGGACGTTAATCTGACATTTAAGCCGACGGTTCATCGTAGAACCGCTTTTGTTGGTCAGGTGGATGTTCGGGATTTCGACCTGGGCCGTATGTTGGAGAGCCATAGTCTGGGGTATTTGTCAGCCGAAGGAGGTGTGAATGGTTATTTTGGCGGTCGCGACCTGTATGCCGATACGGATGTCATGTTGCGTCGTGTGGAGTTCAACGACTATGTTTACGACGGGATTGCCATGAAGGGTAATTTCAGCAATCGTCGTTTTTTGGGGAATATTCACTCTTCAGATCCGAATCTTGCCTTCGATTTCAATGGACTGCTCGATTTTAATGAAGCGGTTCCCCATTGCGATTTCGATTTGGAACTGTATAATGCCGATTTGCATCGGCTGAACTTCAACCGACGCGACAGCATTTCTCTGCTTACGTGCCGGATGAAAGCTTGTGGCAGCGGGTCGTCTCCCGACAATGTAAACGGTGAAATTACGATCAATGACCTCTCTTATGTGAACCATATCGACTCGATCCGGCTTGGAACGATCCGCCTGGTCGGAGAGAACAGTGAGGATAGCAAATACCTGGCTCTCTATTCCTCGTTTGCTGATGTTGAGTTCCGTAGCCGTATGAGTTACTCCTTGCTGGCAGACTATTTCCAAACGACACTGCGCTCCTACCTGCCCACCCTGTCCGAAAGGACCCGGTTGAAGATCCGGCCACAGGTGGCGGTTGCGGCCGATGCCAATAATTATTCTTTGCTCAGTGTCAACGTAAAACAGGCCAATAATGTGGCCGGCGTCTTCTTTCCGGGGCTGATGGTCGCTTCGGGGACACAACTTTCGTTTCTGTTTAATCCTTATGCGGAGAAATTCACCTTTACGCTCACGTCGGACTATATCGAACATCATAATTTCTTTGTCTCCAAGTTGAATGTGAACAGCCGTAATCAGGCGGATTCCATTTCGCTCTTTGTGCGGGCGGATGATATCTATAAGTCAGGATTTTATATGCCAGATTTTTCGGTTATAGGAGCGGCTAAGGATAACCATATCAATGTAGCGGCCCGCTTCCGGAACAGTAAGTCTGGAGCCGGAGCCCTGATCGGTGTGGCAACAACGCTGGGACGTGAACCGGAGAGCGGCCGACCACAGGTCCGAGTTCGTTTTACGCCATCATATTTTACCAATGGCCGGCAGACTTGGGATGTTTTTGCCCGGGAGATTCTGGTTGACTCGACAGGAATACGGGTCGATAATTTTGCAATTCTGAGCGATGAACAGGCTTTACGGTTGTATGGAGTAGCATCGCGGAGCCGAGAGGATACCTTGCATGTATCCATGTCTCAGTTTGATTTGAATCCGTTGACGCAAATGACCAATCGGATGGGATATACCATTCAGGGGACTACGAGCGGTCATGCCGATGTGGCTTCTGCGCTGAAAGGCGCGATGTTGTCGGCACATTTGACGTTTGACAGTGTGCGGGTGAATGAGATTGCGGTGCCGGCGTCCATGTTTGAGAGTACATGGGATTTTGCTCGCGAACGGGCCCGGTTTCTGCTGTCACTGCGCGAGAAAGGCGATACGGTCCTGTTGGGGTACTACCGGCCGACGGATGGGCGTTACTTGGGGGATGTCAATCTGCCGGGACTCGATCTGGCCCTGCTTGATCCGTTGTTCGAGGGAGTGATCAGCGGAACGAATGGTACGGGCCATGCTGCGATGCGCATTACAGGCCAGCGGCGGCAGTTGCAGCTGAACGGGACGATCGATGTGCCGCAGTTGACAACGACGGTGGATTTTCTGAATGTGCCGTATCGGCTGGAAAATGCCCGCCTTGTGATGACGGACAATGTGCTGTCGCTTTCTCCGACATCGTTGTACGATCCGGCGGGGAATCGCGGCCGGATGGAGATCAACGTGGACCTGAATCACCTCTCCAATGTGCGCTACGACATGAAGGTGCAGCCGGATCATATGATGGTGCTGAATACCACGAAGTATCAGAACGAGCTTTTCTATGGCAAGATTTTCGCGTCGGGTGTTGCTGCCATTCATGGCGACCGGCGAGGTGTGCGGATGGATATCGCAGCTTCTACCGATGAGGGGTCGAGTTTCTATATGCCACTGAGCGGACAGTCGGATATTTCGGAGGCCGACTTTCTGACTTTTGAGACTCCGGCTCAGGAGGCGGCACCGGATACGACCAGTTATGAAGCCCGCAAACGGATGATCGTCGAACGTCGGGCACGTCGGCAGACCACGACCGGGAAGGCAGAGATGAATATCGATATGGCGGTAACCCTTCGGCCGAATACCGATATTTTCCTGATGGATGATGAACTGAAGGCGCGCGGCGCCGGAAACCTGAATCTGCATATCAATCCGGCTCAGAACGAATTCACGATGTACGGCGACTGTGAGATCACGGAGGGGAGTTACCTGTTTACGCTGCAGAATATCATCAACAAACGGTTCATTATCGAACCCGGAAGCTCGATCCAGTGGACGGGCGATCCGGTTGACGCTACGCTGAACATTTCGGCGGTGTATAAACTGAAGGCTTCGCTGGCCCCTCTGATGCAGGATCAGCAGGAGTATAACCGTACAGTGCCGGTGGACTGCCAGATCAACCTGCGGGACAAGTTGATGCGGCCGAATATTACGTTCAACGTGACCGTGCCGAATGCCGAGCCGGAGGTGCAGACGGCTGTGGCCAATTCGTTGAATACGCAGGAGATGATGGCTACGCAGTTCTTCTGGCTGCTGGCAGCCAACACGTTCTATGCCGACTCGGGATCGTCGTCGAGTAATATCGGAGGCGTTGCGAGCAGTGCCACGGCCTTCGAGTTTCTGTCCAACCAGTTGAGCGATTGGATCTCGTCGGACAAGTTCAATATTGGAATCCGCTATCGGCCCAAGAGCGAGATGACCTCCGACGAGGTGAACATCGACTTCTCGACACAGTTGTTCAGCAACCGGTTGCTGTTGGAAATGGAGGGAAATTACGACACGGGGAATAATCCGACGATGACCGGCGATAAATCGGTGAGCAACTTTACGGGAGACTTCTACCTCACGTGGCTCATCGATCGTATGGGGAGCCTGAAGGCCAAAGCCTTTACGCGGACGATCGACCGCTTCGACGAAAACCAAGGTTTGCAGGAGAGCGGCGTCGGAATATACTATAAAGAGGATTTCAATTCGTTTAAAGATATTATACACAACATCCGGGAGCGTTTCTCCGGGAAGCGGCGCAAAGCCAAAAAAGAGCAGCAGCGCCGCGAGGCCGAAGCAGAATCCGCGGTTGTCATCGAAGAACCGAACAGCAGTCCCGACAAAACAGAGGATACAAACAAAACCAAATAAATTTAAGCAAAACTATGAGCATTTTATTACAGACAACAGACGTAGCGGCTGCGGCAGCCGCAGAACAGATTCCGACTGCAGTGGAAAGCATGGGATTGGGACAACTTTTTCTGGCCGGAGGCTGGCTGATGTGGCCCTTGCTGATTCTGGGCGGCGTGACGATCTTTATCTTTGTGGAGCGTTTTGTGGCGATCCGGAAGGCTTCGCAGTGGGACATGAACTTCATGAACCGCATCCGGGATTATATCTATGAGGGTAAGATCACGGCAGCAGTCGATCTCTGCAAGTCGACCGATACGCCGATTGCCCGTATGATTATCAAGGGAATCGAACGGATCGGACGCCCGATGTCTGACGTACAGACCTCAATCGAGAATGTGGCCAACCTGGAGGTGTCGAAACTGGAAAACGGGCTTCCGTTTCTGGCAACGATTGCCGGTGGAGCGCCGATGCTCGGATTCCTGGGTACGGTGATTGGTATGGTGCAGGCCTTTATGGATATGTCGCAGACGGGCGGGACGGTGGATATGAGCCTGCTGGCCAACGGTATGTATGTGGCCATGATCACGACGGTCGGCGGTCTGATTGTGGGTATCCCGGCCTATTTCGGGTATAACTATCTGGTGGCCCGGATCGAGAAACTGGTGTTCCAGATGGAGGCCAACTCCATTGCGTTTATGGATATTCTGAACCAACCCGTAGAGAAATAAAAGCCATGGCAATCAAACGAGGTTCCAAAATAGACAAGGCCTTCAGTGCGGCTTCAATGACCGACCTGATGTTCCTGCTGCTGATCTTCATGCTGATCGCTACGACGCTCATTAATCCCAATGCGTTGAAGTTGACGCTCCCCAAGAGTGCAAATCAGCTCAAGGAGAAGCCCTATACGACTGTATCCATTACGCCGGATCTGCACTACTATGTAGAAACCGAACCGGTGGCTTTTGAGAATCTGGAGAGTGCCTTGCAGGCGAAACTGCAGGGAAAAACAGATCCTACCGTTTCGCTGCATGCCGACCAGAGTGTCCCGGTTGGCGAAGTGGTCAAGGTGATGAATATCGCCAAAGACAATAAGTATAAACTGATACTGGCAACTAATCCCAAGTAAGGATGTTTTACTACGATACGAATGAACGGACCGGTAAACGGCTTGGCCTGGCAGCGGCGATAGCCTATGTGCTGCTGTGGGTCGTGCTGATGCTGGCTGTGAAATTTTCGTTCGAGCCTCGGGAGAGTGGAGATGGGATCATGATCAACTTCGGCGATACGGAACAGGCGGGTGGTTTGGAGGATCTGCCCAATAACGAGCAGATCGCCGATGCGGCCCAACCGACATCGACTGCCTCAGAAGTGCGTGAGGAGGAGACTCTGACGCAAGACTTCGAGGATGCTCCGGCCGTACAGGAACAACCGAAGAAGAAACCGGAAAAGAAACCGGCTGAGACCTCATCTACTCAGACAACGACACCAACGCAGACACCTCCCCAGGAGAAACCTCGCGAGGTGAATAAAAAGGCGCTGTTCCCCGGCCGGACCGCCGGCAGCACTTCTAAGTCAGAGGGGACCTCTACCGGTGAAGGTAATCAGGGTAACCTGGCCGGCACGCCTGATGGCAGCCACGAGGGAACCGGAACGGGTACCAGCGGCCAGGGTTTTGACCTTTCGGGCCGGCGCCCGGTCGGCGCATTGCCTGATCCGGTCTACGGGCCCAACAAGTCGGGACGGGTGGTGATCGCGATCGTGGTAGATGCTGCGGGAGTGGTCAAGAGTGCCTCCTATCGGGCGCAGGGTTCGACGACGAATGATAGTGAATTAATTAATGCTGCCATGCGAGCTGCGTACAAATCGCGGTTTAATGCCATCGATGGAGATGGAGTACAGGCAGGTACGATCACTTATAATTTCAGGCTGAAATGAGAGAAGTACGGATTGCGCTGGTATCATGTTTGCTGCTGCTGACCGTGACGGGTAGGGGGCAACGGCGTGTTCCGTCAGTGCAGGGGACAGAACCGAATTTGGTTTTTGCCGTGTCGGAGCATGATTTCGGAGAGATCAAGGAAGAGGATGGCGAGGTGAGTTTCGACTACCCTTTTGAGAATACCGGTACGGCGCCGCTGATTCTGACGAAGGTGATCGTTTCGTGCCGTTGTACGCGGGCCGATTACAGCAAGAAACCGGTCCCTCCTGGCGGAACGGGGTGCGTGACGATCACCTATAATCCGCGGAAGCAGCAAGGCGTATTTTATAAGGCCATCCAGGTCTACTCCAATTCGCCGGAGCGCCGCCAGATCATTATTGCCAAGGGTGAAGTTATTCCTGAACCTATAAAAGAAGGAGAGAATGAATATACTGATTAGCAACTGTTCGATTCTGCCGATGACGGACCAGACGCCACGCTGTTTCGAGGGTTCGATCGGCATAGAGGGCGAACGTATCGTTCTGGTGAGTGACGATCCGCAGGCCGTTGAGGCTTTTCGTGAGCGGCATCGTGAGGGGTTGCGGGAGATCGATGGCCGGGGATTTCTGGCCATGCCCGGCTTGATCAATGCCCACAACCATGCTTCGATGACCCTGATGCGAAGTTATGCCGATGATATTCCACTCATGTCGTGGCTGAATGACCATATCTGGCCTTTCGAGGCGAAGATGGATCGGGAGGATGTGCGATTGGGCGCTGAGTTGGGCGTGGCTGAGATGTTGCTCGGCGGAACCACTACCTTCGTCGATATGTACTGGATGCAGGAAGCCGTTGGTGAGGTGGTGGAGCAGACCGGAATCCGGGCCGTGCTGTCGGCGACATTTACCGAAGCGCGCTATGCCGATTTTGAACGGGACTTTGCTGCGATTTCGGACCGTTATGCCGGCGGACGCCATCCGCGCATTTCGCTGATGGTCGCCCCTCACTCTCCGTATAGCACCTCGACGGAACATCTTTCCCGGGCGCGCGAGTTGAGTGAGCGATATGGCATCGGTATCAACATCCATATTTCGGAGACGCTCGACGAGCAGCGTACAATTCAGGAACGATATGGTAAGACGCCGATCGAATATCTGTACGATCTGGGGCTGCTGACGCCCCAGACTCTGGCGGTGCACTCCGTGCATGTGAATGATGCTGACCTGGAGATTATGCGGCGTTGTGGAGTTTCCGTAGTCCATAATCCGCAGAGTAATATGAAGATCTCGAGCGGTATCGCTCCTGTGGCCAAGATGTTGGATGCGGGCATCAATGTTGCGATTGGGACCGACGGCCCATGCTCCAATAATGATTTGGATATGTGGGATGAGATGCGGAGCGCTTCGTTTCTGCAGAAAGTGTCGACCGGCAACCCCTGTGTGCTGCCGGCTTACGAGGTGTTGAAGATGGCAACGGTGTACGGCGCACGGGCTATTGGCATGGCGGATCAGATCGGCAGCCTGCGAGAGGGTATGCTGGCCGATGTGATTTTGCTTGATCTGAATAAACCGCATCTTTCGCCGCAGTATGACGTGGTTGCCAACCTGATCTATTGTGCCAAGAGCAGCGATGTTGATACGGTGATTGTCCACGGCGATATTCTGGTTGAAGGCGGGCAGTTGCTGCGGATGGATTGCCGCGAAATCTGTCGCGTCGCTCAGGCACGGGTGGCCGAGATTCAGAAACGATGAACCGAGTGTGTGTGCGGAGCACGCGACATGCGACCTTGCTGTGTTGCCAGATACTACCGTAGTGCTCTGCCGGTGTCATGAGATAAAACGCGGGGAGGTAGAGAAGCTACCTTCCCGTTCTGTATGAATGCAGGACTGTCCGTTGAGCTTTTTGTGCGGCCCGTATTCACTGATTGCCTGCCGGATTCTCTGCTTTATAGAGTAAGTCCAACTCCGGATTAATCATCCCGTGCCGGCGAGTGACTTCGAGTAGATAGTTCTCGATCTCACAAGGCGGGTTGATGATGCCCTGCACTTCGGGATGCGAGGCCAAATAGAATGCCCCTTCGTTGTGTAGGGCCATCGTGGCGTCGATATATCGGACCCGAGTAGGTTCATCCAGGATGAAATTCAGGGTCGCTTTCTGTTCCAGAACGCGTTCTGCAGGGATGGAGGGGCCATATTCATCCTCTACGCCCATGTTGGCCAGCAATGCCCCGGAAGCGATCAACTCGGCGGCCGGAATGAGACCCTCCAGCGCGTGTCGCACTCCGGTGGCGGTCACCACGGCGTAGGCTCCGTTTAGAAGCGATGCTACGGCACTCTTGTCGCGATAATCCGCCACTGCCGTAATACAGGGTTTTGCCTGGGCCGTGATGGTCGTCGGATCGGTAACTACGTAGACCGATGCCCCGCGGCGATAACCTTGCAGGATGATTCCGGTCCCGACCTTGCCGCTTCCGAAGATCACCAACTTACGGCCGCTCCACTCCGCATAGCCCAGTTGCTCCATGGCCCGGAAGAGACTCTCCCCCGTGCCCAGACAGGTTTCGATCTGTTTGATTCGTCCGCTGTCAGCCATGAATACCGGGCGTGTGCAGTGCTGATAGACCGACACTCCGGATCGGGTCAGTTCGACGTATCCTATCCGGGCGTCGGTGGCCGCGAAAGCGCCTGCGCAGTCCAACACCAGGTCGAACGGTGCGGCGGTATGATCATCTGCTTTCTGAAGCGGTATGCCGATCTGTTTCAATGCTGCGACCACGTGCGGATCGTTGGGCAAGAGGTCTGAAACTCCCACCGTCAACTGGGCTCCAGCCACGAGCAGTGCCCGGTATTTGAGCAGCGTATTGTGAAAGATCGGCGTGGCATCCAACACCTTCACACCGTCCAACGGCCGACTGGAGGACCAGCGACATAGTTGATCCTCCAGAGCCGGATACTCCGCCTTTGCGTAACGCCCGGTCAATAGCCGGTCAAACTCTTCCAGTTGCATGTTCCGGGTTTACTTGATGCCCAGTTTGGCGCGCAGCTTTTTGGGAACAGCGTCTTTGTGTACCATGAAGTTCATGGTCTTGTAGGCCACGAAGGGGAAAGAGGCGTAGAAGTAACCGCCGTATTTTTGATCCGTCCCCCAGGAATTTTTCACCTTGTAGTAGTTGTTGCCGGCCTGATCCTTGGCGATTCCCACGATCTGCATACCGTGGTCGTCGGTGGTTTCATAGTTGTCGAAAGCCTGCTGGCGCAACTCTTGTGTGATCTCTTTCTCCTTGCCCGGTTCTTCCAACTTGTAGAGGGCTGCGGCACGCTCTTTGGCGGTCAGTTTCTCCCATTTGGCCTTCTCCGTGTCATCCATATTCTGGACGTCTGCCTCGGGAATTACGGCAAGCCCCTTGTTGTACGAGAATCCCGGTTCGCTCACGTCCGAGGCCCAACCGATCGAGTAGCCTTGGTTTACTGCATCGTAGAGCAACGTGGTGAACTCCTCCAGCGGCAGGTTGTAGAACAGCCCGCTGGCCCAGTTGTCCGGGATCTCCAGAGCGAATTGCGTATAGAAGGGATGGTGCGTGAAGGAGGTGAACGAAACATAATCGTCCATGTTCAGCCCCAGTGTAGTCGCGTAACTCTTGGGGGTGTACTCGACACCCTTATAGGTAAACTTCTCCGGCACGGCACCCAGATAGGCGTCGAGGATGCCGTTCACACCGTCTTGCCAGGCTGTGGTGAGTGTTCTGCCCGGAGCCGATACTACGGCCTTGACATAGGCGAGCAGCACAGCGTCGAGTTCGGCATGTTTGTGCATGTCGGACCCGTAATTCAGACCGGGATATACTTCCTCGGGTACGATGCCGTATTCGCGGATGACGTTGATCACATCATGCAGTGCGCCGCCGCCGCCGAAGTTCACTTCGCCGTGCATTCGGACATATTTGACCGCTTTATTGAAATAGGTGTGGCGTACGATCCACATTTCCGACAGATCCACTTCGCCTTTGCCCATGCGGAGCAGTTCGCTCTCGAGGAGTGCGTTGCCGGAGAAGCTCCAACAGGTACCGCTGCTGCTTTGGTCTTTGACCGGTGTGGTGGCGATGGTCTTGATATCGGTGAATTGATACCCTTTTTCCTCGGGGGTTGAGGTTTGGGCCGATGCAAAATGCGAGAGACCGACAAAGAGGGCGAAGAAGAGAATTTTTTTCATAAGGGTTGTTTTAGTTTTATTAATGTGAACAAAGATACGATTTTCCTCGAAATGTCCTAATGAAATACTCGATTGTTGAGGTTGGATGTGTTGTTTTCTCGGTTGAAATAACGTATTTTTGAGAAAAATTCTCGATATATATGATACTATGAAAAAGGTGCTGAAAATTACGGGGATCGTGCTCGGAGCGATCATCCTGTTGTTGCTGATCCTGCCTTTTGCCTTCCGGGGTAAAAT
>CALYBN010000048.1 GCA_944414825.1 uncultured Rikenellaceae bacterium
CGGGTAAATGACGGCACCATTGAGTCCGGCAACTACCATCTCACGTACTATGCAACGCCCGATACGCGAGAGGTATGTATGGTGTCGTTTGCCGCCTCACAAGGCTATCCGCTGATCTCCGACGAGAACGGCATATATCAATTTTTAAAATGGAGTGACGTAGAACTGGCAGCAAATCGCAACTATTATCTTTTCACTTTGGATAATGTCAACAACGAGACTGCTACAGGAACGATAACCCTGGACGATATGTATCGTGCTGCTCCTCTGGAAACGGCACCCGAACTCGATATCGTCTGGGGCAACAAAACCGTCACGGCCGGTAACGAAAAGAACGGAGTAGCCTTTACACTCACCCACCGGATGTCCAAGCTTTCCCTGGAGATTAGCGTAAACAGTTCCGGGATTGTATTGGACGGCAAAACGGTCAAAATAACCCTCACGAACATCATCGACCGTCCCGCAACGTTCAATCGCGCCTCTGGGGCAGTCGGCGTCAGCAGCAACTCCCGGACCGAAGTAGTACTGCACGAAGGGACCCTAAATCAGAATGACAACAAATACGTCATTCTTTCACCATGGATCTTTCCGCCTCAAACCTTCGACACAAAAAACTGGCCAAGGCTGCGCATAGAATTCGATGGCAAAACCTACGAAGGCACGCTCAATCACTACATGATCCAAGAAGGCGGCGATGTGGAGACTCCGATCGCAATGACCGGATTGGAAAGTGGGCGTCACCTCACACTACGGGCCAGTCTCTCCCAAACGGCGGATGACATAGAACTGATCTTCATGCCGGTATGGATCAAAAAATGGGAGGAGATAGACAATATCGGGATCACGGCCAAACAACGCGGTGTCTACACCGAAAGCGATTACCAGCAATTGGTTGCAGCCTACAACCAAGAGCCAAAGGACAACAACGCCCTCCGGAAATATGGGACGCTGAATAATACGACCAATCGCTGGACCTTCATTCTCTACCGGAACATCGGAGATGCAAGCGGAGCGGCCAATATGCCGAAGTTCAAAGATGGAGATTTCGACATGTCGTTTAACGGATACACCGTATATGGATGCGAAAATAAGAATGATCTGATTCAAAACGACGGAACAGACAGCGGTAACTAATAAAAAACAGATGTACTTATGAGAATATCTCGAAAATATGGATGGGTTCTCTGCCTGACCGCCGAGCTGTGGGGCAGCTGTCAGAACGGGGAGATCCCGGCAGAGGGCCCCAACACGCAAAAACCGTTGGAAATCGCGGCCGAAATAAAAGGTGCCGAAACAGCAAAATCGAAAACCGTGATCGATGACTTCGGCTCTTATGACTCAGGAGCAGGATTCTCGGACGGGGACCAGATGGGTTTCTATTCCATGCGCGACGAAAACGGTAACGAGAACAACGGATATGTCAACCTCCCGACAAGGTACGTGGCAGCAGAAAACTGTTTCAAAAACGAAGCCCTGATCGTAGACTACCCGAACAACTTCGGATACACGTTCGGCTATTATCCCTATCGGGCAGGCAATGCCGACAATATCGATATTTACAGACCGGACGGCACGGTGGAGGATCTGCTGATCGCAGGAACCAGCCAGCTCTCCGGCGGGAGGATCTATTTGAGCTTCGTGCATGCGTTCTCGATGCTGATCATCGTCCCCGGGACGGGCTTCGAACAGGCTGCCGAGGAGGCAGCAAACACGGTGCGAGTCGTATTGGAATATGGAGTTAAGGCCTCCGTCGTCCGGAATACCGCCACCGGGACCATCGGACTGGCGCTCTCGCAGGACGATACGGCTCCCAAAGAGTTCGTCGCCCAACGAAGGACGAATGTCATGTATGCCCAAGAGGGCGAAGTAATTCCGGTCTGCTATTCGGTAATTCTCCCCAACGGCGCCGAAATTGACCATATCGAGATGACCGACAATCACGGGACTATGCAGCGGGTAGACCCGCAGATCGAATCACTGGAGCGCAGTTGGCGCTATCCGATCAACATCAACATGACGGGAACTACGCCTACGGTCTGGCCCTACAAGATCCAACCCTGGATCACAGACGAACAACCGATCGAATTGGGAGGAACCTATGGCATAAATAACACAGAGGATTTCCAGATCTGGGTAACACAATACAACCGTTACACCTCGGGCGATCTGTCAACCGACGAAAAAGAGCAGGTGATCGAGGCGCTGAAGGCATTCGGAGAGATGACCGATGGCAAATGGCGGTTCCAGATCAATGCAAGCATCGATTGCAAAAATCTGTTCGGAACAAACTCCTTATCATCGCTGCTCACCCGGCTGAATGACGAGCTAAACGGAAGAAACCACACGCTTTCCAACCTGGACACTCCTCTGGCCGGCTCGATCGGCGAGGGCGGGAAACTTACAAATCTCAATATCGATGCTATCACCATCACTTCGGAGAATACGACTCCGATCGGTGCTCTAGCATTGGAAATGGACGGAGGGGAGATTACCCATTGCGATATCGAAAACATCTGGATCGACACAAAAGGTCCGGTAGGAGCCCTGGTCGGAAAGGCGATTGCAGGAATCATCTCAGAAAATAAGGTAAACGGACTGTTGCTCGGCACGGAGTCTTCGTCCGACGGAATTACCGGAGTTCGCAGCGGAAACGTAACGTGTGAAAACAATCGCTCGTCCGCACTCATATTCTAAACTGAAGATAAAAAAACGACCGATATGATAAGGCATAATAGATGGCTTCCAGGGATTTTCCTCGTCACACTCCTCTGCGGATGTGCAAAGAATCCGCTCACCGAGCAACAGATTCGGGATCGGAATGGGGAAGTTTTACCCATAGAGTTTGTAATGGAGTGCCCCGCGATGATGAATACCGGGAATGCTCCGATTACGCGAGTACAGAAGGATCAGTTCGAATTCGAGGAGGGAGATGTCATCCATGTCTCCGCAACCTTTACACTACTCAGTGGCGAAATCACCTACGACTATGAC
Organism: uncultured Rikenellaceae bacterium; assembly: GCA_944414825.1. Classification (GTDB taxonomy): domain Bacteria; phylum Bacteroidota; class Bacteroidia; order Bacteroidales; family Rikenellaceae; genus CALYBN01. The sequence continues at coordinate 2,992 of CALYBN010000048.1, forward strand.
TGTTTGGAACTGGCCAACGGCCAATGGACTTCCCGAGAAGGCAACGACCCCAACACGCCGGCTCACCCCATGATATGGCCCTGGAATGCAGACAAGGCGACATTCCAGGTCTACTATCTGGCCCACTCTTCCGGCATTCTGGTCGAAAGCACCGATCGGCTGCTGGATCAACTGCGAGCCGAAGCTGACCCGGTATATGCCGAAGCTGTGGATATTCCATACGGAGGAGCCGTGCATCTGGATTTCAGGCATCTTTGCACCAAATTGACAGTCTCCGGACTGAAGGAGGGTGAAAAGGAGTTTTGGCTGCAGAAAACCCACCTGCAGGACGCATTCTCACTGAAACGCAATGCCGACAATGAATCGCTAAGTTTCCAGTTTATGGAAGCCCCGGAGGCTCTTCGGCCCGGAGAGGAGCATCGAGTGATAGGCCTGAGCGATGGCGCCGGCAATGCGGTATTCTACCTGGCTCCGGGCGATTACAGCAACATGAGCATTACTTATCCTTACGGACTTGCCTATCTGACCCTGACGGATATCGCTGCGCTGGGAAATCTGAAACCCAACACCGCCTATACGCTCAACATCATGCCCGGATCCGGAAATGTAGATGAGGCCGATGAGGATGATTGGTGGCCCGACCCGGACGATGATCTGAATGACGTAAAACTCGACACGGAAGAGATCAACGGCCTGCTCAAAGCGATTCACGACGGGAAGGAATACATCAGCAAAAGCGGCATTCCCCTGCTGGCAGCCAATGAATCCGGAACAGCCCTGTTAAAAAATGTAGATTTTCAGAACAATCCGTTCATCTGGCAGGTACTTCCCAATGGAACGGTATTCGACGGCAAGTATCACTACATTAAGAATGTCTCAGGATCATCCCTTTTCAGTCAGCTCAATGGCCGGGTGAGCAACCTCGGTATAGTCGGAGGCGAGATTACCCAACAGACCGATGCCGAAAATATGGGGATTCTCTCTCCCGTAAGTTCCGTATCGGCCATGATGAACAACCTGCGACTGAAAGACATCTCCCTTGAGCTCTATCCCTCGCTCATCGACGATGTCTGCAACATCGGCGCATTCATCGGAAATAACTCAGGGAGCATCTATGAGATCAAACTGGGCGGAGAGATTCGTGTCACGATAGAATCAGCAGATGCCCCGGGTCGGGTTCATGTCGGAGGCCTCGTGGGGCAGACTTCTGGGAATGTCTCCGATGTCTCCCTGCTGGATGATAACGATCCGGCTCATATCTATGTAACCTGCGACTGCCGGTTCCACGAAGATGCCGGGCAATCGAAAACCGAAGGAGACCGTTATGTGGGCGGCTTGCTCGGACTCTCCACCGGAGAGGTCGATAACTGCACGATCTCGGCTACGGTGACAGCGGCCAATTCGCAGGGCGTATTGATGTACACAGGAGGAATGATCGGCATGTTGCGCGGGACGGACGAAGGCAAAACCGCAAACTCGACGGCCATCTCTCTGACCAATTCGATTGCCGCGTGCGAGGTTACCGGAGGATTGGCCTATCCGCTGGACAACACCATCAACGGCGAAGGTCGTTCCTACACCGGCGGACTGATCGGATATGCATACAGCGTAACAGCTATAACAGACTGCAAATCATTGGGAAAAGTTTATGGGCATGACTACAAGTCTGATTTTTTCCCGTACAGCAACGCTTACTATGCCATCGGAGGGGCTGTGGGACAGATCTATGGTGGCAATGCCTCGATCTCGAACGTTGACGCCCGAAGCGAGATCGTCACATCGTTGGAGTTTCCTCGTAACGTACTCTATTTCATAGGCCTGTTTGCAGGCCGATCGGACCTGGACTATAAGGCGGGCAACAGCAACCACAACTCCGGCAATTATGACTTTATCGGAGAGATCGGCAATATTCACTATTGATAAATTTCGGAAACAATGAAACGGATTACACCATATTGCACAGCATGCCTCCTACTGGCGGGTTGTTTCTACTCATGCGACAAGTCGGAAGAACTTCCTCTTGCACCGGATGAAGGTCAGGTACTGTTTCAAGGCGGGGTAAAAAACAGCCAGGTAGTGACTCGTGGCGACTTCGACCCAAAGGATTTTGTCTTGATCAACAGTTCGAGCGATGCCATGTTCGGAGAAATCAGCATCTGCCGCTCCGTCGCATCAAAAGAAGATGTGGTGGCGGAGTATGTCTCGGCCGACGGTATGGAAGGACGTTTGAGCGCCGTCTCCACGCCCCTGATCTGGAACAGCAGCAATTCAGCACATACGTTTTATGCCTGGACGCACCCCTCTGTCGGAGAGCCCCCGACGCAAAGCGGGGTTGAGATGGACGGCAGCGAATCGACTCAGGGAAGGGTGACATTCGGCATCCAAAAAGAGACTCACCTGGAACAATTTATCGTTGCAAAAGAAGGACCGCTGACCTATAAAGACAATGGTTTGTATGTCAAACTGCTCTTCTACAGACCCGTGGCCAAAATACAGCTCGAATCCGTGACACATATCTCTGCCAGCGGAAGTCAGACTCCTGTCAAAAAGTGCAGAATCGACTTCCCGAATCTGTACCGCACAGCCCGGTTCGATGCCAAGCACGAAAGAACTGAAACCGACAACCCCGGCAACGTATGGTTACAGACAGGTGATCCCGGCTATGAAACCCCGCAGGTCGGTCTATCGTGGAATTGGGATATCAGTGCTTCGGATGTCCTGCCTGGCGATTATATCCTGTATGTCCATCCGTTCCAGTTCGGGACAGACGAGGCAGACGGCAGCCAACCTGACGAAACACAACCGGGATACTTCACGATCACAGCCAATATCAACGGAACGGAAAAGGTCTATTTTGCTTCTTTAGCCGGCTTGATCGACATCAGGGAGTTGCAGGCCGGACAATTTATGAAAATGCAGCTCTCGATCCAAGACGGAGGCAGCGGAGGTTTAGGATGCCAGATCGTAGACTGGAATACGAGTCCCGAGCAAACAATATCCCATCATCGGGCAGGAATCTATTCACAGGCCGACGCTGAAATATTATTGCAATTATTACAAAATAATCCTCTCGATATAGAAGCACTGAGTCATTATTGCCGCGCAGACAATACGATTTACCTCTACACACCGATCGACTGGAGCAGCCTGACCAAGCCTCTGACCATCCCCGAAGATTACACTTTAAATGGACAAGGATATTTCGTCACCCTGGGCCAGGGAGGTTCGCTCAGCGGGAAGATAACCAATCTCGAGATCCATACTCTCCCAGAACCCTAGAATCGAGGAAAGCTGACAACAAAAGGCTCATCTGCAACCAGCAGATGAGCCTTCATGCCACACACAGCCAACATTCCATTCTTCGGCAAAGTCCGGCTGGCACACGGAGGAAAAAAGACGGGTTTAACCTACAAACAAACTCTTCCATCCGTCAAGCGGTACTGACGCCAAGAAATACCCTTCACGGCCCCCTTCCATCACGACCTGCGCCGGGAGAGCGTGCATGTGCGCATTAGACAATAAAACAAAATAAGCAGAAGCATAGCCACACTATGTTTTTCTATTAGATTCACCCAACCTAAACCTGAAAATCCGACAACAGGACCTCTGCCAAAACCGAAACTTCACACTTCAAAAGAGACCAACACCACTTCCCGCTCTCAAATCAGGCTGCGATACGAAGTTTCGCAGCAGTATAATAAACACCGACTCGAATATAGAAACGATACTCTTTGCCGACAACGGCTGCAGGGTCCATGGTACGGACCGTCACATGACCCGCACCATAAGAGAACTGAAGGGATGCATTTCCGGCCGGGACGCACTCACATGTACCGAATTCCGTCGGAAGCGAAATCGTGACCGCTCCACCATCTGCCAACTTTGTATCATAGACCGTATCCCAGGCAGGAAGGCCATGATCTGCGGGTTGCTGAATCAAATACTGAACAGCTATCCCCACGATTTTACCATCCCGATACAGCCAATCCGTAACGTACATTTTCATATACTCGGCGTCTATCGAAACGCCCCATCTGCCCGATGGAAACTCCATCATCGAGATATCCTTACACACAAAGTATCCATGTTGGGGTTTTGCTGCGATCTTATCCGTAAAACCTTCGAGTTTCAACTCTCCCAAGGCATTCAGGTCGGAAACCGCTCCCGCATCGACGAACGAATAGCGGTCACCACCCACGAAATTGTGCGACGCATCAAGATAGGCAGCTCCCCCCAATAAGGTATGGCCGTTATTCTCATCGAAAATTTCTAACCCGGACCCCGGCATAGAAGGGAGATTCTTATCCAGTTCAAACTCAATCTCCACCTTTTCCGAAGCCTTGATCGTCCGACTGATCGCCCAGATATGATAATTATCCATATCATACTCCTCCTTTACGACAAACGTTACAACGCGGCTGCCAGAAGCAAACCATTTCTGATACGGAAGACGATAATCGACCTTACCGTCCGGGAGTGTCAGTGTCCCCGCCAGGGCCGCCGTGGCTCGATTCTGTTGGAAAGCTGCATAGCCCTTCTCATCATAGATCAACACGGGTACTCCGCCAAGCGGTTTGCCAGCCTCATCGAGTACCGTGATCTGTGCGACCGCATCTTTTTCAGAGGGGTCTACTTTTTTTTCCGAACAAGCCGAAAAGAACATTACTCCTAAGAGAGAAGCGATAAAAAATTTCCGTGTTTTCATCTTAAAAAAACATTAATTAATTAAACATCTTTATTCCCACTATGTTTCCAGAAGCTTCAAAAACGGGATATATCTCTGAGTGCAAAAATAGAGAGTCCGTACCGCTTTCCAGTTGCGATACGGACTTCCGAACCTAACAAAAGGCCTAAAATATCACCTGACAATCAGTCGATTAGTCACAATACATCCTCCCGATTTCTAACACTGCCCTAACACCCCTACTCCAACAGGGAAATAAACAGCTCTTTATCAGGAGCATCGGAGGATTTGATACGAGACTTTAGTCGCGATTTGCGGGCATAGACATTGGCCACACTATCTCGCATAAAAAGGCTGATGACCTGCGGAGAAAAACCGCCGAAAATGTAGCACAACAAACGAAGGTCTGCCGCTTTCATCCGCGGAAAATCTCGCCGCAGCTTCTGCATTGCACCATCATGAGCCATATCTACGATCTGCTCCAATTCTTGCAACATCTCCCCGTTCTCGGTAAATCCGTCGATCAGTTGCTTCACCTGTCGAACCATAACCGCCTGCCCGGAGACGGTATTCTCCCGTTCATACAACGTCTTACCCAACTGATCTACAATATCAAAGCGCGAGGCTATAAGGCCCTTCAGCCGCGTCTCCGCATCATCCTTCCGAGCCATGGATCGGGAGAGTTCCTGGTATTCAGTCTGTGCCTCCCGGACAAGCAACAGATAGCGTTCGTTACGCTCCTTATGCAGACGGATCCGCTGCCAGAGCAAATACCCCGCAATACCAAGCACAAGTATGACCGTAACAGCCACCACTCGTTCCCAATCGCGACGGTTCTCGATCCGATAATCGGCAAAAGCTGCCCGTTCCCGAAAATACTCCTTTTCGATCATCCCGGCAGAGGTCTGCAGAGCCGCCCGAGTGAGGGAATCGTTCTGAAGAAAAAAACGATGAATGTGCTGCATTGCCTCCTGGTAACGTCCCGCCAACACATCAATCCGGTATGCCGTATAGAGCAGCATGGAGAGATCGTCAGAGTCCGATACCCGCTCCTCGGCCAATCGGAGATAATAGTCCGCACGGTCAAAACGCCTCCGGAGCAACTGCGTCTGAGCCTGTACGCACAACCCCATGGCTGTAGAATCACCGCAGACCGATCCTTCGATCCGCAGCAAGAGATCGTTCGGAATCCGCTCCGTTTCCGAAACAGTGTACAGCGTAGCAACATAGGCAAGCGTTTGCTTCACCAGTGAATCATCCCGCAATTCGTCTGCCAATTCGAGTGCCATCATACAGTCGCGTCGCGCGCGGCCCAAATCCCGCATTTGTAAGGCCGAAGCGGTCATCCCCAGCAATGCTTCGGCGGTCTGCCGAGTACTTTCGGTCCGCATGAAAAGATCGCGGGCATCCCGATAATAGCGATAAGCCCGTACGAAATTCAACTCAGCCCGGTAAACCTCTCCGATACGCAGGTAGAGTAGACCCAAATAATAAGGTTCGTCGACCTCGCGCAACCGCTCCTCCACTTCCAGAAACAGACGCAAGGCTCCCGGCTTGTCACCCTGCCGCAACTTACACCTTCCCTGATAATAGAGCGTCTTGCACAGATGGCGAATCTCATGAGGCCGATCCTGATAATACCCCCACGCCAGACGCAGCAACGAATCACAATTCTCCTCAACGCCGGCTCGGTCCACGGCTTCGGCATACAGCAGAGCATACTGAGCGCACGTCGCGCGCTTACCCAGCGATTCGACAGGCATACTCCGTAATATCGACAAGCTACTGTCAGGTGCATTTACAACCATCTTCTCAAGCTGAGTGAGGGTCTTGGTCAACTGAACCCTATCGGCACAGCTCAGAGACAAAATGGCCAGAAAAAGCAGAGTACACACGTGTCGCTTCATGTCATCGGGAATTAGCAATACAACAACCGAAGATAATGAATCAAAACGAAGCGTGCAAATCTATGCCCCACGATCCCTCTCAAATTGGCACCACATCCTGTGTGCATCCCCGCATCCGGACTGCCGAAAACCCTTCCTGTTAAAATAAGCCTTCCAAAAGGTCGCCTCACTTCATCCCTTGGGCGATCCGGGCCTCATCGCTGATCATGTAACGCAGGTTTAGATTCAACGGACTCTCGCACGCAGCTGAACGTGACGGGCACTCTGCAATGTTGCAATGCACGCACTGTTTCGGTTTACAGGGATCGGCATGCACCGCAACGGCCGCCTTACCATGAAACGCCTCCACGATCGTATCTCGCAATTGGTCGCAGGAGTCATGTCCTTGGGCCACATTATAGTACCACGGCAGGGTCAGGTCACAATCAATATAGAGAAAATTCCCGTAACGGACCGCCTTCAGGTTATGGACATCAATCCAATCGCTGTGACGGCATCGGTTGATCGTTGCCACCATCGTTTCCAGCGCCGACACATCCGCCTTATCCATTAAGTTGGAAACCGTCTTGCGCAGAATCTGTATCCCCGTCACGACGATGATTCCGCCGAAAAGCAGGGCCAGGGCGCTATCGATCCACACCAGCCCTGTCACATAGAGCAGAATCAGCCCCACCACCAGACCGATGGTCGAATAGGTGTCCGACTGCAGATGGCGCCCACCGGCCACCAAAGCGATCGATCCGAACTTTTTACCGGTACGAATACTGTACCACCCCATGGCATAGTTGACGGCCCCGGCAACGGCAACCACCACGATACCTGTATCTAGTTGTCCCACTTCCGAAGGCACGAACAAACGCCGCACTCCTTCGAAAATGATAAGCCCCCCGGCCACCATGATCATCAATCCCTCGAGCGAAGCGGAAATCAGCTCCACCTTCCCATGCCCGAAAGGATGGTCGTCATCCTTGGGCTTGGCTGCCAACCGAATGCTATACAGACTGATAAACCCGGCCGTGACATTCACGATACTCTCCATCGCATCGGTCAAGACACCGACGGAGTTCGTCACAAAAAAGGCAATGAACTTCCCGACCAACAACAGGACGGATGTCCATACAATATATCGCTGTACCCGAATCTTCAGGGCATCTTCTTTCGGAAGAGACATGGTTTTGACATTTGGACTCGCCACCAAGCGAGTATCTTAGCCCACAAAGATAAGGTAGTTTTCAAAACTTATCAAGATTTTTCCGCTCTCTTCCGCACCGATTTCGACGCCTGAAAATCATGCTTCACACCGGTTCCGGAAGTGTCCAAACAGAGTAAATCACAAATTTTCGTCCCTTCTTACTTATAAATGATAATAAAACCGACCTTTTTACCTATTATCAATCTAATACGGTACTAAAAAAGTTTATTATATTTGCAACTCATCGGAGAAATTTCTCTCAACTAAAAATGATTGATTATGAAGAGTTGCATGATTTTAAAAAAATACTTTACTCTCCTACTGCTGGTCATCCCGACCACTATGATGGCTCAAAAACAGACGGCAACTGTAGGTTCAAAAGTAAAACAGGTCGCCATACGCGACAGTAACGACCAAAGCATTCCCTTGCCCGGATTCGGCGAAAAGCATCTCCTCATCTTCTATCCCGACCCGGACCATGCTTCGCAAAACAAATCCTTCACCGACTACCTGGAAGAGCATCCCATCAACAGCGACAATATCATGGCCTATGGCATTGTCAACCTGAAGGATGCCCCCATGATGCCAAACAGCATCGTCCGGGCCATCATCCGAAACAAGGTCAAAAAAACCGGAGCAAACATCTATACCGATCCGGAACATCTGCTCCGAGACGGCTGGGGCTTGGGAGACGTCAACAACCTTTTCACGATTCTGTTCGTCACAAAAGAGGGCGAAATCGCATTCCTACACAAAGGCGAGATGTCCAAAAAGGATATCGAGGAGTTTTTCCGGGTGATCAACCAATATAAATAATACTTGAACGGACCATGGTCAAGCGCAAAACCATCCTCCTGACAGCGACGGCTTTGTGGACGACACTGTTCGCAGGAGCGACTTCCGTCGCCGGCAATACAGAGAATAGGGAGTCTTCTCTCCGTGGTGGCCAACTGATCGTCACAGTAGCCCCAGAGACTCAGGATTCCGCCGACAGGTCATCCGTCATACCGACAGTGGATACCACGGACATACCGAGCGTTCCCCCTTTGTCCAAGGCAACCTCTTCTGCGCCCCAGACTCAAGCGGCTGACACCACAATCAGACAGGCTGCGGATACAACCCAACGTCCGGGCTTCTTCCGCCGCTTCATCAACTATTTTGCCACGGCAAACGAAGACAAAACCCTGACCAAGAAGTTCGACTTCAGCATCATCGGCGGCCCGCACTACTCCTCGGACATCAAACTGGGCCTGGGGATCGTTGCCGCAGGGCTCTTCCGTGCCGACCGGGAGGATCTGAGTATTCCGCCTTCAAATGTCTCGCTCTTCGGAGACATCACGACCACGGGGTTCTATATGCTCGGCATACGCGGCAATACCCTGTTCCAAGGAGCCCGCTATCGGCTCGACTACAACATGTATTTCTTTTCGATGCCCAGCGCCTTCTGGGGTATCGGCTATGCAAACGGATTGCATAACGAGGCCGGCAGCTATAAACGTCAGCAATCGCAACTGAAAGTAGACTTCATGTACCGCATCGCCACGAATCTCTACCTGGGACTCAACGGCAGTTTCAATTTCATCCGAGGGGTAGATTTCGACGAACTGGGGCGGAGCTATCTGAACTACGGTTGGGAGCAGAAAACACAATACATCAACACGGGTGTCGGAGCCTTCATTCTGTACGATTCGCGCGACTTCATCACCAATGCCTATCGCGGCTGGTATTTCAAACTGGACCAACGTTTCTTCCCGGGGTTCATGGGCAACCACCCGGCATTCAACCGTACGGAGCTGTTCGTCAACTACTACCATCGGTTGTGGAAAGACGCTATTCTGGCTTACGACCTCCATGGACAGGTTCAGACCGGCAAGGTTCCCTGGACCATGCTCTCGATGCTGGGCGGATCGTCGCGCATGCGCGGATATTATGAAGGGCGCTTCCGCGATCGCGATATTCTTGAGTTTCAGGTCGAGTTACGCCAACGGATCTATCGGCGGATCGGAGCCGTCATTTGGGGCGGTGCGGGAAATGTATTTCATTCGTTCAAAACGTTCGACTTCGCCGAAACACTACCCAACTACGGCCTTGGCCTGAGATGGGAGTTCAAGAAACGGGTCAACGTCCGGCTTGACTACGGATTCGGCAAGAAAGAACAAGGATTTTTATTCAGCATCAATGAAGCTTTTTAAAAAAATAGGCCATTTTCTGGACGCTCCGGCACATCTCATTACCGTTTTCGTAGTGCTCATGCTGGTGCCCAACATGGGCCTGGCCATCACGGAGCCCTATACGGCGACAACCATCATAGCCTCGCTGCTGATACCAGCCGGCTTCTATCTGCTATGGACACTACCGACCCGACATCCGGGCATCATGATGCTGGCAGCGCTTCCGCTCATGATTCTGGGGGCATTCCAACTGGTATTGCTCTATCTGTTCGGCGATTCGATCATCGCAGTAGACATGTTCACCAACCTGTTCACGACCAATGTCTCGGAAGCCGGCGAACTGCTGGGGAACATCTACCCAGCCATCATCGGTGTATGTATAATTTACATTCCATTGATTTTCATCGCCATCCGATCCATCAGGCGAGATATCAAATCCTCTTCGCAGCAACGTATCCGGATCGTCCTCGTCGGCGCGACACTGTTGGTCGCAGGAGGCGGTTCCGCCCTGATCTCGGCACATCGCAACAGCGAGTTCGGCATCAAATACCATATCTTCCCGGTTAACGTGATCCACAACATCCAACTCACGATCCACCGCTGGCACAAAAGCCTGGACTTTCCGCAAACCTCGAAAGAGTTCCGGTTTCATGCCGTCAAGGGGCAACAGGATTCGGTGCGTCGCGAGGTGTATGTGATGGTCATCGGAGAGGCATCACGAGCTGCCTCCTGGCAGCTGTTCGGCTATGAACGCGAGACGACCCCGCGCCTGAGTCAACAAGCGAATCTGGTCGCTTTCCGCGACATCCTGACCCAAAGCAACACCACTCACAAAAGTGTTCCGATCATCCTTTCGGGAGCTTCCGCGGAGAATTTCGACAGTATTTGGGTGCAGAAAAGCATGCTCACGCTGTTCAAAGAGGCCGGATTCCGTACGGTATTCATCTCCAATCAACCGCCCAACCGGTCACTCATCGACTTTTTCGCCAACGAGGCCGACACAACGATCGACATCACTTCGCATAACAGCAATTTCGGGGTAGAACACCTCGATGAAGAGGTCATCCCGATTCTGAAAAAACAGATCGCCTCCAGTGATGACAATCTGTTCGTGGTTATCCACACGTACGGCTCTCACTTTGCCTACTTCAAACGTTACAGCAAGGAATTTGCCCAGTTCAAACCGGATTACGCGCTTGCCGTCAAGCGCTCCTCGCGCCAGGAGGTGATCAATTCCTACGACAACAGCATACTCTACACGGATTACGTATTATCGAAAGTCATCGCCACGCTCGATAATGCCAACGTTTGCTCGGCGCTACTCTACTGTGCCGACCATGGCGAGGATTTGATGGATGATCGCCGGTACCGTTTTCTCCACGCCTCACCCACCACGACCTACTACCAACTGCATGTAGCGGCATTCGCTTGGTTCTCAAACCGGTATCGCAGCGTATTCCCGGAGAAGTATGTAGCAGCCATGGCAAATCGCGATGCTGCGGGGACAACAGGAAACCTGTTCCATACGATCGCCGACATGGCATCCATCGAAAGCCGATATGTCGATCCCTCGCGATCACTGGTCAACGCCGAGTGGCAGGACGCCCCTCGCATGTACCTGAATGACCATGATCATGCGGTTGACTTTCTGGATACAGGTCTTACGGAAGAGGACATTCTGATGTTGGATCGACACGAGATCAAATACGACAAGAAGGACCTGCAGAAGATCCGATATTAAGATTTTATTCCTCTTCTGCTCCTGAGCAGCTAAACACGCGCGGAAGGGAGGGATAACATTCTCCAGAATAAAAAGCGTTTCTCTGAGGAGGAGGCACTATTTCTCAGAGGGAAGAAACCTCTTCATACATCTAGCAAGCAAGGGGGATTCGTTGCAGGCAACCATTCCAAAACCGGTCGGCCCCGGCGGGTTATCGCAAACAGCCTTGAGAACACAGGGGCTTCCCCCTCCCATGTCTATATCCCAGCAAAACCAAAACAAAAAGACAGCGCCCCTAAAAACTTAGGAGCGCCATCCCACCTTTAAAATTAACCTGACTATATAGTATTTCTAATACCTATTCTTCGGAAGAGGATAAACATTGGCTCGTTTGGCATAAGCCTCGAACATGGCCGACATCTTCTCCACCAACTCGGGATACTGTGCACTGAGATCGTGCATCTCGGTCCGGTCGGCCTCCATGTCGTACAACTCCCATTTGCCGGCAGGATCGGGAATCCAGTTGCCGTAAGGAGCACGCGAAACCAGTTTCCACTTACCCATCCGCACGGCACGGTTCCCCTCATGTTCGAAGTAGATGGCCTCACGGTCGAGCGGCTTATCGCTATTGAACGTCGGCACGAGGCTCACACCCTCCATCGGTTTGATCTCATAGCCGTTATAACGGGTCGGATAAGGAGCCTCAGCTAATTCCACACACGTTGCCATAATATCGATCAAGTGTGCCGGCTGGGTACGCACCTGCCCCGCTTTCTTGATCCCATTTCCCCAGTGCACAATCATCGGCGTGGAGATACCACCTTCGTGTACCCAGTGTTTATACATCCGGAAAGGATAGTTGCTCACGTTGGCCCAAGCCTTGCCGTAGCTTCCCCATGTCGTATCGGCACCCATCATGAGGCCTTTACCCTGCCAGATCTCCTTACCCTCGCGGTTCTTGTAAGGGATCATCTGAGGTACGAACTCATCGTCTGTCATCGGCTCCACACTGGTACCATCGGGGAAGTTGGTCATACGAATCTTGCCCTGCGACAGGAAGTCCTCGGCGCAACCACCATTATCCTCCAGAAAGAAAATTACCGTATTGTCCAAGGTACCACTCTTCTTCAGGTAGTCGATCAACTTGCCGATATTCTTATCCATGCGGGTTACCATCGCAGCATAGACTGCCATGCGGTGTGCCTCCCAGCGCTGATCCTCCGGCGAGAGTTTATCCCACGGCGTAATCTTGTCGTCGCTCGTCACTCCCGGGTCCCAATTGGGATCCATCAGTCCCATCGAGACCATCCGGTCGTGTTTCTCCTGCCGGATTGCATCCCAACCCTTGTCGAACACGCCGTCATACTCGGCAATATCCTCCTCAAAGGCCTGCATGGGCCAGTGGGCAGCCGTATAAGCCATATATAGGAAATAGGGACGGTTCTCGTCCTTCATGTCGTCGATGAAACGGATGGCATTGTCGGTAATGGCATCCGTAAAGTAATAACGTTCCGGTTTATATTCCGGGTCGGTCAGCGGCGTAATAAACTCATTGTCGCGCGTCAGCGTATAAGGATCATAGTAGCTGCTACCGCCGTGGATAATTCCGTAGAAACGGTCGAAACCACGCTGCAACGGCCAGTTGTCTTTCGGGCCCTCCGGTTTCACGTGTTTGGTGACGTGCCATTTCCCGGATACGAACGTAGCATAACCCGCCGAACGCATCACTTCGCCCAACGTCACGCAGTTGCGATTCAGATCGCCGCGATATCCATCCTGACCGCGGTCGTTCATCATGTGCCCGATCCCGGCCTGATGCGGATAGAGTCCCGTCAGCAGGCAGGCCCGGGTAGGACAGCTGCGTCCCATGTTATAGAATTGGGTGTACTTCACACCCTCCTGTGCCAGTCGATCCAGATTCGGCGTACGGATCACACCGCCATAGCAACCAATGTCGGAATAACCCATGTCATCACTCATGATCAGAATAATGTTCGGACGCGTATTTTCCTTGGCCGTCAGCGGAAATGCAGAAATGGCTGCCAGGGAACACAAGCCTGTAATTTTAAGGTTCACATTCATAATATCGCTAATTTTGACAAGGTTTAAGGTCAGCAACGAAAAGAAAATACTTTTGATCCTCTCGTTCGTCATACAAAAATAAGAATCCACAGCGAAAAGGGAATAGCACAGAACGACAAATAATCCGCAAAAATGTTCAGAAAAGAATATTTTACCCGATTCTACAACATATCTACAGGTTTTTTTAGTTTATCTATTAGTATTTTTGTTCAAACCTAAATCCATTCTCTTATATTATGAAGCATCAAATACTATTTACCGGGCTGGCTGCCACCATGGTTGCAGCACCAGCTTGTGCTCAGCAGAGCGAACGACCCAATATCGTACTGATTCTGGTCGACGATATGGGCTACTCTGATCTGGGTTGCTACGGGAGCGAAATATCGACTCCGAACCTGGATCAACTGGCTGAAAACGGCCTGCGAATGACCCAATTTTACAACACTGCGCGCAGTTGTCCCACCCGGGCCAGTCTGCTGACCGGGCTCACCCCCCATCAGGCCGGAGTGGGCTGGATGGTTGACCGCAACCTGGGCTATGAAGGATATGTCGGAAACCTGACCGAAAACAGCATCACGCTGCCTGAGGTCCTCAAAACCGTGGGCTACGACACCTACATGTCCGGCAAATGGCACGTAGTATCCAGCAAAAATGCCAAACACGGCAGCCAGGACAAATCGCAATGGCCCCGTCAGCGCGGTTTCGACCGTTTCTTCGGCATCGTCGGCGGTGCCGCCCATTATTGGAAACCGGTCAATATCTCGCTCGACAACGAAAAATATCCCGGCGAGCCCTACTTCGTCACCGACATGATCGGCGACTACGCTTGCTCGTTCCTCAACGAACACAAGGCAAAGCAGAACGACCATCCGTTCTTCCTCTATCTGGCCTACAATGCGCCCCACTGGCCGCTGCACGCCCGTCCGGAGACCATCGACCGGTATATGGATTACTATGAATGTGGCTGGGACGAGGCTCGCGCCCGGCGGTATGAGAAAATGAAACAACTGGGCATCATCGACCCGCGGTGGGAGCTCACGCCCCGCGACTCAAGCGCCGTGCCCTGGGATTCGCTTAACTCCACAAAAAAAGCCGAAATGGTGAAGCGCATGGCCACCTATGCCG